>JBGTFK010000230.1:0-51609 GCA_041747305.1 Candidatus Nitrosocosmicus sp.
AGGTTGAGAAAGTACGATAGAATATCAGATATAGTATCAGGACTGGTAAACTACAGGATAATGAATACCTTTTAGTGATAGAAGTAGGTGAAGGCCAGAAGATATGGCTAGCCTGTGCTAATTACGCAAGAGATCTATTATCAGGCCCTTCTGATTTGCTGTGTTCAGGTTCTTGACAGTGTGTTTCTTTTTCTTGCCTGAATAGTACATTCTTCTTCTTACCACGTTGTTTGGTCTTGGTATGGGTTGTTCTGTACACTCTGTGAAAGCCATAAAGCCTGGAAAATACTGTTCAACCTCTTCTTTTGTTTTTAACCTCTTGGTTACATTATGCAGTCTTCGAGGAATGGGTAAACATCTTCTGATTAATCTTTCAATCTTTGGAATGTCTCTACATATGTTACTTTGATCTAGGTCAAACAGAAAACCTGTCAAGGTGTAGGTGATGTAGAGCCTGTAGCGCCAAAACCATGATAACCCTGTTCTTAACAATAAGCTTGAAGCGTCTACCAGCTCCAACGGCTCTTTTTCTATCTTTATTATGAATTAGTAGACGATTTGTCTCATGATTTGCATACTTCTTCTCTATCTTCTGGTAGATATCATCAAACTGTTGGACCGAAAGGCATGTGAATGACTTGAACAGCAATAGCTTTCTGGATAATTTATCATATGATAACAAAAGGAAAGGACATCCTTGCACACGATGGAGGGAAATAAAGCTGTTTTGGCTGCTTATGCAAGAGATCTTTTGATAATAAACCCTATAGATCTATAGATTGATTGTAAATCAATCAGATGTACTAGAATATCTTCTTGGAAGAAATGAAAGTTTTGCTTTGATATTATCATCCAAGTTTGTTATTTCACCCTCTAATCTCATTTTTTTCAATTCAAGTAGTCTTACCTCATGTTCCAACCATTCCTTTCTATGACGAATGGATATAGGAGCCACCAGGCTTGCCACTAGAATATTAATATCTTCCTTAAACAGCCCTTCATATTTCATTTTTTCAGCTATTTGTACAAAGAAGCGAATAAAGTTGGGATAGTTCTTTAGAACACTTACAAAATCAAACATACCTTTTAGTTCTAAATATTCAAAAAAGTATCTCCTTATAAGATCAAATGGTAAATCCAATGCAATGGAAACTTGAATAAGATCTTTTCCTTTAGAGAACAATTGAAAGGCTTTAGCATGGTCAGATTTGGCAGGTTTGGGCTCTGGCTCGTGATTGTATTCTCTTAATATGATACCAATATCTCTAAGAGACATTCTTAGCTCTTTAGCTATCTGTCGGGTTGTTTTACCATCTTCGTACATCTTTATTACCAACTTTTTCTTTTCCTTTTTACTTAATACCATGCTTTACCATGTAACGAAAATATATAAAAGGCAAATTGCAAATGGTTACCCAAAAAACTCGATTTTATACCCTTGAATCCGTTGATACCATCGAATTTTTCTAAAAAAAGCCCAAAGCGTGGATTAACTTGGTAAAAATTTTCAAAAATTAAAGAGAAGGAAATATGATAAAATTTAGATTTGGTTCTAGTTTTTTTTCTTACCTATTATGAGGCTCTACTTTTACTCCCCTCAATTTAGACGCTCCAGTCCTGTTGGAAGACCTATAGATCATTTAAACAAAATGGTTTTCTGGATAACCTATCATAGGATAGCAAGGAAAGGACAACGTTATACAACATAGACAGAAATAAAGCTGTTTGGACTAATTATGCAAGAGATCTAATAAAAGATAGTGAATCTAGGACTCTAATTAAGCATAAATCACGCCCACATTATGAGGATCTGAAAATACATTCAACCATTTCTGAACAGGGTTTAGTTTACAGATTCCTTTCTACATGGAGTGATCGTCGAAATATTCAGTTCTATCCTAGTTGACATACTGCATTCTTCTTTCAATCAATCTTTTCTCCCAAGAGGAATGAACATGATGATCTAGTGTTAGAAACCCATAGGCTTGAGGTTATCAACTACCCCCACCGTGTGTAGATATTGGATGCTTTCCATAGATCATTACCATGTTTTTTAGAAACCTTTAAGCCGCAAACAGGTTTCTCTCTATTGATCTATAAGTTAAAAAAGTGCGAGCATCTCCCTGTTTTTTGGTTCTATGGCTACCCAAAGCCAGATATATTCGGAGCCAACTTTAAGCAATGTCTCGTCTACTATATGTATTCGTCAATTTTCTTCCTTTTTTTGATAATTCCACAGGCTGGTACTTTAGAATCCAATCCCTTATTGCAGTTTGGCTTCTTTTGACAAATCTGGATAATGCTTTTGATGTATTTCTTAATGAAAGGCCAAGTAAATAAAGATGTATGACATACATCACATCCCCAGTCTTGTTCTATTTCTTGTCTGGCAGATCATAAATGACAAGCGCGATGAAAAGCTATAGCTTTTTCGCTAACGTTACAGAGCCGAGCCTGGATAATATTTAATTGTATATATTAACAACATAGCTTTAATTATCCTTTCTTATACCTACTATCAGGAAAAGATGAGCCTGTCAAAAACAGATTATGACATCATAGTAGCAGGTGGAGGGTTAGCTGGACTAATAGTAGCCTCATCTGCATCTTACTATTCTAAACAAAGAATGAAGATTCTAGTACTAGATAGGAACTCTATCGACATTCAAGGAAGAAAGACCATCTCGGGTTGGATTTGTGGTGATGCAGTAGGGAAAAACACTGTAGATTACATGACGGATAGAATAAAAATATCGTGGGGTTACCCAGAAATCGAACATCCAGTAAAAGGAGTAGTAGCCTTTTCACCGGATCACGAAACCCGAGTGTCATTTGATGGGGAGGGTTATATATTAAATAGAAAACGGTTACCCCAAAAACAAGTTACGGAGGCAACCAAATTGGGAGTTGAAATAGCTAGTAATATCATGATTAGACAACTAACATCTGAGAATAATTTTATAGTCGGTGTAGAAGGGGAAAATATAAAGACTAAGGAAATATTTAAGAAAACTGCTAAAGTGGTAGTCGATTGCACTGGTGTTACTTCAGTCTTACGAACAAATCTACCAATTAAAACCCACATTCAAAGAAGAATAGATAGAAATGATTTAGAATCTACTGGCAGGTATATTTACGATTTTGATAAAAAAGGTAACGAAGACAAGACGTTTTTTGACCCTGAATATTGTATAATTCATTTGGATCAAAATTTGGCTCCTGGTGGTTACGGATGGGTCTTTCCAAAAGGAGAAAATAAAGTGAATATTGGTTTGGGTGTGCAACAAAAGCTGTTTGATAAAGCAAACAAGGAGAGTGGACAAAAGAGGGATTTGAAGAAGTTAATTGATGACTATGTGGGGGTCAATCCAGTCATATCAAATCCAAGATTATCAAAAGGAGAGGAGGACCTAGGCAATGAATGGGGTACATGGCAGGTTTCCGTAAGGAGGCAGAACGACTGTATGGTTGCCAATGGCTATATGATGGTTGGGGACTCGGCATGGATGCCAAAGCCACTGGATGCTGGCGGAATAGGTCCTGCAATAATTGCAGCTACTATAGCTGGAAAAGATCTGGTTGAAGCAATCGAATCAGGAGACGTTTCAGAGAATGGGCTTTGGAAGTATAATAAGAATTTCATTAATGAATATGGATACAAGACGGCTGGCCTAGAAGTATTCAGAAGAATGCTTCAACAACTCACCAACGAACAAATAAACTACGGCATGAAGCACTTCCTGTCGAAAATGGATGTTGATAAGATCACTAACGGCGAACATCCAGAATTTAGCACTATTAGCAAGCTTGGTATGATGATAAGAGGAGCACTAAATAAGAAACTTGCAGAAGACTTGAAATTCACCTCTCAAATGAATGAAGAGTTAGTCAAACATTATAGAAATTATCCCGATACGTCAGAAGGATTCCCGGATTGGTCTAATAAGCTAAACAGATATCTATCTGAAGCTTTTGCCAAATTCGCTTAATCTATTTTTTTTAATTTTCAAGAAAGGTTTCCCTACTTTAGGAATCTAACATAATCACATTATTTTACGATGGACGCTTGGTCGATCCGATCTAGAAAGCTTTTTCGCCTGTATTCCTCTGTAATAGAAATACGAACGTCATCAATTATACGTTTGCCAACATCAAGTTTCTTTCTAACCCCAGAAATAATATTGTCGTAGAACGAAAACGGATAGATTGAATCGTATAAGGATTGCATAATGGTAAATAAAGACAATGAGGCTTCAAAATTGTCCTTCCTAAGATTATCATAAATCATTCGCTTGATTTCACCTATGCAATCTAACAGTCCTGTAACATATGCATTTAATGAAACCTGTAGCTCGGTATGTCCGCTAAACTGATCTTTCCTCTCAACAATCTCTTTTAAAATAGCAGCTTCAACGTATTCTTGTTCTGCGGGCCACAAATAACGTTCCAAATCAGAAATGACATATTTTTTGAGTTCTGAGAGCAAAGAAAACGCGTTATTAATTAAATTAGTTGCTTCAACTGTCTTTCCGCTGTGTAACAATATAATAGCCTTACTACTCAAAGCGATAATTTCCCTATTTTCCTTTATTAGTTTCTCTCTACTTGATTCCACTTGTTTTAGATACGATGAAAATTCATTCAGCGATTCCTGTAATTTGGTAGAATCAATATTAAAACTCATAATTACAGTTTCGTAACTCGTTATAAATAGTAGCTACGAATGTATAAAAAAAAATTTATGGCATCTAAATCAAACGTTGTAATGGATGACCAATATTCGCAGGAGCAGAGGATATAATTTTGAGTATCGTTTGGTTAAGCAGTTAAATTCTGGAGAATGGATTGCGCGAAGATTGGGAGGGTCGAGCACAGGCTTACCTGACATTGTAGCAGTAAACAACACAGATTCTATATTACTATCAATAGAGGCAAAGACGGCTACCAGTAATAGCATATATGTACCCCAAGATCAAATTGACAGATGTTATCACATTACACAAATGTTTGAGGCTTATCAAGACCGATATATAATTTTGGCATTTAAATTTATGAGAAAACAAAGACTAATTGTTAAGGGGGAAATAAAATACCTGCCAAGAAAAACAAGAGAATATTACAAAATAGTAAGATTTAAGAAAAAACCAAAAAAATTTCCGATCATTAAATGTAATTACAATGGAGATACCTATGCAATTTATGATTCTAAAATAAAGAAAGTTAAACTAAAAAATTATCTGATGCCTTTTAATGTATGATAAATATTTAAGGGATCAGGTTAGTGTTTATTTATTGCCCCACATCTTATGGAGAGAAGGATGGCTAAAACCGTTATTGACCGAGTCATTGCCAAATGATAAATGCAGTTTTTGTAAAGATGATTTCAAGGAATTGGAATTTGTAACATCATGTGAATTCTGTGAACTAGGAATCCTTCACGATGATTGTTATAAAATTCATATCACAAAAGATCATAAAGAGCATTTCGATCAGAAAGTAAAAGCTCATGAAGAAAAGAGGTTACACTCATATCAATAAAGGACTGTCAGTAGATTTTTTTAGAAAAAATTCATTAATTCAGTCTTTAAGGTAAGAAAATTTATGAATATGAAAAGTAATTATGCAATCGAGAAAGGGTATGAGCCGATATCTTCAAGTCAGATGTACGAGATAGAAAACAACGGAGAATCCATTTATTCGATGAAGAAAATTTTGATGATGGAGAATGCGGGATCTAGAATTACAGATTTCTTGATAACCGAATTCAATGAAAACATACTAGATAATCCAATAGTTGCAGTTTGTGGTAAGGGAAACAACGGCGGCGATGCACTGGTTGCAATGCGTCACTTATCAGGATACATTCTTGCGCGAAATAAATCGGATAAGAAAATCAACCTATCTGTGATCCTATTATGTTCCCCAGAGGAACTAAATACCACAGAATCCATTTTAAATTGGCAAATCATAAGTAAGATAGAATCGATAAGAAAATTTACTTTAAAATCAAACAGCATTACTGAAATTGAGGACGAGGTTAAAAAGTCAAGCATTATTTTGGACGGGATCTTTGGAACTGGAATCAAAAGAGAAATACAAGAACCTTATTCAAAGGTGATTGAAACAATAAATTGTAAAAAGGGAACTTCTTTCATACTCGCAGTCGATATCCCTTCAGGGTTGGATCCAGACAGCGGAAAAATTAATGACATAGCAATTAGTGCAGACGCAACAATAACTTTTCATCGACCAAAGCATGGATTGCTCAAGAATCCAGATGTCGTGGGAAGATTAATAGTTAAAAAGATTGGAATACCATTTGAAGCAGAAAAAGGGATGGTGTGATACAGCATGAAAGTAGAACAGTTTCTGGTAGGGGAAATGGCGAACTTCACATATGTAATCGTAGATGAAAAAAATAAGGATTCAATAATCGTGGATCCCTCTTGGAACTTGGAAATTATTTTTGATTATCTAAAAAGAAATTCGCTTAGTAATAAGTATATTATAAACACACATTCACATTTTGATCATATATTTGGTAATGAACAAGTAAAAAGTACTACTGGAGCAAAGGTGATGCAACATAAGTTGTCACCGTTGGAGAAAGACATTGAAGTAGATGATGGGCAGATTGTTGAATTTGGTGATTCAAAGATCAAAATAATTCACACTCCGGGCCACTCGAAGGATAGTATTTGTCTAATAATTGATGACAAAGTCATGGTCACTGGAGATACCGTTTTTGTAGGTAGTTGTGGGAGACTAGACCTGCCTGGAGGGAATCCACATGAAATGTTTAACTCGATTTACAGTAAACTAGTAAATTTCGATGGAAAATTGATGATACTCCCTGGACATCATTATGGTTCAACTAAAACGTCGACGCTACAAAAAGAATTTGAATCCAATTTTGTTTTCAAATTCAAAGACGAGGATGATTTCCTTAGATTCATGAGCTCGTAAGAACAGATCATCATCATCATCATCACACCATCCCATCTCCTTAACCCACTCCCGCTGTTGCAGCCTCCGTCTCAGTCTTCCTTATTTTGCAGATGAAATCCTGACTGTCTGGAAAAAGGTTTTAGCTTCACGCATAACAACTCTCTCCCGCAGTCTCCCCAGGTCCCCCAGCCTCCTCATTCTCCCCTCCAACCAGTAAAGATTATTATCAATAGGCTTTGACAGAATTTTGTTGATTACTGACGTTATCCAGAGTCTCCCTGCTAAAGGAGGCGCTAATGATTTATTGTCCTTCAAATCAAACAAAACTTCTTTTATTTTGGCAATATCCTATACCGAAACATCTACTATTCCCGGTCTGACAGTTGCCGGAGCAAATACAGAATTATTAAAATATACACCCGCCGCAGACGCAGAGTATATCTACTATGGAGGATGTAAATGCATTAATTCAATTCCTGCAACACCAGATGGAAAGCCAACACCTGCAATAATTTCAAAAACTGCTTTGGATCTATCAAATATCCCAATATCAGTAGTCGACTCTGGGTCCAAAATCAAACCTATTTTACCTTATGTTAGTATTGGTTCAGAATCTGGCAAGAATATACTTCAAGAACAGGGTTTAGAACTAGAGAATGTAATAAAAAACTATGATATGGGCAAATTACTTGGAAAGGAATTGGCCAAGATAAATGAAACTGTAATTATAGGAGAAAGTATTCCAGGTGGTACAACGACGGCTTTGGGTGTAATGCAGGCTCTGGGCATTGATGGATATGGCATGGTCAGTAGTAGCATGCCAGACAACCCAAATGAGCTGAAAAATAAGATAGTTGAGAAAGCACTATCAAGATCTAAAATTAAACCTGGAGATTGTTCAAACGACCCATTTAGGGCCATATCAAACCTGGGGGACCCGCTAATGCCCACAGTTGTCGGTTTAGCTGAAGAAATCATTTCCAATAAAAAGAAAATTATCTTGGCTGGAGGAACTCAAATGTGTTGTATTTTAGCTTTATTAAAATCATTGAATGTAAGGTTAAAAGATACCATCTGCATAGGAACAACTTCTTACATAATCAATGATAAGAAATCAGACATTGTCGGATTGAGGAATAACATTTCAGATGATGTA
The DNA here is from genome assembly GCA_041747305.1 of Candidatus Nitrosocosmicus sp. GTDB lineage: Archaea > Thermoproteota > Nitrososphaeria > Nitrososphaerales > Nitrososphaeraceae > Nitrosocosmicus. The sequence goes on from JBGTFK010000230.1 coordinate 8,105, forward strand.
CCAATTTTTTACATTGATCTCCTTTTAGAAAAGTCAACTAAAAAGGGACTGCGGTCTTACTCTGAAGGATTTGTAAAAGAAGGTGCAGGAGCAGGTGGTAGTTCTATTGCTGCCTTTCTAAACAGTGATCATTTAACCCGAGAACAATTCTTAAACAAGATAGAGGAGAATTACATCAAAACTATTGAAGAGCCTAGTTCGGTATTTATAAACAAATAGTATGATTGGTTTCATTTCTGGGTAATTCGATGGTTTAAATACAAGAGTTTTAGAATGAGAAAACTATGAATGGAATCGAAAAAATCAAGGGAATCGTATTAATATTGTTAGCTATCTCTTTTTTCACTGCTTATATATATACTCTTTTTGCAACGGATTGGGGTATTTTGTTGCTAAAATTGACTGTAGCTGTGATTGTAGGCGTTATATTCTTTATAGTTGGATGGATTGGAGTTACTCTTACAGTTAATGAAAAAAATACCAATGCAAAGTAAGATTCCCTCCCTTCCTTAGCAAATGGATGTGATCATTTGGAAATAAAGAGATCCGTAACTGTCTGATAAAGTCTTGGAGCTACATCTCTGACTATTTGGGTATGTTCTATTTCAAAACGGTACTTTGAGAATAAGTTGCGAATATGAGCCTCAGAAGTTGTAACAACCTGAGCTTTGGTATCACTTTTGATATGAGAGAAGAAATGTAAATGCCCTCCAGAAGGCTTTAAGCAATCTATGGAAATATCTACAAATTCATGAGCTCTTTCAGGTAATGGAAGTAGCACTCTATCGATACGATCTTTGAAGGTTTTTGAACGAAGTACTTGCTGAGAATCTCCGTGTATTGAAAAGATGCGATCATTTAATTTGTTTAATTTTGAGTTCATAATGCTCAAGATATAGGCATCCAGGTTAGAATCAATGTTGTATACCTTTATAGGATGTTTTTTTGCCATTATTACCGAAAATGTCCCAACTCCTGAGAACATATTTACTACTAATTCTCCAGGAGAAACCAAATTTGAAATTCGGAGTCGTTCGGTAGATAATCTAGGTGAGAAATAAGAGGTAGCCACATTGACTAAAAACTTGCAACCATACTCCCGATAAAAAGTAACGTATTTCTCATCTCCCGCAATAACTTCTAATCCTCGTAACCGGTATTCTCCGGAAACTGATGACCTTTGTAAAAAAACAGATTTTAAGTTTTTTATACTTTCAAGGATGACTTTTCCAATGACATTTTTTTTTGTCAACAGGGAATCAGGAATTTTAATGATGGCTATGTCACCTATCATATCAAATGAAGAATAAACTTTTTCGAGATCCTCATCTGCCAATACGCCTTTGAGAAGTTTTTTCAAAAATTTACTCATCTAATAATACAACTTGTAAACCTATTTGTTCTTCAAGTAGTAGTAATTACCATCTGATTTTTGCTGTCTGTCTAGCCTGCTGCTTTCTTTGTTAACTCTAGGTCTCCCAGTTGTCTCATCTCTTCTAAAGGATATTGAGAGTGATTTAAGAAAGTCGTTCATGCCAATTTCCTTGGTAATTGGTGATGTACCTGTTCCCTTTATACCGGGGATACCCTCGAAAATAATCAATCTATCTGAAACCAAATCTATCAATTGAATGTCATGATCTATAATTAATGCAGACTTTCCGTTTGCTTTGGTAAATCTTTGAATGAATTTTGCAAACGTAATTCTATCTTCTATGTCTAGAAATGCAGATGGTTCATCTAACGCATACACATCAGCCGACCTTATTAATGATAATGATATTGCCACTTTTTGCAATTCACCCCCGCTAAGCCCCTTAATGGATTTGTCATATAGCTTTTTGATTCCCAGTGGAGAAAAAACGTGTTCTTCAACTGTGGTACCTTCGAATGGCCCACTGTTTGCAGAATAGATTAACGAGCGAACATCACCATCAATATCTTGGTTTAGATATTGAGGTTTGTAAGATATTCTTACTGTAGTGTCTAGACTACCTTGATCTATTTTTTCTATGCCAGCTAGCATCCGCATGAAGGTAGTTTTACCCAAAGCATTTGCCCCAACAATTCCGACTACCTCTCCCTCATGTATTTCTCCCTTATCTACAGTAATAGAAAATTGACCAAGGGTTTTCATCAGGGCAGTATATCCCACTATAGGAGAAGATGAGAGAACAGTCTCGGTAATACTGGATATATCAAATTTATACGCTTTATCCCTGAACCTAACATTTTCAGTAGGAATGTACCCTTCTAAGAAATTATTTATCCCTATTTTAGTGCTTTGAAGGGATGATACTATACCATAGGCACCAGGTTCTCCATAAGTAATGTAAATGTTATCCGATAGGTAATCAAGTAAAGACATATCATGTTCCACAATCATTACACTTTTACCCTCCTTAGCCAAATTATTTATGACCCGTCCAACAGCCAAACGTTGGTAAATATCATTAAAAGAAGAAGGTTCATCGAAAAAGTAATATTCTGCATCCTTAGCTGCAGCAACAGCTACAGCTACTCTTTGTAATTCTCCCCCACTTAATGTTGAAAGATCTCTATCTAGGGAGTATTTTAGACCTAACTCTTCTATCAATACATCCGAAACCTTCCGTTCATCGTATTTTTTTAGTAATTCAGATACGGTACCTTTGAAAGCCTTTGGGATAAGATATACAAGCTGAGGTTTTATTGAAGTACGCAATGATTTGGATTGAATTTTTTCAAAGTGTTTGCGTAGCTCAATGCCAGACAACTTTGTTAAAATTTCATCCCAACCTAATTCCTTATCATAGTTACCAAAATTAGGTTTTATATTTCCTGAAAGCAGGTTTATTATTGTAGACTTCCCCATACCGTTCCTGCCTACAATACCTGTTACAGTACCTTCTTTTGGTATAGGAATTTTATATAACCTGAAACTATTGATTCCATATTGATGTATTTTGTCTACGCCAATTTCCTGGGCCAGATTAACTATTACAATAGCATCAAAAGGACACTTTTTAATACAGATAGTACATCCCGTACACAAATCCTCATAAATAACAGCCTTCCCATCATCAGGCCTTTGAATAATACATTCTCCACCAGTCTTATTTACAGGGCAATAGATTATGCACTCTAATCCACACTTTCTTGGTTGGCACAATTCCTGGTCTAAAACAGCAACTCTATGAGTCAAATTTCCATGTTTATCCAATTGCTTAATATAATATTCACAAATCTTTTATATAAATCGTGAATTGGAGGTAGTAAAATGCTCAAAAGGTGAAATTACAAGATTTTGCAAGCCTTGAAAATAACTTGATCTAGCCAAAAAAACAGTTAGACAAACTACTGGAGCATAAAAAATCACGATTTAAGCAGACAGCTATAAAAAAAGATCAGGATCGATAAAGTAGATTTGTTATGCTGAGTTTTCATATACGCACTGCTAGTTCAACAGAATCTTTGACCTCTGGACGGTAATAAACTACCAGTCTTGGCGTAGTCGGATATTAACCCTTGCATTTACCCAAACTATCACTTGTTTGCAATTAAACCTGTTACACATACTCAACATGTTTTCTGCTATTGGAAACACCTCTTTGCTTTTATTGTTCCTCGCAAATGAATTTTGATAATTATATCAAATTAATGCTGTGAATTATGATTGATTGTACCCAATCTTAATAACTGGGCCAATATGCATAACTAACCCGTATTAGCTATGAATTTACTATCCCGACTTAGGATTTGTAAATTTTGTCACAGGTAGAAGACATAGGAAGGATTAAATTGACGGAAATATAATACAAGGTAGCCGGCCATAGCGTTAGGGCCCGACCCGGTCCCATTCCGAACCCGGAAGTCAAACCTGATGTCGCTGCTGGATACTGACGTGCGTGAGCCGTTGGGAAACAGCAGTGCTGGCACCTTTTCTCAAATACATTCTTCTTATAATAAAAAATTTTAGAGAAAATAAAGATAATCTACAAGTTTTGATGCTCCTCGAGAAACTTTATGATGGTACGAACTCCAAACCCAGTAGCGCCCTTAGGATTATAACTCTTGTCTGCAGTTCCGTCTTGGGTCCATGCAGTTCCGGCGATATCAAAATGAGCCCACGGTACATCACTTACAAAATGTGACAAAAAAGCCGCGGCTGTAATTGTCCCACCGGTTCTGCCACCAATATTCTTAATAGTAGCAACATTACTCTTTATAAGATCCGAAAACTCCTCTGATAATGGTAATTGCCAAAGTTTCTCCCCGGTCCTATTAGACATTGATACTAATTTGTTAATCAATTTATCGTCATTTCCTATAATCCCGGCTATGTTTGTTCCTAGGGCTATTATGCATGCACCTGTTAAAGTGGCAAAATCAAGGATATATTTTGGAGAATATTTAGCAACACCATAAGCCAACGCGTCAGCCAAGATCAATCTTCCTTCAGCATCCGTATTTAAAACTTCGACGGTCTTACCATTATGCATTCGAATAATATCCCCTGGTCTGTATGAAGATCCTGAAGGCATATTTTCTACTGCTGGGATAATCGCTACTACGTTAATTGGAAGATCTAAATTCCCCAACGCCTTCATTATACCCAAGACTGTACACCCGCCGCTCTTATCAAATTTCATTTCATCCATTCTATCGCTGGGCTTAATCGAGATACCACCAGTATCAAACGTTACTGCTTTACCGACAAGAACTATGGGTTTGTCCGCAGAAGCGGTCGGATTATTGTATTCTACTATGATTAACTTGGGTTCATTTTCACTGCCTTTTCCAACCGATATGATACCATTCATGCCCAAGTCTTTGATTTGGCTCTGATTTAATATATCAACGCGAATGTTTTTCATTTCTTCTAGAGTTTTAGCAGAATTAGCTAGAGTATTCGGATTTATTACATTTGGCGGAGAATTTGCAAGGTCCCTGGCGTAAAAAACTGCTTCACATATATTCACTACCTTATTAATTTCAATCTTATTCCTAATATTAGAATCGTCTGTGACGATTATGTCCACAGAATAATTTTCATAAAAGGTAGGTAGTGCTTTGTCTGCTTTATCTTCTTTAAATTTATTAAATTCGTACAAAGACAAGACTAATCCTTCGATTATTGATTCGACGTTTGACGAACTTGAATAGAAATTAGATATTATGACGCTATGAAAATTTAGTTCCTTTGACTTAAGGGAGATAATTCCACCAAGTTGCCTAAATTTATCTTCATTTAGTTTTTTACTGTCTCCAATTCCTAATAACATGATCTTTAAAAACTTATCACCATCGTTCACAGAAAGGATCATGTTTTTTCCAAATTTCTTTATATTTTCTAAATGTTCCTCCGGAAAGACTTTGTGTGTATCCAAAATGCCCATTAATTTAGTATTTTTTCTTAAATAATCCAGATCTTTATTGTTCTCATCTAGTCCTATGACAAATAATCCTTCAGATATATTTACATCATCAATACTTTTAATTGATATTTTTACCATAAGTGTACTGAATACATATTTTATAATTACTTAACTGATTATAAATAAATGTAAAAAAGAGCGGTTTTAGCCCATTTAATTTCCTACATATTGCCTTTTAATTGATCCACTTGATTGAACATCCTATCGAGGGATCAAAATCCTTTTCTATGCTAGATTTTTTTCCATCCAGTACTTTTTGGATATTGTTTTCCATAATGCTAACTGTGGCGTTAGAGTTAGGTTCTAAAGCATCATTAATTTTGCCATGAAAAGCAAGTTTTTTACATTCATCAAATAGAAATGGATCCGGCGTGCACACTGCTCCGTAGTCCTTGGCCACACTTTGAGTTTCATCTATAAGATATGGGAAATTGATGGAATATTCTTGAGCAAATTTTACCATGTTATCGAATCCCTCCCCGTCATAACTTGAGTCGTTACTATTAATTCCAATAATTTGTAACTCGGAGTTGTCAAATTTAGACTGCAAAGAGATCAGATCGTTTATTCTTGCTTTAACATAAGGACAATGATTACATATAAAAACTATCAAAAGAGTACGTGACGTGATATCTTTTAGTGAGTAATTTTTATTGTCGACTCCTTTTAATAAGAAATCAGGTGCCTGAGATCCAGATATCAGCTTTTGCGAAGATTGCGTCTTGACCATTAAATAGTTTGTTATGAAAATAAATAAAAATGTTATTAGATATCAAATTAATGTTGAGTCATAGGATCATGTCTGAATTGGCCTACCTATTCCTCTATAAAGATTTTTTTCGAAATCATCCGGGTTAAGATAACCTCTCCCATCATAAATAGCAGTTTGACCGATTTTGGAAGGATTGAGATTCAAATATTCTGGATGATTGGTGGCCAAGATTATTAGATCACGATTGGTAACAGCATAATCTAAATTATTAACTAGTTCTACATTTTTGTATTTTGAAATTAGATTGTCTTCTTTTACCAACGGATCATGAACTATAACGTCTTTAATTTTTAATCTAGTCAATTCTTTTAGTAGTTCATATGTAGGTGAGAGTCTGGTGTCAGACACACCCCCACGAAAAGCAAGGCCCAAAATAGTTATTTTGGATTTCCTAATTACCTTCCTAGGAAGCATTTTTAATGCATTGTTCAGAGAGTATGAAGGCATATCATTGTTAATTGTTCTGGCAGTTTTGGTAATTCGACAATTTATCTTATTTCTTGTCGCAACATCAAGGATAAATTGAGGATAGATTGGAATGCACGCACCACCGACCCCAATTCCTGGATCGTGAATATGACAGAAATTCTGTGAGTTAGCCGCCTTTTTGGCTTCCCAAAAATCAATATTTAACTTATCACTTAACCTGGCCAGCTCATTTGCAAGAGCTATATTTACATCCCTGTAAACCCCTTCAAATAACTTTTCAGCTTCAGCCGTTTTGATTCCCAGGATTCGTACTAATCCTTTCTTATAAATAAGACCAAACAATTTTTCCGCAAGATCTAGACTATAATTATCATTTGAAGATACTATTCCAGGATGACCTTCTTCGATGTCAAAAATGGCACGACCCTCATAAATTCTTTCAGGATTATAAATCACAAAAAAATCCATTGCGGCTCTCATGCCACTTGATTTCTCTAGAATAGGGATCAAATACTTTTCTGTAGTTCCAGGCGGAACAGATGGATGGATGGAGACGATGTCATTTCTCTTCAAACCAGTCCCTATTGCAGATGCCACCTCTTTTACAGCGTCTAAATCAGCTTTGTTTTTTCTTATCAAGACAGGGACACATATCATCTTCAGTTTTGAGATACGGGATGCTTGAATCGGGTCATCATATACCATAAATTTGTTATTCTTTAAGCCTTCGGTAAAAGTTTCATTAACCATTGGTTCTGGAATATGAGTTAGTCCTTTTCGAGCATTTTCTAAAACTTTCGCGGATTTGTCAATGCCTAGTACGGTCACACCTGATCTCAACCAAGCAGAGGCAATTGGAGCTCCCACATGACCCAAACCATAAACTGATACGATGTATTCACCTGACTTAAATTTTCTAATGAGAGTGTCGAGAGGTTCTATGATAACATCGCTTTGTAAGAGATTATCAAGCATATCCTTGTTTCCACCTGATTTCACAATGTGAATATTTTATTATCTTGTTATTATATTTTGACAAAGATGTTCTTTACTTCCTAAGGAAACATACTAGCCAAAGATTAGTTAGTTGGAAATTGCTATACTAGTAAAAGAAAAATTACTGCTTTCTATTCATTAACAGTAGAGGCATGTTTTTCCCAAGCTATGTGCTAAATATCGCAGGTTCTGAATGGTTTATCATTTTTGTTGTTATAATTATTTTTATATTTCCCAAGAAAATTGGAAGTATTTCTAAAACAATAGGTAAATTTGTAGGGGAATACGAAAAGGCAAAAGGGAAAATAATGGAACAAAAAAACATGTTCGTTTCCGATGCATCAATGACGACGGCTACCAATAACCGCTTGTACAAAGGTCCGCAAATTCAAAGGCCAATATCATCGGAACGTGAAAAACTAGAAATTATTGCCAAATCCTTGAACATAAATTCGGAAAATATGGTAGACGACGAATTAAGAAATCTGATCTCATTCAAATTAAAAGAGACTCACAATGGAGAAACTCATTGATATCGAAACAAGGCATCGTGCCTTGAGCAAATCAACCTGAGCTTGGCGGGGTGTGGGCGGGGGCTGGGACGGACCAATCTCGACCTGACTAATTCTCGTTAGGAGGCATTAACAACTCTGCTTCCATCAGTTGCTGAATCAGTTGAACTACCTCCTGTTCTACCTGTTGTCGTGGGAGACTTAATTTTTCTGCGAAATTGTCGGCTAATTGGTTTATGGTTTTATCCCCAGTACAATTTTCCCAAAACTCGATAATGTTTTCATTTACCATGAATCCCTGGCCTTTCTCATTAACTATAGCTAAGGACCCATCCTCCTGCTTAGTTACCTTACCGGCCTTCATGGGCATATACTTTTCATAGTCAATCTTAAATCTCAAAGTGGGTTTACCGAATCCGAGTTTATCCCTGACCGTCGGATTCATTTTTTCTATAGACCATGGTGGATCCCATACTATTTGTACATTAATATCCCCAACACCCTCTATGGTATTGACATATTTTTTTACGTCACTTACTAAAGTATCGTGTAAAGGACAACCACGTGTAGTCATGGTCATTTTAATATCAATATTATTTTTTTCTGAAACATCCACATTATAGATCAAACCAAGATCTACTACATTAACTGGAATTTCTGGATCCATGCATTTTCTTAATTCGGAAAAGACTCTTTCCCTAGTTATTTGTTCTGTATGCACTATTCAATGTGTAGTTAACCGCTTTTTAAATTTTTTCGATTGGTCTTTAGACGTTAGAGTGATTTCATCATTCAGACTGAAACAGGGGTCTCAGGGTTAGTTCATAGGGTGGATAAATTACCCCTTTCTCCGTGATTATTCCGGCAATTAGATCAGGAGAGGTTACATCAAAAGCAGGGTTAAAAATTCTTACCCCTACAGGTGCGATTCTTTTTTCACCTATTTTTACTACTTCATCTACGGAGCGCTCTTCTATAACTATATCTTTTTCGTTACTATTCATATCAAAAGTTGATAATGGCGCAGCAACGTAAAATGGGATGTTATGGGCCTTAGCAAGGAGAGCCACTTGATAAGTACCTATCTTGTTAAAAACATGGCCTGATTTTAGTATTCTATCAGCGCCTACCACTACTTTATCGATCATCTTATTTGACATTAAATATCCTACTGCAGTATCTGGAATCAAACTAACATCGATACCGTCATGCACAAGCTCAAATGCAGTAAGCCTTGATCCTTGCATCACGGGTCTAGTCTCTGTTGCAATAACACTAACCTTCTTCCCTGACTCCATTACTGACCTGATTACACCCAGTGCGGTTCCATAAGAGACTGTAGCCAACGCGCCCGCATTACAATGGGTCATTATTACCTCCCCGTCATTGATTAAATCAGAGCCAAATTTTCCGAGCAGCTTGTTGATTGTGACATCATCATGAGACATCTTAATTGCTTGAAGAATTGCATATTTCTTGATGTCATTTACCGTATTGTATCTCCTTGCCACCTCAAATACCCTATCTAATCCCCATTTTAGGTTGATGGCTGTGGGTCTGGTCTTGAGTAAAATATCATAAGCTATTCCTAACTCCTCCATCATCTTATCCTTGTTATTGCATTTGCTATTGTTAGCACAAAGGGCAAGCCCCATTGCTGCAGCAACACCAATTGCTGGAGCTCCACGAATTGTTAACTTTTTAATTGCGTCTGCTACATCCAAATGGTTCTTACAAGTTATATATTCAAGTGATTCAGGTAATTTAGTTTGATCAATTAATTTTACACCATCACTTTCCCAAGCGATTGTAGTAAGATAACCCTCGTTGTTAGGCTTAGCCATAATTGATAAATTATTTTATCTATTCATTATTTATTTCTACCAACACCCCAGCTACAATAAATATTTTTATTAGCAAGCATTGTCTTAATCGCATGGTCTTTAAAGTATCAGAGATATTGCGGCTTCCAAGGCGGAAATTGATAGTTTCATCACAGGAAATTAATTTGGCCAGTGTAGATGGCATCGTGAGAGAAAATACAATATTCGTTTTAATGGTTAAAGAATCTAGTGGTTCAGCAGGAGGTAGGGGAGGAGGATCAGGTATGCGCAAAATTGACAGGATTTTAGCATTCAAAATAACAGGAAATGGTGATGAACAAATTTATGAAACTCAAGATTCGCAAGAGATCGAAGAATTTGATATTCCCTACAGTGCAGTAGCAATGGATATAGTTATGGAATCAGGAGTTCCTTCAGTAGTTCAAGGCGTAATTGATCCTGACATGGTCGAGGGATACTTAGAATTGATTAAAAAGGCAAACTAATTATGAAAATCAAGGTAGTCATCTAACATGTTTAAAGTAAAAGTGTTCCTGCTTACAATCTAAAGAGCAAAATTCAGACTTGCAAAAGAAATTATTTTTTTCATAATTACACTTTATTGGCTCAATATTATTAAACTCTTTATTACAAAAAGTACAAAAGCTTTCCAATAATGGTATACCTAATTCTGTAAATTTTGAATCACATTTTCGTTTCTCTTTATACCAAAGAATTTGACAAGTAGTTTTTTCAGAAAAGGTCATCACAATATCAAAAGCCTCATAAAAACCGGTAGCCATGAATTGCCTGTAATATGTTTTACTTTTTGAATGCGGTTTAAAAAACGCAATGACCCAGTATTCTACAGTCGGGTCATGGTCTGATCCATGGTCCATCAATGATAACCGTGGTTTTATGATTTATTACTATGTATATTCTTGAATTTCACCAATACCCTTACAAACTACATAAGCAGCCACATACTCAGGAAGTGTATTTGCTCCAGTTCTTATGCTAAATTGTTTACCCTTCAATGATATTTTCATGTTTAGTTTTGAATTTATCTTAACATTAGAATCTCCTCCAATAAAGCAGGCATCCACAAATGGATTGAATGAATCCAAATCTTTGCAAAAAGCTTTGATTAATCCACTCTTACTGTTAATTGACCCAGCGAGCCTGAAGATTCGATGAATGTCCATTGTTACATTGGGATCAATTTTTGCAGAGAGGTCAAAAATACTGGAACTAATAATGTCATTGATGTTGTTATTCTTTGTGTCTAGCATGCGAGCATATTTTTTGACAAACTTGTCATCAATTCTATGATTCTGAATAGATAGATGCATCGAATCAAAAATTCTTCTTCTCCAGCCCTGGTTATATTGGACCCTATTGTGCATCGGTGTGAGGACGCCTTCGTTGTTTTTTCTAATACCTAAATTCTCAATCAAGTATCCTTTACCCATTAAGTACTGAGCAAATGCACTTCGTTTCTGAGATGATGCGCCATAAAAATACTTATCGACAACGTGAATGTGGTATCCGTTGTTGCCTGAAAAATAAACAGATATAGATTCACTATTAATCCCAAAATCATCTTTAAGTATTTCTAAAAGTTTTTTGACTTCCCCGTTTAAAGATTTGATACATCTAGAGCAAGGTATATCGATGATTTGTAATCGGGTACTATTACACCCTGTACATTTGGGGATGATACCTTTACAAATAAAGCTGCAATCCTTACACAAAACTAAGTTATGGCCTTGAGCACAATCTAAATGAAGATCTTTTCCATCAATATCAAATATAAGATCAGACCCGATCCAGCCTTTTTGATCGATTTCTGCCTTCGGATTTTGATATCGGGACGAGGAATAAAAGATATCAGAAGGAGAAAATTTTATGATATATGCATATAACTCTTTTTTATCGTTAAAGGCTAGGTGCCTACGGATTTTTCCATCGAACAGTCTGAATCCAAATTCATGTTCATTAATAGACTCACCTAGTTGAAGTTGCGAGTAATGATAAAAATAGTATCTCCTAAATATTCCTTCAAGCCAATTCTTATTTTTGTCGTCCGGTTCAGCATTTTGGTATTTGTATGCATGCTTTCCGTCCTTTCCGGAATCGTTTGAATCAGAAGATAACGTATCAGACATACTAGATACCCGATTTCTTTCTAACCAACTGAATAGGATTGCTAATTCCCTGACATATTCTTGTCGCAAAGCATAAATTTTCTATTTTGATCTTTTCACAAGATGGAACATAATACCTCTTGGAACTCCCTTTTTTACCTGCAAGATGTTCTAACTGGTACCGAGTAATTTTTTCATCGAAATCTGGTAATCGTTTGAAGAGATCTAACATCTCCTCCAAAGTCTTATTGGAATAAATTAGAAATGTGCCCAAGAGTAGCCTTGCAGGATGGGGTAAATTCTCACCTTTACTAATTTGGTCATATATGTGCTGAATGCATGGAGGCGTAACCGCATTGTAAACAGGTATGTTGACAGACGGGTGCATTTGTTCCCATCGGTTTTTGATAGATTTTGAAATCGCCATTATCGTATCTGGAATCCTGTCGATGCTCATTTTCTGGATCCTATCAATTATTAGTAAATAAAGTTCATTTCTGAATAACCTTACTATTTCAGTTCCATCCAAATACACAAATCCATTGTGAAGGGTTCTATTAACTAAATTCCATTCTTTCTCTTGAAATGCAATTGGATGATCCAAATAATCAGTGATTCGGATTTTGTAGAAGTTATAAATATCTACTTCTAGCATGATTTTAGTACTAAATAAATCCTCAAAAATCTTGTAGAGTATCAGTTTAATAGTTTTGTCGTCTCGATTAGCGGTATTCAAATCAGAAATAAGATATTTTTCAAATCTCATTGATTCCAATAACGCAAATTTTCTAGTCACTGCTTGGATTGAGATAGATTTGACTAATAGCAAGGAGATAAGGAATATGATAACTTCTTCTTGTACTATCGTTTCATGTGTTTTATTATAATTAATTTGATATTCACACCTTCCAAAAAATAGATATTGTTCTATTTTTTCAGTGGCCTTGCCTATAAGATGCAGATAATCTTTACTGTCAAGATCTTCGAGTTTAAAATCATATTTAACAATATACGAAAATGCTTCTTTTAAGAAAGGATATTTAGCCAGATCCTTATTACCAAATCTCACCACCAAATTGTACTTGATGACATTACACATCAAAATTAAATAAAATTTTCTATGGATTAAACAATTAAATTTAGAATCCGTTATCAAAAGATAGGTATATGGAAAAATTACAACTTTCAAACTCTTGCAAGAATTTAAAACACGTAGAATGTGATGACTGTATGTGTAATTGTCATTTGCCCGGTACTATGGAAAACCTCGCAAGAAAAATATCAATGCTAGATAAAACAAATCCAGGAATTGGAGAGACTATTTAATAATTTAGTCTGATCAATCTACCCTTAAATCTAATTGCCGGGTAATTACAGATTGTGGGTGGATCAGAAATTCAAAATTAGGTAAAGATCGATTCATCACTGTTTATGTCAGAGTTGGTTGGGTTGGCATTTGTATCAGATGTGGACCAAAATTTCGGATATGTGTTTGGTTTCATAACGATTCTTTTTATTTGGAAGCAAATCCCCTTCTTTTTACTAAGAAAGTCATCAAATTCTAATACAGATATACCCAGTCCAACGATTTCTCCTTTTAGTGAATAAATTCCTACTAACTCGCCTTTTTTTAAATTTTGAGGAATGGACACTATCCCAGGTAATGCTAACTGTGCGCCGTGGCAAAGAGCATCTATCGCGGTATCTCTAATAGTTATTGCTTGAATATGAGTCATTGCCATTTCAATTGGAAGTATAATTCTTCGAAGTTTCTCTTCATTGCCTGATTCCTTATACAACTGAAATGCGTCTACCAGATCATGTAGTCTAACAAAGTCGGATTCATCTACGAAATTCCAAACCTTAGTTCTCCGTAACTCTATCATCGAGGCACCAACTTCAAGCACTTCCCCTATATCATATATTAGTTTACGAATATATGTTCCAGACTCACATAGTGTTCTCAGTAATAACAATCGATCAAATTGATCTTGCAATTCCAATTCGTAAATAGTCCTAATCCGTGTTTGACGTTTTACAGATGATCTTTGGGGCGGTTTTTGATATATCGGACCTGTAAATTCTTTCAATACTTGACCGAGTTTTTCATTGGAAACGTGACTATGCAGTCTAGCTAGGGCAACATATTCCTTTGGTCCCATGAGCAAAACAGGGACTATTTTTGTACCTTCATCTAATCCAATAGGCAATAATCCAGTTGTTCCTGGATCTAAGGTACCACTATGCCCAGCTTTTTCCAAACCAAGTATTTTTTTAACGTACGAAACAATTTCGTGACTTGTAGTGCCTGGAGGTTTATCCAACAAAATTAGTCCATAACTTAATAATTGCACAATAGGTCTTTTATTAGGATAGTATCCAAATTTCTCATCGGATGTTCCATCATTTATCTTTACTAAATTGTCTAATTGAGGTAGATTAAATTCCATTAAAATTCGTTACCTTTAAATTTAATGATAATCAAGACGAGATTATTACATTCTCTACTATGTTTTTTGAAATAATAATTAAAGATTCTAATGACAATATATCAGTATTCATGGCAAAGTCGAATACATCTAGCTTTTCCCCAAATTCGAACTGATATAGTTTTTGATAAATCAATTTATTCTCAACATCGCGTCGTTGTACTATTTTCTTGGCAATATTGATATCTATTTTGTCTCTCATTGACATGCGTTTTGATCTATTATCGACAGAACCCTGCAACCAGAAGTTTATTGTCGCGTCTGAGATCCATGGTAACGTATAACTAGTAATGACTACATTTCCTTCTTTGACAAGTTCAATCAAACGATTATCTACTTCTCTGTCAAAGTTTGGATTATTGTTACGCTCTCTCATAAATTTAGCTGCCTCTTCCGTATCCCACCAATCATGATTGAGTGACGATGAATAACCTCGTTCATACGCCATCATCTTTAATATATCCCCCCCGTTCCACAGTTTTAGATTAAAATCCTTTGCTAGATTTTCAGCAATTGTAGTCTTTCCTACAGCAGGCCATCCGGATATTACAATACTCATCTTGCGATCCGCATGGTCCTCATTTTTCTTAATATCCTTAATTAGATTCGATCCCATTTTTAACACTAAAACTAGATTTTGGTCATTAGTGACCTATGTATATATAAAGCTATCAATGAGTTTTTTGATATCATTTGCTTAGTATGACCTTACAAATATCACTGCTAGCCTTTTCAATCTCATCTGTATTATTTTGTATAATATAAAAAGGGCAACCAGATACTATCGAGCTTGAAGATATCATACTTTCTGATAACCTCAAATCATCGCTAATACGGTCAATGGAAATCAAATCCCTTTGTCTGCTATTGTCATCGGTTCTTCTTCTATGAATCTCTTCGGATTTGGCGGTGATTAGAATCAAGTGCGAAGGATTTATTATATTTAGTAATTTTAATGGCATACCCGGGTAATATCCGTGCTCGGTTCTGATAAATAAGTGAGTGTCGATAATTACAACGTCATTACCTAGTGAATTGATGTGGTTTGCAGTCATTTCTTGCAGAGACCTCTGTTGTTCTATAGATAATTTCCTCAGTTGGTCGCGATTGTTAATTGATAAGAGTCTTGCTTGCTCGAACATTATCTTACCAAATTCTGCGATTTTAGTATCGATACCTTCTTGAGAGAGTAAATTAAATACATTTGTTATAACAGTAGATTTTCCTACACCCGGAATACCAACTATCATAACTCGCTTAGTCATATAATTCTATTTAGAAAATAAATCCTTTATTTTTAGCTTTATAATTGATAATATTAGTATGAATAATTTGCAAAGTATCAAAATCTAAAAATATATGGCAGGATAATGATTTTGAAATCATTATCAGTATCATGTGACCAAATTCTCTACGATCGTCCCAACAAGGATGCCAATTTTGGCATATGAACATCGACTTGTTCTCTAACCAACAGGTTATAATAGTTCACAAGTATATCCACCATCAGTAACAATCCTATTCCAGTTCCGAAAACACTAAACAAATCCGAAACAGAAGCTAGTAGTCCGATTATTACACCTCCAATTATAGTCACAGACGGAATGTATCGATTCAGCAGCGATTCCACCGAACTTTCCGACCGTCTAAAACCAGGTACTTGTACATCTGCGTCCAATAAATTCTTCGCCGCCGACTTCGCAGAGAGTCCACCTAGCTCGACCCACAACCGGCCAAAGATGGTAACGATAGTCGTCAAGAACAGCACGTATACAAGGGCTCTCACAGGATCAGCTACTGTAGCCTCAAAGGATCTAGGTGCAGTTACATAATAAAAGAGACCTCCAATAGGATTCTGAGATTCGGGATCATACTGCGCTATTAAGTTGAAACCAGGATTATCGTTGTTTGGATTGTAATTTACCCAGAGCATTTGACCTATGAAAAGCGCATTCGCCATAAGCGCAGACGCCAATATCACAGGGATGTTGGATGTGTAAAGTAGTTTGATCGGATACGTCGCAGTAAATCCTCGATACCGTGTCGATACTATAGGTATATCAATGTGTATACCCTGAGTGTATACCAGTAGCAGCAATATCCCCGCGGTAATCGCAAATGCAAAGAGGCTGGGCATATTTGGAACAGGAGCAGGTGGTGATGAACGCAGTACTGCATCTCCGATATGACCCTCCATTCCGCTAGTGATCATGAAGGGTATCAAGCCACTATATTCAGTGCCGTTTGGTATCGGTAATGGATTAAACAGACTCCATAGTATCGCTTGCGCAACTCCGGCCATAATGAATATACTGATTCCTGATCCAAGTCCCCATCCCTTCTGAACTAATTCATCAAGGTACATAACCACTATACACGCCGCCGTCAACTGCGCTATTAAAATGGTCAAATGATAGCCTGACGGCGTAGCGCCACCATATACGCTTACACCATACAGTAGTGTTTCTGCAACTATTACAATTATAGTTACTATTTTTGTGGCAGATGTAAAGAGGGATCTATCATTAGGATCCTTAAAGTTTAGTTTTAAAATATCCGAACCTTTCAATAACTGCATTAACAATCCAGCAGTAACAATAGGGCCAATACCAAGCTCCAATAAAGTTCTCTGTTGAGCAGCAAAGATTACTCGGGCAAAAGCCAATGGATCAGTAGCAGGATCAACATTGGTTCCAAATAATGAAATCTGTCCCATCACTAAGTATATAAGCATAGCAATACCGGTCCATATCAGTTTATTAGTTAGAGTAATTTTCTTTTTAGGCTTCTCAACTTGTGGGATAAAAGGAGAGATTGTCTTTACGATTGTTCTAAATAAACCTTCATTCTGTACTGAGCTCATCTAAAATTTGCACCTCTCCTCCAGCTGCTGTGATTTTGTTCTTGGCAGAGTCCGAGATTCTTTTCACTCGAACTGTAAGGGCAGAGTTTATGGCTCCGCTACCCAAGACTTTGTCATATCCCAACTTTTCTAGATCAAGTATGACCTTACCATCTTCACCAGTTTCTGAATATTTAACTAATTCATTCAAATCTTTAAGATTTATCCATTTTAAAGAGTCACTTTGTCTCAAAGCATGAAATTGTTCATGTCCAAAATGATTTGGCTCCTCCTTAATGGTTCTAATGAAGAAGTGTTTGTGCTTTCCAGCGTTTCCGACACCTCCTCTACTTCCCGAAGCTCTGTGTTGGCCAATTTGACCCCATCCACAGAAGCGACTTCCACGCTGTTTTCTACTTTTTCTTAATCGAGTAGCCATCCATTATCACCAATTTTTCCTTAGGGGATAACCAACTTTGGGTATAAATATTAAAGTTTGCAATGCTTTACTAAACGGCAAACAATTGTTGTTCATAGACTACATCATCCTCTTTACGATTTCTAACAAGTCTTTATTCTCCCCCAATATTCCGTTTTGAGAGTGCAGAACCTTTGATTTTTTCTTAAATCCACCTCTTGGAGGATTCAATGCAAACCATGGTTTTATTCCATCTAATTTAGAAAGATATGTTTCGTTTTTGGAGACATCAGAAACAACCTTGTTAATATCGGGATTAGATGTTTTTCCAGACTCCACCTGTTTTTGGTTGGATAACAATTTAGATGAAGATGCACGGCCCTTTTGTTCGATAAATTCTCTGATAAAGTTCTCCTCAACTGATGTCCAAGCAACTATTTCTTTTATTTTCCTAAGCATCCCTAATGTTTGGTCATTTTCTGGAATTAGGGTTGCTCGAAATTTCTTGTTAAGATGCAAATTTTCAAGTGTTACATTTGCCCAATTGGGAATGTTCACAGTCCCTTTCATTCTAACTACTAAATACACCATTTCAATTCCTATCCTGCGATAAACGTACTTCTTAAGGCACTAAAAATTGCTTTTGCGGTAGACGACATAGTATTAGTAGATCCAAATGACCTACTCCAGCAATCCTTTAATCCTGCTAATTTCAACAGGTTTCTAATATTCTCGCCAGCTACTATACCCAATCCACGAGGACCGGGGATCAATTCAATTGTTACACTGCCACCCCTACCCTGCACTTTAAATGGCACTGAATGAGCTTGCTGACATCGACACTCCCAACTCCCGCATCCCAATTTTACAGGGATGACGTTTAAGTAAGAGGCATTAGTGGCCTTGTCTATAGCATTCCTCATCTGTGAGGCTTTGCCTTTACCTATACCAAACCAACCAGACTCATTACCAATTGCCACAAGAGCATTAAATCTAGTGAGTTCGCCAGCATCGGTTTGTTTTTGCACTATTTCAACGCTTACTACCTGAGTTTTGATATCAGGCAAAAGGTGTTTCACAATCTCAGATTCTTGAATCCTCATCCCATTTTCGAATATTTGCTCCATGGAGTTAATTTTACCACTGGCTACCATAATACCTAGTGTAGTTCTGGGTTTCCATTCGACTTCAGGTTCACTAGGTCTAGACATTCTACTCATTAGTTACACCCGACCCATAAGGCATTATCAATTCATTAATCATCATAACTTTCATTCTCAACACATCAGTACCTTACCAAAATCAATTATTTTTTTGTTTATTATTCTTTCGGTGAATATTATAGCGGTCAAGTTTTTACCCTAATTGAAATTTCCGGCAGAAATTCGCGTCTTCACTTCTTCAAAATGTTGTGGATATTCTTCGGGGTTAATATTTTTACTAAATAGCTTGGAAAATTGTTTCTCATATTTATTTTTGTCCTCCTTAAGAATTGCGGCATATTGAGATATGTGAGAACCATTTATTCGATCTTCATCGGGCAATGTTTCTTCGGATAATGGGATATTGACTCCAGCAGCAGCAATGCCTTTTAGACAGGCTGCCACCTTGCTTGTGAAAGATGTTTGACCAGTATACAAAATAGCAGAATCAATTTTTTTGGCAAGCATTTTTTTTCCAAGCATCAATCCGACCAGATAGCAAGCAGATAAGTTGTTGGTAGAACCTTTCCACTCAAATTTAGCTAGTTCCTTACT
This sequence comes from Candidatus Nitrosocosmicus sp., assembly GCA_041747305.1. GTDB lineage: Archaea > Thermoproteota > Nitrososphaeria > Nitrososphaerales > Nitrososphaeraceae > Nitrosocosmicus. The sequence goes on from JBGTFK010000230.1 coordinate 27,707, forward strand.
ATTGGAAAACGAGAGGACGAGATCACCTTTTATCGCTGGTTTGATTAATTGACAGTGAATATTTTGATTGCTTATTCTTACTGTTATGAAATTCCTTTTGCTAATTAACACAGCCTTTCTTTTTCTATAATTTGTTTTATTATTTCTTATTCTTTTAAGCGTTTTAATGTAAGACATTCATTACTTCTTCTCCTTTATTCTAACAATCAAAAAAACTCTCTTAAATCTCTTATAAACGTTTTAAAAAATCAACAAAAAATATTGTTGATAATTGATGTGTTCAAGCCTCTCATATAATTCGAAATAAGAATTATTTCTAAACTGTTAAATCAATTAATATTTCTGACATTTTGAATTTCTTTTGTAGTTTAGAATCTAAACGAGGTCCGAAACCTGTGACAAATGGTAGAACTGCCCTTTATTGTAAATCAGACTGACAGTCATGAAGAAGATAATGATTGCAAAAAGTACAGAACATGTATTTTTTGACTATAAGCATTAAAAGCCCGAAAAGCTATTGAAAGGCTGTTGACCTAGGCAAAAGTCGGATCCTTTAACCGTTTGTGCTTTTGTATTTCAGGTCGATAAGTTCACCGGTTGTTGAACATTCATCTTATCTTAAAGAGAAAAGATGGATAAGCGTTTATAAATAATTCACATCCTACTAAAATCAAAAATTTCACGAATGAATTAAAAACAATATGGTTTTAGCAGAGGTATTTTATACAAGAATCATTAACAAATATGGACTCTATCGGCCCTTGTTTGCGATTAGACTTGCAAAAATGCCTCCCCCTATTCCGTTGTCAATATTTACAACAGAGAGCCCAAATGAACAGGTTTGTAGCATAGACGCTAAAGCACCTTTGCCATTATCCCCATAGCCATATCCGACAGAGCAAGGCACACCTATCACTGGGACAGTTACCAAAGAAGTTACCACTGCGGGAAGAGCCCCCTCCATTCCGGCAACTGCTACTATCACGTCGATACCGCTTGACATCATTTGCTTCAATGAGTTAAGCAGTCTGTGAATCCCTGCTATACCAACATCATAAGCTAGGTAAGATGTGCAGCCCATCGCTAAAGTTGCCAAGCGTGCCTCTTCGGCAATCCCCACATCAGAAGTCCCTGCACAAATTATTCCCACTTTACCTCCTCTGTTCTTAGGAAGAGAAGATATTGTGTCATAAACTAATATAGAAGTTCCATTATGACTTTTGTCTACAATAAAACCCTTTTTGCTATAATAATTTGTTAATTTGCTTACCAGCAAAGGTTTAATTTTACTCACAAGCACATAGCCTTTTTTCTCAAGGATTCGATTAATGATCAATACTAATTCGCTGGTCTTTTTACGTGTTGCCAGAACAATCTCTGGAATAGATTTTCTAAAATCTCGGTTAATATCGATCTGAGCTATATCGTTTTGGATATATTCGACTGAAAAAAGGGAGATGGATCTGATCACTTCATCAAGGCTTTTCTTGTTATTATAATAATCTAATAAAATATTTCTCAAGTCCATAAAACATACATACAAGTTAAAGTGGCAGAATAGAGATTGCTTCCTTCACATTTTTAACTCCGTTTGCGAACTCTTGTTGTTCAAATTCGTTTAGCGGTAACTCTATAAGTTTCTCTATTCCGTTTTTCCCAAGTACCGCAGGAACCCCTATACACACATCTTTTACTCCATATTCACCATCAAGATATGCAGATAACGGAATAACAGTTCTTTTATCTTTTACCATTGATTCAACCATGGTTGCAACAGCATTGCCTGGTGCATATACTGTAGCGCCTTTATATTTGATAACTTCTGCAGCCACTTGTTTGGTTTTTTCATAGATTTCTTTTGATTGCTTTTCATCTATGAAATGACTCAGAGGTATTCCGGAAATTGAAGAAAATCTAATAAGTGGTAACATTCTTTCCCCATGTTCACCAATCACCATCGCTGATATTGAATTTCTGGACAAACGAGCATATTCATTAATAAAGCTAGAGAACCTTGACAAGTCCAGCATTCCTCCCATGCCCATTACATTATTTTTGGGAAATTTGGTAGTCTTTAGAGCAAGATATGTCATAGGATCCAAAGGATTAGTCACTATGATCAGTTTACATGTTTGACGATGTTGAGCAATTTTTGACGAAACATCCTTAACAATAGAAGCATTTGTTTTGAGAAGGTCCATTCTCGTCATACCAGGTTTGCGTCCAATCCCGGCAACTAAGATGACTATCTCCGAATCCCTTAAAATACTAAAGTCATTGGTGCCATGGACAAAGCTGTCAATACCTTGTTCAGACAATTGATGATTGATATCCATTGCCTCCCCTTGTGGCAATCCTTCGATAATGTCGATAAGATTTATTTGAGGATCTAATTCTCTTATACCGCAATTTAAGGCGACTGAGGCCCCTACTCTACCAGAACCAATAATAGATATTGTCATACAAATGTGACATTATTTTTTTTATTTATAGTTTTAAATTCTCCCTAAAATTCAGAGGTAATAATCATTTGAATATCTAAACGAAACATTCGTACCGTGATTTATGATCTAGGCTATAAAACCCATTATAGAGGGACCATATAACAAAAATATAGTTGAGAAAAGTAGTCGTAATTGATCCGCAGGTTGCAGGAATTTCAGGGGATATGTTCTTATCTGCTTTGGTGGATTGTGGCGCCAGCGAGAATAAAATCATAAATAATATAAAGATGATAGAGAAACTATTTTCCGACACCAGAATAAAAAAGATAGAATTCATAAATTCTGAATCAAATGGAATTAGGGCTACAAGATTTCTTTTTGAGGTTGAAGAAAAGACACTGGAACGAAATGCGTCTGAGATGTTAAGAATTCTGGCCAATGGCTGCGATGTTACTAATTTATCCGAAATGGCAAAAAAATTTGTAATGGAAACGATGAAAACAATAATTAGAGTAGAGTCAAGAATTCATGATAAAGAAGTAAAAGACCTACACCTTCACGAGTCCTCCAGTATTGACACGGCTGCTGATTTAATTGGAAGTGCAACTGCTTTAGATGACTTGAATCTATTTTATGATACGACTTTTTATTCTACCAAGGTTGCTGTCGGTGGAGGAACCACCCAATTCTCACATGGGACGATCCCAAATCCTACAAATGCAGTGTTGGAAATTTTTAGGATCTTAGAGATACCGATAGCAGGAGGTCCGGTACACTCTGAAATGACTACCCCTACAGGAGCAGCAATATTAGCAGGATTGAATCCTAAAATTATTAGTACTTATCCCGAATTTATACCCCATAAAATAGGTTATGGTGCTGGATTTAAGAAGTTTGAGGGTATTCCTAACATATTAAGAATATCCATTGGAAAATCAAACAATCATTACTCGGTTCAATCCGATACAGTATCGATTCTTGAGACAAACATTGATGATATGACCGGTGAAATGATTGGCGACCTAGTAGAAAAGTTGTCAAAACAAGATATAGGAGTAAAGGATGTTACCCTGGTTAGTGGGATAACTAAGAAGAATAGACCAGTACATATTCTCAAGGTTATTTGTTCTGAAGATGTTGAAAAAAAAATTATCGAATTGATTTTTAATGAGACTGGAACACTAGGGATTAGAAAGACCATAAATGAAAGATATAAGCTAGAGCGGTTTAGTGTACTGCTTCCGATAATAATTGAAAATCATGAATTTGTCATAAATGTGAAAATATCAAAAGACCAGCAAGGTAGAATAATTAACATAAAACCAGAGTATGATAATATTAAAGAAATTGCAAACAAACTTGGTCTTTCTTTGAAGAAGACTATGGAAACAGTCAATAATTTAATATTTCAAAGGAATCTATATGACGTATAGCTGATCTTAGATGTCGATTAACCCAATCAAGAGTGAGGAGAATTTAGACCAAAGTAAATATCATCTACTTATTAATTGGTTTAAATCCAGAAATTGTAAAGTTCTAGTCGCCCTTTCCGGAGGCGTAGATAGTACGCTAGTGGCCCTCGCAGCAAGGCAGGCACTTGGGAAAGATAAGGTTCTTGCAATAACTGCGAATTATCAAACTTTGGCAAACGAAGAATTAGAAACAGCTAAAAAAGCCGCCACAGAGATTGATGTAATTCATCTTTTATTAGAATACAACGAATTAGATAATCCAAATTTTACAAAGAATGACAATCTTCGTTGCTTTCACTGCAGAAATGAGCTGGCCATTAATTTGCTAAAGGTAGCTGAAGAGAAAAATATTGCTCTGATTGTAGATGGTACTAACCTTGATGACTTAGACGATGATAGGCCAGGCATGGTCGCGCTACATTCTAGAGGAATCAAGAGTCCTCTATTGGAAATAGGATTGAATAAGAATGAAGTCCGCCACTTTGCAAAAATCAATAATTTGTCTGTTCATGATAAACCTTCGAATTCATGCTTGGCATCACGTGTTCCTCACGGAACCGAAATTAATTCGGTCAAATTAAGACGAATCGAAAGATGCGAAACAATAATAAAAAAAATATCTGATGTGAGACAGGTAAGAGTAAGAGATCATGGCACAATAGCAAGAATTGAGGTAGAGAAAAGTGAAATCGCTAAGTTATGTAACATTGACCAAATTGATAAAATAGTATATGAAATTAAAGAGTTAGGCTTTAAACATGTCACTTTAGATCTAGAAGGTTACAGAAAAAAAAATATTGGAAAACAGAATGAGAATGAAATAATAACAATAGATAAATATGTCAAAAAATAACCGTACCCAAGCCAAGGAGCCTATTTATTTAGATAATGCATCTTCCTCGCCTATCGACGCTAATGTAATAAATGAAATGTTACCATTTTTAACTGGCTACTATGGTAATCCTTCATCACTGCACGGTTTGGGCAGAAAGTCAGCTCTAGCCGTATCTAAGGCTCGCGTACGGATATCTAAATTAATCTGTTCTAAATCTAACGAAATTTATTTTACTTCTGGTGGGACTGAATCCAATAACTTGGCCCTAATTGGATGTGCTAGACTGATCAACAATATAAGACCCGCTTGTAAAAGAATATTGATATCAAAAATAGAACATGATTCTATAATAGAGACTGTCAAATTCATCGAAAAGGATCTAGAATTTGAGATAGATTATTTGCCCATAAAAAAGGACGGGTTAATTGATTTAGATATTTTTAGTGATATGGTATCGCCAAAAACCAGTTTAATTAGTATAATGCTAGTGAATAACGAAATAGGAACTATTCAACCCCTAAGGCCTCTGGTTGAAATCGCAAAATCAAAAAACAATGCTATTATTTTTCATTCAGATGCAGTCCAAGCCCTTGGGAAGATTCCAATTAATGTTACTGATTTGAAAATAGACGTGATGACGATTTCATCTCATAAGATAAATGGGCCTAAAGGAATTGGAGCGTTATTCATAAAACATGGAATACATATAAAACCTATAATATTTGGCGGCGGACAAGAAATGAATCTACGATCAGGAACAGAGAATGTAAGTGCTATTGTTGGTTTTGGTAAAGCCTGTGAAATTTGGAACGAGAAACTCGAACCTGTCCAAACCAAAATTAAGGGGCTTCAAAGATACATGATAGACAGGATAATCAAAGAAATACCAGGATCTGTATTAAATGGATCTATGGAGAATAGAATTTCCAATAATGTGAACTTTTCTTTCTCGGGAATAAATGGAGAGGACCTGCTGATAAAATTGGATGAACATGGTATTGAGGCTTCTACAGGATCGGCCTGTTCTTCAAACAAGAAACAAAAAGCGTCTCATGTTCTAAAAGCTCTAGGTTTGACTTATGATCAAGTAAGTGGTTCAATAAGGTTTTCCATAGGATACCAAAACACACAAGAGGAATTAAAAATTGCTGTGGATACTTTAAAAAATTTAATTATAGAATTTAGAAAGCTAAACGGGGTTGGTTTTGTGTGAAACAGAGATACACTATTGCACCAGCTGTATAGTATTCTAAATAATAGTCATGTCTTGAAAAAATTGCCGAAAGTTATACAGAAAGGTTCTTTTTAATGCTAATCGCATATTAATTTAATATGTCTTCGAATCAGAACAATAATTTGAATAGCAAAACGCCTAATAAGAATATGAATATGAATGTAGGCGATAAAGCGCCAGATTTTGAGCTTTTAGACACGAATCAGGAAGTTCGTAGATTATCAGCGAATAAAGAAGGGTTGACAATTTTGGCTTTCTTCCCGGCTGCTGGTTCTCCAGTTTGCACTGTTGAAATGTGCAATTTCAGAGATACCCTTAATAGCTTAAAAAGAGAAAACGTAAATATCTTGGGAATATCGGTTGATAGTCCCTTTGCAAATAAAGTTTTTGCAGAACACCATAACCTAAACTTTCCAGTCTTAAGCGACTACAATAGGGAAGTGATTGAGCAATATAATGTGGTAATGCCTAGTTTAGGTAAATTAAAGGATTTCAAAGTAGCTAAAAGATCTATATTCATTGTAGACAATAATAATCATAAGATTGTATATAAATGGGTAACAGATAATCCCCTAATCGAACCTAATTATGAAGAAATCAGGACCATAATATCATAAAATTCAAATACTTTTAGAGGATTTAATTCATCAGTTCTTCTTTTATTTGCCTAAATGAAAACGATTAATTGAAGTAACTCTGGGCTTATAATCGTTACCTTAATCAAGAATTGCTACAACATCATTTCTTGAAATGCTCTGACCTTCTTTGACTTTGAGATCTCTTACAGTCCCATCTCTAGGAGATTTGATGGCAACTTGCATTTTCATGGATTCCAAAACCACGATGTTATCTCCTTGTTTGACGGCATCACCTTTATTTACAGCTATTGATATCACTCTTCCAGGTATCTGACTTGATACTGTATTCTGTGAAGTGGCACCTCCTGAATTAGCTCTTGATTTTTCAATTATTTCAGTTAATTTTGCGTGTTTTTTGAGCAGCATCGATTGTCCATCTAACAATATTTTCAATTCTGTACTTGTGACTTCAAGAATCTTTATTTCATGGAAGGCATTATCAAACAAGAATTCAAATTTGTCTGATTTCATATCTATTACTTTTATGAGGTGATCTGATCCATTAATTTGGATAACCAAATTACCATCTTTATCAAAACCTAAGATTTTACCTTCAAATTCTTCCGGTATATCATCAACCTTTATTTCCATTCTATTTCAAGCAACTCCACCAAATTTCCAGGCATTCTGAACTGAATGATCCTTCTTTGAGGGCTGTTTGATATTTTCAGATTGAATGATTGCAGATGCCACCGCAGGTAAAAGTCTTTTTTGTCTATCAGAATTCTTAGCCTTTATTTCTTTTCTCATTTTTTCTATGATAGAATACCTATCAAGGTAATCTGTTGATAAATCACCATTAATAAAGTGTTCATCATTCATTATGGTTTTGTACAATGGTATAGTAGTATTTATTCCCTCAATCATGAACTCGTCTAGAGCGTTTCTCATTCTTCGACGCGATTCATCAAATGATGATCCCCAGGATATTAGCTTAGCGGTCAAAGAATCATAAAAGCCGGAGACGGTGCATCCAGGATAGAGGTAAGTATCTACACGTATGCCTGGGCCGTATGGTAAATTGCAATAAGGTACTTTACCTACTGAAGGAGCAAAGTCATAGAATGGATCTTCTGCATTAATACGACATTCTATTGCGGCACCGTTAAATGTGAGATCGTGTTGCTTGAAGGGGATCGGTTCGCCATTTGCAATTGATATTTGCAATTTTACCAAATCCAAGCCCGTAACAAGTTCGGTAACAGGATGTTCAACCTGCAATCTAGAATTAATCTCGATAAAATAATAATTACCTTGTGGATCGCACAGAAATTCAGCTGTTCCTGCATTTAGATAGTCAACAGCATCAGCGGCTCTTTTTGCTATCTCCCCAATTTCATTTCTCTTTTCAGAGGTCATTATTGGTGAGGGTGACATTTCAATTAATTTTTGATGCCTTCTTTGAATTGAACATTCTCGCTCAAACAAATGTCTTGTGTTGCCGTGCGAATCCCTTACCAATTGAAATTCAATATGTCGGATTTTTTCCAAGAATTTTTCCACAAAAAGAGCAGCCTTTCCGAATGCAGCTTTTGACTCCGCAGAAGCCATCTCAAATTCCTGCCTCAATTCCTTTTCGTCTTTTGCAAGTCTGATACCTCGTCCCCCTCCACCAAATGCTGATTTTAGTAAAACTGGGTATCCAGCTTCGTTAGCTATTTCGACTGCTTTATCAACGTCATCAATAACTCCTTCACTGCCTGGAACTGTGGGAACTTCTGCCTGTTTCATAATACGCTTGCACTTCATTTTATCTCCGGTCAGCTCCATAGCTAGACTTTTGGGACCGATGAAAATAATATTATTCTTCTCACATAATTCAGAAAAAGTTTCATTTTCTGAAAGAAAGCCGTATCCTGGATGTATTGCATCCACTCCTGCTTTTATAGCAACTTCCATGATTCGGTTCATATTCAAATAGCTTTGAGCAGGAGCCGCGGGTCCGATATGATATGCCTCGTCAGCTCGTTTGACGTGGATTGAACTCTTATCTTCATCCGAATATACAGATACAGACTTTAACTCTAGTTCTTTGCAGGCTCTAATGATTCTTAGGGCGATCTCTCCTCGGTTTGCAATTAATATACTACTAATTTGTTTAGACATCCAATCACCTCTCTATAAATTAATATTCCCATGCTTTTTCGATGGTCTACTCTCTTTTTTGTTAGAAAGGGCATTGAGGGCGCTTATGATTAATGGTCTGGTTTCCATCGGATCAACAACAGAGTCAATCGTTCCTCTTTCCGCAGCTATGTATGGGTTTGCAAACTTGTTTCGATACTCTTTTGCCAAACTTTTCTTTTTGCTTGCTGCATCGGTAGAATCTTTTAGACTTTTCCTATGCATAATAGTAATAGCTGCTTCTGGCCCTAATACTGCGATTTCAGCTGTTGGCCATGCGATGTTCAAATCTGTGCCAAGATTTTTGCTTCCCATCGCAATATAAGCTCCCCCATATGCTTTGCCGATAATACAGGTAATTTTTGGAACGGTTGCCTCACAATAGGCAAATAGAAGTTTGCTCCCATGTCTGATAATACCGTTGTGCTCTTGGTCAGCTCCTGGTAAATATCCAGGGGTATCTACAAGGGTGATTATAGGAATATTAAACGAGTCACAAAATCTAACAAATCTTGCAGCCTTATTAGAAGAATGGATATCTAATGCACCAGCTAAAAATAAAGGCTGATTTGCAATAATGCCCACAGATCTACCGCCCATCCTCGCAAATCCAACCACTATGTTTTCGGCAAAGAGTTCATGAACCTCGAAGAAAACCCCGTTATCAAAAACGGAAGTAATGATTTCCTTCATGTCATAGGATTGATATGGATTGTCAGGCAATACCTTTATCAAATTAGGATCCAAACGGTTAGGGTCGTCAACGTCACCTGGTAAAATTTCAGGTTCTTCTTTATTATTTTGTGGAAGGTAAGAGAGCAGTGTTTTAATCTTGTCCATACAATCAACCTCATCCTTCGCTACGAAATGTGCAACTCCTGATTTTGTAGCATGAGTTTTAGCTCCTCCCAAATCCTCGAAGGTAACTTCTTGACTAAGGACTTCTTTTACTACCTCTGGCCCTGTCACAAACATTTGGCCCACATTTTCAACCATTATGACGAAATCTGTCATTGCTGGTGAATATACAGCCCCACCAGCGCACGGTCCGATACTAGCAGTTATTTGAGGTATAACACCTGAGGCAAGAGCATTCTTCAGAAAAATATCACCATAACCGTCCAGGCTTGATACACCTTCCTGGATCCTTGCCCCGCCGGAATCAAGAATACCAATAATAGGACATCCTACCTTTAGTGCGAGTGTCATAACTTTAGATACTTTTTTTCCGGCCATTTCTCCTAGCGAACCGCCCAAAACGGTAAAATCATAAACGTAAATGAATACTCGTCTACCGCTAATGGTTCCGAAACCAGTTATCAAACCATCACCATAATATTTTTTTACTTCAGGATCTTCACCTCGGTGAGTTACAAATTTGTCAATTTCTGTAAATGTATTTGGATCTAATAAAAGATTTATGCGCTCTCTCGCAGTTAGCTTGCCCTTGGAATGCTGAGCTTCAACTTTATCTGGACCTCCACCTGCTTCAGCACTGTGTTTTCGGTCGTAATATTGTTTTAGTTTTTCCTCACGCATATATTATGTTTTTAATCCTTAACAGTATTAAATATAGATTTTGCTATTAATAATTGCTTATTTATTTTAGGAACCATGTGACTTATCTAGTCCTTATCCCGGAGTTCACGTAACCCATTCCTACCTCCCTTAGCTCGTCTAAAATAGTTTAAACCCAGATTGTAATTTTCATATAGGGATTCAAGGGTTTCTATTTCCATCCTTAAGAAATCTTTTTCATAATTAGAAGATTTATCTGAATTTTGCAAGTCTTGTAATCTTTTTACTTTTTCTGCCAAGAGTTTACTAACGTTATACTCATACTCACTTGCCAATATATATCCCTAGATTATCTTGTATAAGATAAACATTTTAATCTTTATAAAGAATTAAATAAATATACTAAATGGATTTTAGATTTTTTGAGAAGGCATGCCTGTATTCTTCAAATATATGAGGATCTGAACGAGATAAACAGGTTGAACAAAAAATTGTTTCCAGAGTACTAATATTTTTCTCAAGTTTTAACAGTGTCAATACTAGACTATCTTGAAAATCTATTTGACTACTGCATATGAAACACTTTTCCTTATTTTCTCGTTGTGTGATAAAGTCAGCCAACAGGCCGTCCCCCTTTCCTTGGCTCTGAAACGTTTTGTGGCTTAACGAATTTTGATTTTTTTTGATATGAAGACCAGAAAGATTGTAACAATCTACATGGAGGATTGATTTAGCTGTCCTCGACCAATAACCTACTTCTGCTGAGTTGATCCTCTGTTTGCAAAGTAAACAAAAACCTGGGAATTTCATATTCATCTTTATCCAATCACGGGCTAGCAAGGGATCCTTGTCCATAGTAGAATCCATTTAAGTATGAGAATCAGAACCATTGTTTAATGTTTTGTTTTGTTTGATTGTTTTTCAATTTCCTTGTTTATGACTTCATTTAACTTTACGGCATCAGGATTATCAAAATCAATATCTTGAATCGCCAGATTTTTCAAAATCCCAATGAAGTTGGAATAATAGAAAAGACCAATTTTGGAAACGCTTGTATGAAAAATCTTTGATAGTTCTGTTCTAAGAGGTCTTAGTGATTGTCCCCTCATAAATATAGGGCCCATTGATGAGAAGGGAACGGAATATTGGCTATATTCTATAGCCTTGTCTCTACTAATCTTAAATAATTTCTGAAGCAACAAGTCGTTGGCATATCTTAGTAAGCTCCAGTTCCGTTTTTCATAAATCCTATTTACGAACAAGTCAATCTCCGAGAGCTTGTCTAGCATATTTGCCAAATCATCTGATTGTATAATTCTCTCACTGCTAACAATGCTAGTATACAAAGCATTTAAGATATCTTTACTACGTTCCTCGGAGGTATAGCCATATTTTGGAGTTGAATAACGAATTGAGGATGTTATCAATATTTGTTTTGCTAGTGAAATGTCAGTTAGATTAAAAAATTTATTGATACACACTTCAATTGATAATTCAGTACCGGTGTTACCATCTGAATTAACCTCTCCTTCCAACTTTGCTTGCAAAGTATTCAAAAGTGTCCTGGCATCGCCACGGCTTTGATCAATAATCTTAAACTGCTCCGAACTTTCTAAATCCTTTCTTTCCATCCTCATGACGTTTTGGAGCAACATATAACTTGCAAATGACGACAATGGTCTAAATTCAACAAGCTTACTATTTTTTATAATATCTTTCATTTTAAAACTCTTTGAATTGGAGGCCATGATTATCGGAACATCGGAACTCTTTAATATGTTTGACAAGAAGGGCATCCCACCATAATCATCCCTTCCGGAGATGCCATCTACTTCATCTAAAAACAATAGCATCTGTTTTCCAAAAATACTATTGTTTAGTAGGATCGGATTGATAATAGTCTCCAAATTAATTTTATTCCGAAGATCACTCGCATTTAGTTCAATCAAATCAAGATCGAGCAATTTAGCCAAAGAATTAACGAACGAAGTCTTTCCAGTTCCTGGAGGACCTACGATTAGAAGTGGTTTTGTTCCCTTAATCCAATTTTTTAGCCAGTTTATTATTGTGAGTCTTGATTTCTCATTCCCAAAAAAACTGTCAAATTCGCTCACACGGTATTTTTCTATCCACATAATTTCTTACGACCCACCTCCTTAAACCCAAAATTATTTTTTATCTATTTCGTTCTGAAAGTTATGTATGAGGTCGGCTCTTTTGGTTACAAGCTCTCTATACCAGAATTCATTATAATGACTAACTGTTAAGAACAAAAATTCTAGAAATGGTTTTATTTTTGAATCATTATCTAGCATTTCTAAAGCCAGTGATGCCTCTGATAAATATGATTTACTCTTTTCTAAGGTTAGCCTGAATCCTGATTTCACATCATGAGTGAGGCTTGAATAAAAAAGAGGCCACGATGGTGATTTGATTCCCTTAGTAACAATTGCATCTTGGATCTCATTTCCACAACCCACACACTCTGCAGCTTTTGCCATACCTATATAATAAATTTCTGACAAGGGTCGTTGATTGAGACTCATATTTCTACCTGCCGTTCCAAGCACTGATCGGTATTTCTTGTAACTTTGTTCTAAATTATCGTAAGTAAGTTCAAGTTTTTTGGTTTTCAATTCATAATCGATTTGTTGACCTAAAAGGGCGTCATCAAAACCAGATTGAAATTCTTCGAGGACTCCAGGTGCTGTTTCACTTATTTTTTGTTTTGCCAATAAGAGTATGTATGGATTAATGAATTTGTAGTCTTCAAGATAATCAAGGTCTTCATCTTTATCCAAAATCCTATCCATAGGCTCGCTCAAATCGATCGCAATCAAATGTCCATCTATCACATTATTTCTCATTTTGTCATCATTTAGGCCCGTACTCTCAGCGTAACCATCAAAAAGAGCATAAAATACGGGAAAAGTCATTTTTATGAAATTAGAATTCAGTATCCTATTGATCCGGTCAAACAAATCAGCCGGGTCTTCCAACTTTAACTTTAGCGATTCAATTTCTTGCGGAGCAAGCTCTAATTCGTGAGTACCACCAATCTCATTTATGAAATGCCTATGTGTTTGAATAGGAGATGAATCTGATTTTACTAACCCATAAATCCCATCTTTATATCTTTGGACAAAACCATCATACTCTTTTTTTGATTTATTAAGATAGAATTTGAATGAAGCATATTTTTTATCCCTGATCAACCCGCTTTTAAAAATTTTTCTCCCGGATTGGGTCGTTAATAAATTCTGTTTATTAAAAATATAATCATCTTTGCCACTCATTGAATGTCACTAAATAAATGATAGAAAAAGAGCGCTTGTAATCATCTAGATGACATTGCAATCCTTTCCTGCTCATTTTTCTTTTTTATTGCATAACTGTTCATATCGTTCTCAGAGGCTAACATTATTTCTCTGGCAAGGACCTCTTCCATCGCTTGAGGTGAAGAATAGGTCGACTCACGTACACCCTCTGCAATGAATCGCAAAGCTAGGTCCACCCTCCTTAAAGGTGAGACATCAACTGAAACATGATAAACCACGCCACCGTATACTATTCTGGTTGTATCCTCATTCGGTGCTGCATTTTCTATTGCCCTTATGAGTAATTCTACAGGATTTTTACCTGTTTCTATTGATATGATTTCGAGTGCGGTTTTTGCGACATTCATCACCTTTGTCTTTTTGCCACCCATTCGTCCCGTATTTTTAGCATATCTTTTTCCAAAATGCATAAGCTTGTTGACCAGACGTTCAATAATATTGACCTCTGCTTTTTTCAATCGCTGATGCTCATGACGTCCAAATGTTACCGGTATTGTCATTGAGGGATGTAGATGGATTACGTTTTTCAGCCCTTCATCAACAATTTCAATATTTCTTGTATCCCATTTGTTAAATAGGAGCATATTTACTTGTTCTTTTCCACTCATTGTTATCGCCTTGGTTTCTCCTTCTTTCCTCTTACCAATTGATTAAGTGATACACCATTCACTTTGAATACTTGCCATCTAACCCCTGGAATATCACCCATTGCACCACCCATTGAGCCTCCTATCCCTTCCAACACGACTTCATCGTGTTCATCTACAAAGTTTAACGCACCGTCTCTTGGCAAAAATGCAGTAATTGATTTTCCATTTTTTATTAATTGTACCCGTACACATTTACGGACAGCAGAATTAGGCTGTTTTGATTCGATGCCGACTTTTTCTAATACAATACCTCTGGCCTGTGGAGCACCCTCCAACGGGTTGGCTTTCTTATCTAACATCAGCATTCTACGTTTATAATACTTGTTTGACCATCGGGAGCGCTTTCGTTTGGTTTTCAAAACCCTACCCGAGAATAATCCTAATGGTGATTTACTCAATAAATATCACATCTTTTCACTTTTAATTAATTGTTCCGGACTAATAACAAGGACGTTCGTAATATTGAAATATCTCTTTGCGAGTAGTCGTGCTTTGTCCACATTCCTTCCATCTTTACCCACGACTAACCCCTTTTTCTTTGCGTCTGCAACAACTAAGGCTATTTTGGTCCCATCTACACGATCGTTTATGCGAATTTCTTGAATAATGTTTGAATTGAAAATATTTTTGACAAAATCAGATGGATTCTCAGAATGTTCAACCAATTCTATTTTCTTATTAATCACGTTCTGTAGCTGCTTAATATTGGACCCTCCTTTGCCAATTGCCATTCCCATTTGTCCTCTATTTACAACAAAAATTACACGTTCCATCTTTTCATCAATTATACAGTCCCGGGCATCAGCGGCCGTGACTGTCTGAAATAACGATAGTAATCGAAACTCATCTGGAGATAACTTAATTTTTTCACTCAATCCATATGCACCCAATAACAAAAGAATAATTCATCCAAGTATAAATAATTCTCTCAAAGCTATCCCAATTTAAGTCTATTTTAAGATAAATATTTAGGAAATGCAAGTAATAATAAACGGAGTAACCGTCGTATTTTTTTATCAGATTTCCGCATAAAATGTGGAAATAATTAACTACTAATTAACTCTTTTACTTCTTCATCCGAGACATTTTTTAAGGAAACCACACTGGTCCCATATGATAAGCTGCAAAGCCTTCCGAGTAGAACAGAATTTCCCGGGTAAGAGATTACAGAAATAGCGCTTTCTACGGCGGACTTCTTTATTTTTTCTTCTTTTTCAGGGGTCAAAGTCTTTGAAAGTATAATTAACTTTGTCCCTTTGATATACTGCAATACTTCTTTATACCCGGTTTTTATCTTGTTATTTTTTACACCTTCCTTTAGGATTTTTGCCAATTTCTTTTCATTCATATACTTCTTTATTCCTTGACACTCATATATAGATCAATCATTCCAGTACCAACTGGTACAGTAGCCCCGACTATTACATTTTCAGTAACTCCTTTTAATGGTTCTACTTGGCCCTCGAGTGCAGCCCTGGCAATTGTTGGGACAGTAATTTCAAAAGCTGCCCTTGCCAATACAGAAGTCTTTGTCCCTGCTATACCGTGACGGCCAATTTGTTGTAAATATCCCTTTGATGTCATCAAATCCGCCACTAACATAATATGTCGGATATCGACTTCCAATCCCTGCTCTTCCAAAGTATTAGTGACTTCTTTGACTAGTGCGGTTCTTGCAGCTTCAATCCCAAGAGTTTGCCATATTTCGAATACATTATTTGTGGTTATTCTAGATACGTCTATTCCTTCTACTAGCACCACTTTTGCCAAATTTGAACCAGCTGTCTGAATCACCCATTCATCATTTTGTTTTACAATTGTTACTCTTTCGATATCTGGGACGCCTTTAACGCGCGCGTTCAATAATTTGTTTCGTAGTGTTAGTAAGGTTTGAGCATCTGGTTCTTGAGATAGAGAAATCTTTATAACAAGACTATCTTCATTTATGGAAACCTCGTATCTCTTTTTAGAACTTTTCAAAACTTCATGGATTTCCTGTATAGACGTTCCTCTGTCGGCGATCTTCTTTTCAGAGAAGATAAATGACAAATTCCCACTGTAATCGGTATCCACTTTGTTTACTAGATCGGATATCCGTGTAAAAATAATCCTCTTTGCAACTTCTAAGGCTTTCTCTCTGGATAATTTGTGTTCATCATCAAGATAGATGTCCATAGTAGGAGTTACCGGTTTCTTTCTTGCATCCACTAGCTCAATAAGTCGGGGCAGACCCAAAGTTACATTTCTTTCTTTTACTCCAGCGAAATGAAAAGTCCTCAAGGTCATCTGTGTACCTGGTTCTCCGATAGACTGAGCAGTAACAACTCCCGCTGCTTCTCCTGGTTCTATCATTGCTTTTTCGAACAAATCCATTATTTTATGCACTACTTTCTTAATCCCAGTCTTACTAAGTGGATAGGATAATAAAGCGGCTTCAATTTCCTGGGTTAACTTAGGATTCATCTTCTCCTTGAATTTCAGCAACGAATCCTTCATTTCGGAATCATTAGTTTTGACTCCTTCATCAACAACGGATTCACTCTCTACCAACCTAGTGATATTTACAGCATCACCATGATCGCTTTTGGCCGGATCAATACCATCCTCACCATAAACATATTGAATAATATTTCCATGTGGGTCACGAACAGTCAAATCATATTCAATTTTTAGATGTTCTAATGCATTTATGAGTCTGCGTTGCATATATCCTGATTGTTGAGTACGCACTGCAGTATCAACTAGACCCTCTCTACCTCCCATGGCGTGAAAGAAAAATTCGATAGGATTAAGTCCGTCACGATAATTTGATTTAACAAAGCCCTTTGAATCAGGGTTTTGATCACCGGGCCTAAAATGTGGTAACGCCCTGTTCCTGTACCCCTTGATAATCCTTTTTCCACGAATCGATTGTTGACCCAATGCTGCAGTCATCTGTCCAATATTCAATGTGGAACCTCTTGCCCCGGTTGAAGCCATGATTACGCCAGAGTTGTCATCAGGAAACGATCGATCGGCAATTTTTCCAGCTCTGTCTCTTGCCCTTGAGAGTTCATTAACAACATATAGCTCCAAGGCTTCCTCTGGAGATAAACCTCTGGTTAAAGGTAAAGTGCCGTCCTGATATTGTTTTATCAATTCATCAATTTTATTATAAGTTTTTTGAATTACGTCTTGAATTTCTTTGCGAGTTTCGTCACTTAACCATAAATCAGAATACCCATAGCTAAATCCTTTGTGAGTAATGTAAGTCTTTAGCATAATAAGTATAGCATCAAGGAATTTTTTTGCTTCATCGTTACCGTAGTCCTTTGCAATTCTGTGAAGTACACTATCAGGTTCTTCGGCACCTATTGAAGCTTTATCGATTACACCTGACATCAACTGTCCGTTCTTAATTACGACATCCTTGCCCTGCAACTTTGAGGCTTTATTCCACTTTGAAGTAATTACAAAGTTGAAATCCTTTGGTAAGAAAAGTGAAAATAATTGTTTGCCTGTAAAAAACCCTTTTCCATCCTTCTCTATATGAGGTTTGGGTAAAGGTCCGCTGTACCCACCCAAATATGCAAAATTAGCTATTTCATCAGCAGTTAGTATCGTTTCATCTTTTGTTAATAAGAAAGCCCCAGTTATGAAATCACGTATGCCGCCAATAATAGGTCCTCCATACCTTGGCGATATAAGCTGATCTTGAACCCGCATCAACAAAGCCGCTTCTGCCCTTGCTTCCTGGCTTTGTGGTACATGTAAATTCATCTCATCACCATCAAAATCTGCGTTGTATGGTGGACATACAGCTGGGTGGAGGCGAAAAGTACGATATGGAAGTACTCTTACATTGTGAGCCATAATAGACATCCTGTGCAATGATGGCTGTCGGTTAAATATGACAACATCCCCATTCATCAGATGACGCTCCACAGTATAGCCATTCATTATTGAATCAGCAATAGCGGCCCGATCTGTGACATAGTCTAGTCTTATTTTTACACCGTCCGGCCGAATAATGTAATTAGCTCCAGGATAATTGTTTGGCCCATTTAGAACGAGATTTTTCAGTTTATCAATATTCCAGGTAGAAACAGTTTCTGGAATTGTAAGCTTCTTTGCGACATCGCTCGGTACACCCACGTCAGATATAGTAAGGTTTGGATCAGGTGAAATTACGGTCCTGCTTGAAAAATCGACCCGTTTACCCGATAGAGATCCTCTAAATCGACCCTCTTTGCCCTTTAGCCTCTGGGTTATGGTCTTTAATGGCCTTCCAGACCTGTGATGGGCTTGAGGGATGCCCGACACTTCATTGTCAAAGTAAGTTGTAACATGGTATTGCAATAAATCTACCAAATCCTGAACAATCAAAGGTGGTGTTCCAGCTTCTTTGCTCTCTTTGAGTCTCTGATTTACTCGGATAATATCTACTAGCTTGTGAGTCAAGTCATCTTCTGATCGAATACCTGTTTCTAAAATAATTGATGGTCTCACTGTTACTGGAGGAACAGGCAAGACTTGAAGAATGAACCATTCTGGTCGAGCAGTCTTTGGGTCATAACCTAACAATATCAGGTCGTCATTTGAAACATTTAGTAGCCTCTCTCTAATAGTAATGGGTAATAGCCTATTTTCTCCTACATCAGTTTTTTCAACAAAAATTGTAGGTTTTGTAAAAATGAGATCATATTGTTCTTTCTGGCAATGTGGACAAACCTTGACTTTCTTTGCTTTCTCAATAATTTCGTCTTTTACGTTTTCAAGAGTAATTACGGCATATGCTGCCTTGCTATCGCGTAAATTCTTGTATTTTCCTAGATCCTCGTTACTAAGTTTAATACGATTACACGATCTGCATGTAATCAAAAGCAATTTGTGAATGTCATCGATAAATGCGATGTGTAGAACGGGTTCGGCAAGTTCTATATGACCAAAATGCCCAGGACATCTGGCTGATGTATTTCCACAGGTTGCACATTTTTGCCCGGGCTCTAGCGTTCCCAGTCTATTGTCCATTAGCCCGCCTTGAACAGGCATTCCATCTTCGTCATATGTTTCTGGCGCCGTTACCTCAGTAACACTAAACTTTCTTACCTCTACGGGCGACCAAATACTAAACCTAATACCATCTAATATCTTGACAGATTCATCATTCATTCAAAAAGACCTCCATTATATAAAAACAAAAAGATTAAACCTTCTCCTTTACCAATAAGCGTGGAGCGACATTTAAACTCATCATTTCTTGCAATAACAATTTGAAGGCATATGCAATTATAACACTGGAAATTTTTGCCTTGTCACCGCAGACTCTACATACATATTTTCTCTGTTTCGTATCAAAATATGATAATAAACCGCATCTCTCGCATACGTTTATCTCTGCTTTATCAGATTCTTCTAAAAGTCTGTCCTTTAGCATCATTGACGCACCATAAGCAATTAGACAGTCTCTTTCCATTTCTCCAAACCTTAATCCACCTCCACGAGCTCTACCTTCAGTAGGCTGCTTTGTTAGCATTTGAACTTGGCCTCTAGCTCTACTATGGATCTTATCGGCTACCATATGATGTAGTTTTTGATAATAGACTACACCAACATATACGTCAACAGGAAATCTCTTGCCGGTCCTCCCATCATACATTACCTCTTTTCCACTATGCTTGAATCCATATGACTCCATAATGTCCTTAATATCGTTTAATTTTTCCCCCAAAAATGCAGAGCCATCAACAATTTTGCCTCTCAAAGAGGCTGCTTTACCACCCAATGATTCCATGAACATCCCAACAGTCATTCTAGAAGGAAATGCGTGAGGGTTGATCATTACATCAGGGACTACGCCATCCTCTGTATAAGGCAAGTCCTCCTGGTTTACAAGCATGCCAACAACTCCTTTTTGACCATGCCTGGATGCAAATTTATCACCTATCTCGGGAATTCGCATATCTCTGACTCGAATCTTGTACATTTTACCGCCTTCTACTGACTGTGTCATGATAACAGTATCGACCACTCCGTTCTCGGACGGTCTAACACCGATTGATGTATCACGTCGATATGGGCCTTTAACTTCAAACTCTTTGTATTCCTCCATGAATCGGGGCGGAGAGGTTCGGCCAATCAGGATGTCACCCCCATTAACAACTGATTCATGCATTATAGCACCATCTTGCTCCAACAAACGATAAGATTTTTCTCCACGGTAACCACGAATGTTGGCTTCAGAAGACGGGATCTCAAAAGTATCCTTCATTCCACCAGGATACTGTTTAGCTTCAGCCTCATAAACACGGTAAAAGAATGTACGCGCTAATCCTCTATCTATAGATGATTTACTAAAAACTACAGCATCTTCAATATTATACCCTTCAAATGGCAAAACCGCGACTACGCAATTTTGACCAGTTGGTCGTTCATCTAATCCCAATAAATTGATTGCTTTAGTGCTTACAACCGGCATCTGCGGATATAGCATAAAATGTTGTCTCACATATGTACTTGCATTCATTAGCGGAGTAGAGAAGCCCAAACTTTGTTTTGCCATCGCACTCTCGTACGTATTCCTAGGCGATTGATTATGTTCAGGGTACGGAATAATAGAGGCACCTACACCCAATATCGAAGACAAGAAGATCTCAACATGAGTATGCTCGTTTGTTATATTCCTCAATTCACTTGCAATATAACAATTTTCCTCTTCATTAGCATCTACCAATTCTATAATTCCCATGTATAAGAGATCAGTCCATGACAAGAATTTCTTTGAAATTTTTTCGATCACTTCCTTTGTCAATAGTATATTTCCATCTTTTACAATTGCTAGTGGTCGCAAAACCCTACCGGAGTTACAACTGATATACAACCTTTTTGTTGCATTGTCATTTAAAGAGGAATAAAAATAGATTCCCATGTGGGGATGCATCCTGCCAGATCGCCTCATGGTACGCAATCTATTTGATAAATTACGACCATCTTCTATGTATCCAATTAATCGGCCATCGACAAATATCCTAGCACCTTTTTGTTTCAAATCATCATTCGTCTCATTCACATTTTGAACACCTAATTCGTATAACTTTTCAATTACATCTGAAGATAAAACGCTGACTGATATTACTGCAGATAGTGCCAAGTTTTTAACTAATCCACAATTAGAGCCTTCTGGGGTTTCCGAAGGACAAATACGACCAAAATGAGTTGCATGTAAATCCCTAGCCTCAAAATTGGGCTGACTTCGACTTAGTGGGGACTGGATTCTTCTTAAGTGACTAACCGTAGACATATAATTTGTTCTATCTAGAAGTTGGGTAACACCAACCCTACCCCGACCCCAATTTCCGGTAGCTATAGCATTATTTAACTTGTCAGAAATAATTCCAGGTCTAACAGCGGCTGCAACTGCATTAATTCCTCGCTTCTGACCTGATCTTTCTAATTGATACTTCATATCTCTAATAAGGTTTCTAAATGCGGTCCTGAATAAATCTGCCAACATCTGACCTGCAAATTTTATGACTTTATTCCCATAATGATCCTTATCATCCGGTTCAATCCAATTAAGATTTAATTCGACTAACTTGCAAGCAGATTCGCCTAGGAATAACGCCTTTTCGTATCTGTTATCAGGATTCTTACCAAGATGAGGCAATAGCCCCCAATCCAATAATGTTTCCGCTCGTTTTATTTGAAACTCTTCAAGCATACCAGGTGCAATTCTTTTGCTTATGTAGATTATGGCATCTCTACTAGTAGCTACTTCGCCAGATTTTTCAAATGAAGGTTCCAGTTCGTCCTGGATAGTATCATTCAAAGACACTGCATTGGCAATATCTTTATCAGACTCCAAGCCTAATGCTCGTACTAATATGATAAGAGGGATATCAACAGGAGAACCTGGAATCTTTGAAACAATGGAACCATCAGGTCTCATAATCAACTCTAATTTTGCACGATATCCAACAATTGAAGAATATACTTTTGCCTTGTATAACATGGTACCAGATGTTTCCTCGATATCAACGATGATCTTATTATAAGAAAGATCCTCCAATCCAACTATTACCCTTTCTGAACCGTTTATGATGAAATATCCACCAGGATCCTTTGGGTCTTCCCCCACATCGACTAATTTTGATTCAGAATAATTATGAAGCATACAAGCGTTTGACTTTACCATTACGGGCATATCACCAATATGTATAAACCTGGATTCCAAAGTTTTACCCTCTTCAACTATGCTGCATTCCAACATAATTGGGGAAGCGTAGGTCAAATTGCGAAGTCGAGCTTCGACTGGAGCCACGTGAGTAATTGAACCATCTAATTCCATGATCCTAGGCTGCTGCATTTTTATTTTTCCCAATTTAATTTTATAAGGATATTCGGCCGTTTCAATCTCTATTTCATTGACCTCGTCAATTATGCTTTGAAGTCCCCGTTCAATGAATTCATTATAAGAATTAAGATGCTGCCTTGCTACTCCCTCTCTTCGCAAAATATCGTTGATTATAGGCCACATATCTATAGAATTATTACTGATACTGACTGTCATTCCCTAGATCAACCTTCTACTACATATCGGTAATATACACTTTCACCTGCAGTAGAACTCTTTCGAGTTATTTTAATAACATCCCCAGGTTGAGCTTCTAACCCTTGAATGCCTTTATCAGAAGACATCATATATGGAAACTGACTAGGTTTAGAATTGAATTTCTTAAAAACAAGTTCAGCTTCATCTTTTGTTAGAATTTCATGTTTAGGTTGGTAAATATGATCAACTATTCTTGTTTCTTTCTTCTCAGCTGACAATACACAAATCCTCCATAGCAATTATCGAACCACATAATAACAAAATAAATGTCAAGTATCGAATAAAGCAGTAATCGACTATATATAATATTCCATCAGCATACACAAAAGATGGTAAAATAACCCCAAAATTCAATTGTATTGGGGTACAAGGAATGAATTCTCAATGTTGTTAAATAAATATCAATTTTATAAGGTCTATTTGAAAAATCATCCCCGATAGATCACATTGTTATCAATATTAGCGGCAATGAAGGACACACTATGGCCGTTAAAGCAAAATACTCACCCAGAATTCTTATATCATATGATCCAACCTATACTAAATTATTGTGGAATTGTGGAAGTTCTGTGTTAATTGGAATATGCCTACTTGCGATGACAATGTTTGTAGTAATATTAAGTCCCAGCGACATTGAATTTAAATATGCACTAGCTAGTTTGAATAATGCAAATACCACTCCTATAGACACTCCTATGATTCAGGAGGATATCGTTGGAAACATATCCACGAAAGGAAATCAGCCTGGTTACCCGTTTTCCAAAAACGATATCTATTATCAAGTCAAAATAGGTAACACTTTGAATCCGATATTAATATCGAATGAAGGAGTTAGAATTAATAACGTACTTTATGATAATGATCAAAGAAGTATAATTCTTGTATTAACGCCAGGTCAAAATATGTCAGGTATTGTAAAAGTTAATCTGCCTCGGGAGATAATAGATTCGAGGATAGATAAAAGAGATAAGAATTTTACAGTGCTAGTAAATAACCAACCAGCAATATACCAGGAAATAATTGACAAAAATAATTCAACTATTTCATCTCCCATTATAGG
>JBGTFK010000231.1:0-11173 GCA_041747305.1 Candidatus Nitrosocosmicus sp.
TTATGCTGGATGTTTATTTGAAAGGGTTATGCGCGGTATATTTTTCCGCTACCTCTTTGGTTTCAATCCTTGTTATGCTGGATGTTTATTTGAAAGACCCGCGGCAAAACTTAAACGCGCGCAAAAGTTGAGTTTCAATCCTTGTTATGCTGGATGTTTATTTGAAAGTTTCGTAGTCAACTCCATAATATTTATGCCCTTTAGGGTTTCAATCCTTGTTATGCTGGATGTTTATTTGAAAGTGGAAAAGTTTCGAATATAGAATCGGGATACTCGTCGTTTCAATCCTTGTTATGCTGGATGTTTATTTGAAAGATTAGCGAAGATAGGATCGCGGAGATGGAAGGGGTTTGTTTCAATCCTTGTTATGCTGGATGTTTATTTGAAAGCGGACCTGGTCATCAAGATGCATCTTAACGATTTTAGTTTCAATCCTTGTTATGCTGGATGTTTATTTGAAAGGTCGTACTCCTCCGCCTCGATGAGTTTTTCTTTGTGTTTCAATCCTTGTTATGCTGGATGTTTATTTGAAAGTCATTTAGTCGCGCTCGTTGTATCTGTCTGACTCAGTTTCAATCCTTGTTATGCTGGATGTTTATTTGAAAGCTAATTACTTTTGTATGCTGGACAATTGTAACGTAGTTTCAATCCTTGTTATGCTGGATGTTTATTTGAAAGAAGATCAATGTAGTGACCACCACCCGTTCCCTTCCGTTTCAATCCTTGTTATGCTGGATGTTTATTTGAAAGGCTGCCGGATACGCTTGTTCATTACCTCGATCTGAGTTTCAATCCTTGTTATGCTGGATGTTTATTTGAAAGATTGTACCTGTATTACGCACAACGCTCGAAGTGGTGGTTTCAATCCTTGTTATGCTGGATGTTTATTTGAAAGTGATCACCTAGTTTTTTCCATTGTATCATAAATTCGTTTCAATCCTTGTTATGCTGGATGTTTATTTGAAAGAATGATTTTATTTTGATGGTCGTTCAATTCAGGATAAGTTTCAATCCTTGTTATGCTGGATGTTTATTTGAAAGGGATAACCGTTATCAGTACGCCCAAACGGATTTGATTGTTTCAATCCTTGTTATGCTGGATGTTTATTTGAAAGTGCAAAAGACAATGGTGCTCAATACAATCAACTACGTTTCAATCCTTGTTATGCTGGATGTTTATTTGAAAGCCGTCGGATCTTCTATTCCATTCATTTTCAAATCAATACTCAATAAATGCTGTGTATTAAATCCCATTTTACAATATGTCAAAGATCGTGTTTCCTGCCTTCTGTTACAAAGTTTCCGGAATGATAACCTATTCATTTTCATACCGTTAGTTAGCAATTTTGGGCCTGGCAAAATAAATTTGTGTCCGGTAAATACTATTTGATACAGATATTTCTATAGGTACAATCTACGCATCGTTTTTTGTATTTCGTTCCTTTGGGAAAAAAATTACGATCTATAATTCTCCGGATTTCCTCAGCACACCGCTTCACTTCATCTTTGTTACTCTTGGTTATCGGTATTTCCACCAGATAATGTTTGCTTCGAATATAAACGATAAACCCTTTGTTCACAGGATTACCGAAATTCTCCTCGATCAGGCAAGCATAACAATATTGCTGAGTCAGGTATGTCTCAAATATTCTATCTTTATACTCGGAAAATTTGTAATCCAATGGTGCCATGGTTCCATCTGCCAGTTCAATTACTTCATCGATCCGCCCCCGAAGCCAGCCGTTAGTCAGATACTGATCGATGTGTTTGTTTACCGCGCCAATTTTCTTGCGCAGGTAGTCCTTATTGCGTTCTAACTTCTGATCATGAACCTCGCGTCCTTTAATAACCTTGTATGATTTCTCTTCATATTGTGGTATCGCGAGCACATATTCAAAATACGTGAACCGGGGACAAAACAAGTATTCAATAATATGTGAGGGAGTCAGGCTTATCATAGAAAAAGGGCTTTCACTTCATCACTTACATAATCCTTATCAAAGGCTTTCCCCAACAAAACGGTTTGCTTCAGTTCATCGCGGCTCATCGGTAAAATGTAGGCTTTGTCCACGGCTTCATCGATCACACTTTCTAATTGCAACGAAAGTGTGTCGCGCTGATTTGCATCCAGGTTACCAAGGAACGTAGAATATTGAACCCGGTACAGTCCGGCCTGCTTGCAAAATTTTGACGCTTTGTTGCGTGCCCGGTCTTCCTTGATATCATATAGTACCCAGGTAATCATGATTTTCCAATTAAAGCATTTGCAAATTGATGGGCATCCAACTGCATCCCATGCATCCGGGTAAGATTACGACCGTTATAACGTATCGTCTGATTGTCCAGATAATCAATGAAGTGTTCGACCAATAATTTTTTGCCGTCAGTATTGAGACTATAGCCGTTCGTGATGGCATCGGTATGAACCTGGTTTACTTTTTTTCCGCTGAACAACCGGAATACAGCTGTTTCGGCATGGATACGGTAGGGCTCAATAAAATCATAGACCATACTAAGTTGATTATAATCATCGCGATGCAGGAAGCCTACATACGGGTCTACTCCAGCAATCATAAGGGCCCGTTCTACACGACTGTATAAGATGCCGTAAGCATAATTGAGAAAGGCGTTAAACGGATCGTGGGCTGGTCTGCTGCTTCGACCGTTGAACCGGTAGGCTTCGGCTAATACGGAATTAACCGTTTCATAATAAATTCTTCCTGCTGTCCCCTCCTGTCCCCGTATTGTGTCGGCAATGTCTTCGATCTTATCACCTTTCAACGCGGCAATTGAAATCGCTTGTGTACGGATCTTTCCTGATTGTTGCTTCAGGTAATCCGCTTGTGCAGTTCTGTGTTTAATCAGGTCTTCTACGAAGTCTGCCTGGTTCTCGACTTTTTTAACCACCCATTGCTTTACCCATTTCACCGCCTCAGCTGAAAGGCTTGCCTCCAGCTGAGATTTTCTGATTTTTGTCGTGCTCCCTAATTTACTATGCCAAAACCGCCCAAGCGGGTGACCATTATTTTCTACTATTACAATGTCAATATTAAAGCGGACGGCAAGATGAATCGCATCGGTTGAAAGAGCGGCTGATTTCTGCAACACAATAGACGTTACCTTATGTGCGGCAATTTGCTGCTTTTCTTCCTTGCCTTCTTTCGTTAAGCGGATCTCAAACATTTCATCTTTCACATGGAGGTAGGAACCAGGCGTGTTAATATAAATCTGCATATAGACTTATTTTATCCTTACAACTGTACCAAATCCGCGGGACACCTGTTTGCCAATTCCGACAAAGTCGGGCAAGAGCACATTAGTCGTGAACTCTCCACTGAATACCAGCATCGGTTGATCTTTAAACTGCGAAAGATGTTCTGTGAAAATACCCGAAGCAGTGACAGATTCACTCAGCCAGATATTCATGCCTTTAAAAAAACTTAGCAGATTGTTTTTCAAGATTGTGCTCAGCATCATTTGCTTTTCATGAAGTGTCTCAAGCTGGCGATATCGTTTATGATTTTCCTGGTTGAGTCCCATCCACCAGTTCTCGAATTTATACGTCTGAAGAGACGTAGTTACCCCCGCTTCGGATTGAAAGTGATCGAGATTTTTTTGGTACAGGGGATAAATATGTCCGCTAATGTTAAGCTCCTTAATTTTCAGAAACAATTCCGTAAGTAATGAAGCTCCCTCCTGGAGTCCTACCAGCACAGGAATTTCTTTAACTACCTTGTATTGAATTAATGGGTATTTATACCGAAGGCTGCCATCTTCGAAATGATTATGCAGTAATGGAGAATGTTCCTGAAAGATATTTCCAAAATATCCGCGAAGTTTATGGGCATCGCGTTTTTCAAGGCGGATATCGGGGAAGCGGATGAGCGTTTGGGCTATGTTCATTAGAATAGGTCTTTTAGAAAAAGGTAACTGTCTCTTCCTTCGATCGGATAAAACCAGTTTTTTCTCTGTAGTATTGATTTAAAATACTAAAAGGAACAATTTTTATGTTTTGATCATAGTCATTTATGTAGGAGAGTTCTTTTGTTAAGGAACTAGGTACAGAAATGATTCTTTGTTGAAAATCCTGCTTATATTTTCTATCAAATTCCTCCTTACTTAATTTACATGAAATTTTATTTAAATATTTTTCCTTTAGCCCCGCTTCCTCATCGCCCATTTCAATAAACACAGATTGAGTAGTATTGGATTCTTCGATAATTCTAAATGAGGATACTGGTCTATCTTCTTTTGCATCTGAATCATATCTTAACATCTTCATAGAATCAAATATCTTATTGAAATAAGAAAAGGATTTCTTTTCCGAGATATTATCAAAATACTCATTTATTAGCTTCAAATAATCCCTTTCGAAGAACTCAGTTCCTTCGCCCAAAACCCTCTTGGATTGTTCATATGTAATCTTACCATAAATCTTTTGAGCATCACCAAAATCAATAATATAAAGTGGCGCATCAGTCTTAATCGGATTATTATTACGGTTCACCCGACCTGCCACCTGAATTAATGAGTCAATTGGACCAATGTCACGGAACCCCATATCAAAATCGAGATCAACACCAGCTTCAACTACTTGCGTAGATATCAATATTGGTGCAAGATTTTCCGCTAAACAATCCTTAATTCTTTGGATTCTTTCAAATCTGTGCGCAGGAACAATATTAGTTGATAGATATTCTACTGGGTTTTTCAGGTCATGCCGTTCTAAAAATATTTGAATTGCATCAAAGATTTCAATAGATCTTTTCACGGTATTGCAGACAATAATGCAAGCCATATCACTTTTCCAGTATTTGGCAAAAATATTTTCTGTAAAATCCTTGGAAATATTTTCTTTAGAAAACTCATGATTAATTAAGGGGATGATTTTCGTTCTCTCGAAACAGGAAAATACCTCCTCATAACAATCTAATAACTCAAGAGGTCTAATGGTTTCACCTTCGCTTGATAAAATCTGATTCTGTGCAAGCTCAAATACTTTAGGTTTGGTTGCTGTCATTAATATTATTCTTGCCTTTAGGAATTTAGCTAAATAGAACAAGGTAGCTCCAATCAGTGGCATTTGGTCAAGCCTTAGTGTCTGAACCTCATCAAGAATAATGATTGAACAAGCCAGATGATTGAATTTCTTTAAAAGTTTATTCCTATTGCCAATAAGTGTCTCAAAGAATTGGACAAAAGAGGTAATAATAATGTCTCCCTGCCAAGTATCGAGGGCCATTAGTCTTTGGTTATAATTTTTCTCTTCCCCTTCAAGACCTTTTTCGTCTTCCTTACCGAAAACGTCTGAGTACTGATAATGCGCTAAAATTTCTGTTTGTTCTGGAAGCGTCTTCTTGTATTCCTTCAATGATTGCTCGATAATGTTAATAAAAGGAAGCGCATATATGATTGTTGCCTCTTTGCCAAAGCATTCCTTCATTTTTGCCTTTAATTTCAACGAGAAGTCAAGAGCGATCATTGTTTTTCCAATCCCTGTTGGAGCTGTCAGTGTAAAAATATACTGTTCAAGTATAGCTTCTTTTGTCAAATTCTTTGCCACTTGACAGCGACAATAATTTCTTAGTTCATTGTTTGATAAAGCCTTCAGTGGTTTCGTTTCCACCGTTTTCGATGATGAATTGAATCGCTCATCAACAACACTAGAATTTATAGCTTTTAATTCATACAATGGGGTATCAGAAGCGTCAAGCTTATCGGCTTCAATCAATAGCGAGAACAGGTAATTGATTTCGAAATAGTTGCTGATATTTTGATCTCGTTTAGACCAATTGATAAATGCCTTACGGATTATTTTTTCATCCGGAAATTTGAATAACTCAGTGAGCCCTTTAAGGTCTGAATCGATTTCTATCTGTGCAATTTTCGATCCGAGGTCTTCAATTTGAAATTCAATAATTCTCTTTAGATGTTCATCCAACTTTCCCGGAATATCTGAAATATCAATAAGCTTTGAGTGATGAAGGAAAATAAGATACAAAGCCAGCAACGCCGCTTTTTCATTCTTGTTCTTTAATACATTGTACGCAATTATGCCTCCGATTTTTGCGTGCTGCTTTAAGGTTTGATCAATTGGATTATGGTCCATTAAATAATTTTGGAAATAGCTGGTATACTTACCCAGGTCGTGAAGTTTTACAATTAAGGTAAGCAACTCATCTAGGTCATAATTATTATTGGTAAACTGAAAATCGACTTTCTTATTGAGTCTTAGCAGTGCTTTATTTAATACTCCCTCAATGTGAATTTTTAAAAGTTTTGATCCTTTTATACAGCCATCGACGTCTTTCTTACTATGAGAATAGAACTCCATACATGTAACAGGTAATTTCTAAGTGTCCATAAACTGAATGTTCATCATATCTTCCTCCATGATCTTCAAATACGATCCTTTAAGTCGTACTCGAATGGGGTTTGGTGTGGTTGAGAACAATAACCTATTCATACTTTTTACTTCCCGATTATTATCAGATACAAATTCTCCTGGGAGCATATCTTCTTCTATGAAATTATAGTGATCAACTTCCTCTTTATCAAATTTTAAATCTTCAACTAAATGGCTGGGTACCGCCGAATGCATTAAAACAAATTCATTCCCATTAGATTCTATAACTTGAATTTCTTTGAATATTAAAACATCATAAATTGATGCAGTAAAGTTGGCTGTACCAAGTGTTAAATTAAAGACAGGTTCGCCATCAATTAAATGATTTTTCAATGCTTCAAATATCACCTTACCTGACTCGTGATGAGAAACAAAAACCTGGTAAATAACCTCATCCTTGGATATATCGAGACCACTTACAACTTCAAACGGAGTTTGGATTCGTCCTTCTTCCCCTCTGAAGTCAGAGGAGAATTTCTTTGACATATCGCCGAGAGATTTTATACTAAGCAAATTAAGCCTGTGAAAACTTTTTTTCAACGGACTTAGCACTCTTATGCCAAAGCGAATATGTTGAGATGAGAGCCTATCATAATAACTATCCCTTGACCAACCCATTGAAGCCGCAACAATTCCCATAAGCGTTGTTCTTGGCGGAATGGTGAAGCTAAACGCAGTATTATTAGCGTAGTACTTTCTGAAATGTGCTAGTTTGCCCTTTATTTTGAAGCTTAATATTTCCATATCCAGACTTATACCTTCGGTAGTGTAAAGTCAGGAGAAGTTGTAATAATAACTTCCTTCACCTTTTTTCCTTCACCCTTATTTTCTTTTATAATATTTAGCAATCGATCGAAGCTTATTGTTAGATCTGCAAATTTCCGAATTTGCTTCTCAGCTATTCCAGATTTAGGTGCGACATCAATGTAATTTCTCAAATCTCCAAATTGGCCATTGGAAAATCCTTCATTGTACACTAATTCAATGTATGCTTTGGGATATTGATTTAATTTGGACCTCGTCGGATTTGCCGGGATACTTTGCCAAATTGCATTCCTGAAAACCTTCACATCAGCTTCTGTGAGTCCAGTTGTTTTTGCGGCCTGACTATTGATGACCCCATTGAAACCTAATAAGCTGTAGTGTACTCTATAGTCTTTTCCAAATGTACTATTTTCATCATTCATTATAGTCACAATCGAGCTTGAGTCTATAAGTTCAACTTTGTTAAAGGAATAGCCCCAGTTTAATTGAATGGGGCCCGTATAAGCTTTGGTAAACCCGCCAACTGCAAAGGCACTACCAAACATTCGGATATCTATAAATCTTTCCCTTACCAAATATGCAAGCAACTCATAGTTTACTTCTTTATTCTTGAATTTTTTGTCAGTTATTGCATTCCATACCTTTTCCGGATCTTTTTCATCACTAATAACCTTTTTGTAAACGACTAATGCATTTTCATTTCCATTAAATGCTTTTTCAAGTTCCCCACTATTTTCTATTGTTCTCTTCACAACTGCTTTCAGTTTGCTGTCTACGCTAACCTTGGAGTTACCCTCAATATCAACGAAAACAACTTCCTCATCATTTGTGGATTTTAGATAATCTCTAATAAAACGCTTAATTCGCGTATCTGTCACAAGATTAGTACTTGTGTCATAATCCATTCTAGGTTTATTTTCCTGATCAGGGTCCCCATTTGGATTACATTGTATTGCTTCATAAATGAATAGAAAGTCGGATGAGTTTTTTATGGTTGATATCATTTTTGTTGGTGTTTAAAAAGATTAATTGTTAACCTGATCTTTATCGCTGTTTGACTTTAGGACGAACGAAAATCCGGTAAACAGGAAAAACAATGCTTCGTTAGGATCTATATTCCATGTGCCAAAATTGAATTGCTCGCCAAATTTGGAATCAGTAAACAGAAGTTTCTTAATCTCACCGTACTGCTTGGCTTTAGCAAGCAAATCGGTTCTTAAGCGAATTAGATCATCCCGATCCATTCCATTATAGTTTACTTTGTCTAGCACAGTTTTATTTTTGTCCTTTTGTAGGTACACAACTGCGCTAAGCATTCTCCCTAAATAAAACAATGCTTTTTGTGATGCATTATAATCCATCCTCTCAAAAAATTTAACGATTGTCTCATCGTACTTTCCATGAGGTTCCGAAATTTCCTTTTGGTCATTTGTCGATTCCATTTTTATAAGGTTTAAATTTCTTAAAACTTCTATGAAGGCTAAATATCTAAAAATGCTATCTTTAATAGCTTTGCTGAAATATTCCGATGATGACTCTCGAATATTCGTGTAGCTTTTGTATCGTTTAAAATAATGACATAGGAGTAGCTCTTTGAAGTGTCCATAAAGTTGGGTGATTTCGATTCTTCTGTTTTCTAGTAGCGCTTTAAAAAGATCAAGGGCAACATTTTTCTTTTCTTTGTCTTTTCGGATGGGTATAATATTGTAAATCGAGTTTAAATTAAAAATTCGCACTTTACCATAGTCCGTCATTACTGACTCCCAATTGACAAATTCCGCATCCCTCATCTCCCAGTGAACCTTGACAAATTCCTGTATCAGTTTCTGGAAATGAAACCGACTTACATCCTTGATAATTTCTGTCGACTTAAAAAAGTTTCCATCTGATTCATAGGCAACAAAGTTTATCCAAAAAATATTTTCAGTCTCCGTCTCAACATCATTTACGATTTTATCCAATTCTTCCTTCAAATTGAAAAGTAGATCAGAGTTTCTTTTTATTCCGCCAAGTACCTTTTCCAAATCAATATTGTCGTGGTCAAGGAATTGAGGAATGATGACATGGTCTATGTTTGCAATTTTAGTTTTATAGTTATCTAACAGAAAGGTGGAAGCATAATCAAGTCTTTCCTGATTCTTTTTACTTACCTGATAGTTGATTCTGAAATTATCCCGGTCGAAAAAGCTGGCATAGTTTCTTGTTTCAGTTACAAACATTTTATTGAGGCTATACCTGTTTGTGAGGTCTAGTGCCTCCACACCATCTTCCAAACTTCCACTGGCATAGCAGAGTGATTTCTCCGTAATTTTAGCTTCATTACCCCCTTTTTCTCCAATGAATTTTGTTTCAAGCAATTTCTCATATTCTTCCAGTTTTGAAAAGGGCTTTGGACTAGCAAGCCCGTATTCCGCAGATTTCAGACTAATATATATCAATGCGAGGTTATCACTTTTTTGAAGATTGAGTGTTCTTTCGATTGCCTTTACACTGATTTCTTTTCCGTTCTTTTTCTCATCTTCATAACTTACTGTTTCCGTAAATCCCCTTTTTAGTAAGAATATCTTTTGAAGAATTGAATATATTGTTGTCTTCTGAAATTCCGGAAAACTCTTGTCTATCGCTTCCACTAACTCGCCTTTAGTTGCCTCATCCACTCCTTCTTTTCCGAAAAATGTTTTGTACAGCTGAATAAATTTGGTAGACGGAACCGTCGCATAAATGGCCTTATTGTTTCCACCTTGAATTTTTAATGCTTTGAATTCAATCACATCTGATTCATCATACTCTTTTAGGTTCGCCGGATCTATTATTACCTCCATTTTATCTAAGTCAAAAACGATAGGTAGAGTATAATTTGTTATCCGATTATCTTTTTTGTCCACTGAAATTACCTTAGGCTTATCCAAAAATCTCTCCCATTCTGTTGCACCTTTACTTTGCCATTGCCCGATTTTTAATAATGTATTGAGCATAGTTGTTAGTTTGGTAAGAAGTCTTCGATGTTATAGTTAATAATGGCAATATAAGTTTTGCTGGACATGTTCCATTATTTCCGCCTTACATAAAAACAGACAGCTCAAAAATCTCAAAACAAGTAAACCCGATCCTTCTGAAAACAGATCTATGAGGAACTCAAGGTCCTTCCATTAAACCAGTTATATCTAATTCTCATTTTACTTGCCACTGTTTCTCTACAGACTTCAACCTAGGTAAACGCTTTGACATCTTGTGTCAAACCTCAACGATCACAAGAAAATTTGCGCATAGTTGTATTACGATTTAGCTTGTCCGGATTTTATTCATTCTCTTCCTGATGGGGCTTCCCGGCAGATGATTGCATACTGGGTGAAGAGGCTGACGTTGAATAAAGATATTTAAAAACCGGCTTAAATTTCAAGCTGTGTTGAAAGTTTTTATGATTGTCCCGGAAAAGCTGAAAACCGGACGCCTGGCTTTTACCATGATTACTCCCTCTCTAACCTGAATAATCAGGGTCAATTGCTTACTTAATACTCATTACTCACAATTACTCACTACTAATTACTCATCGTTATTGTGAGTTCAACTCTTCGGTTCTTTGAGCGGCCTTCTTCGGTTTCATTGTTGTTCAAGGGTTCGGTCAGACCTTTGCCATCGGCCTCGATTCTGCTTTCGTTTACCCCTCGTTGAACCAGGTAATCCTTAAGCGTCTGCGCTCGTTGTTGGGATAATCGTAAGTTGAATTTTTCAGATCCGATGTTATCGGTATGGCCTACCAGTTTGATCTTTAGTTCAGGGTTATCAATTAGCGCAGTGGCAAGGTCATTCAGATATTCTCTGGCATTTGTATCAAGCGTTCGGCTGTTAAATTCAAAATTGAAATGAAGCGTAGCCTTCTCCAGAACTAATGGTTCATGCGTTACGCGACCCACATTCGCCTGTGCGATTACTGAATCCTGTTTTTGTTTTAACCTCGTACTCAGATCAGTCTGACCTTGACTTGTTTTTTTTGTTGAGTCA
>JBGTFK010000232.1:0-13051 GCA_041747305.1 Candidatus Nitrosocosmicus sp.
AGAGAACAAATTCATGGCATAACAGGTTCAGAAAATTATATACAAGGTATGAAAAGAAGGTGGGGAACTACCTTGGGTTGGTACAGTTCTCTTGTTGTATGATTATCTATAGAAAAATAATTTTGGGATAGGCTCTTAATCTAATAAAATAGACATGATCCAATTTTTATCGTTGCCTTTTGATGGTCCTGCTAAATGGTTCTTCCTTGACATAATATTTATCTCATATTCATTGTAGCTATCGCAGGTACTGCGGTGTTTTATATTCAATTGAAAATTGATCTTACAAAGAAGATCTCAGGTTTTGTGAATATTTTGGCTTGGATCCATCTGTTTGGAATTAATGTTGGAGGTCCTCTAGCAACCATACTTATGATTTTTGCTGGATTGACTGGTTCTGGAATATTGGCTGTATTTACTGAAGGAAATACCGGACAGCAGAATATCGAAATAATGGATTCATTCATAACGTCCATTGCACTTTCAATAGGAATCTTAAGTGTGGGAGTTATATCTGGCGGAATAACATACATAAAGACATATCTTTATGGTAACAAGACGTAAAAAAAACAAGAAAAGAACTTTGGTTCCAATCATTTATTCTCGTTGAATAAAATATTCGAGTTGTACATAACCAAACTCTTATGTGGTGGTTTTTTTATCATCATATATATTGGTAACGATCCAAAAAGTGGTTTATTTTTAATACTCATGTAAAAATTTACTAGTCAATGTCTTATAAAACATTTAGAACTTCAACATAGAAATGAGATGCAATGGTAGCATAACACGGAGCACTCTATTACATCCCATTTCTACGAAAATCTTATCCGTATCAAAGTTATTGTTAATTTAATATACCTAAAATAGTATTTATACCATATTCCTATTTTAGATAGAATAATAGCATATGATAATATTTAATATTTTTTATTTTTATAGCCGTTATCTTGTAAATAATATTTGGATATTTGACCTAGAACAGACATTAAATTTGGTAGAGGCCGCATTTCATTTGGACAGATTTATTCGGTCTTAAGGAAATCTATCCTTTCATGAGCGATCAATATATTATGTTCCTTTATCTTCTACTAGTTGGCAATTGAATTAACCCAATGCGATATATTTGAAGATTAAATATTAATTTAGTGACGAGTAGATACAATACAAAAATGGATTCTATTATTTGGCCAGAATCTTCATTATTCTATTCGTTTGACCAGGGCTAAAACCTGAGATTTCGGACTTGCATAGAACTCCTCCAGGAGTTACTTTATATTCAGTCCTAATTCTTAAATTAATAAAAATTTGTTTGTTAAGTTGTTCCTATTGGGACTCAAGGACTAGAATTGAGTCAATTTGTTGGTTTGATTTACCGCTGTACTTTTATTAGTACTAACCTACTAAAACATAAAGGTTGGAGGTGACAAACTATAAAGATAGATTCCGTTGACTTTATTCTATCTCATTTCAGGAGTCCTGCTGGTATATTTCCACGCAAAATGATTACTTTGACTTCGGACGGTCTCATCTCAACAAATTCAAAAGAGGAGATATTACAAAGATGTAGAGAAGCGGATAATAAAGAATGTCTTATAAATGCCTATCCTGAAAGTTTAGAAATTAACGGAATGCTTATCCAGTCACCCAATTTTATTCTCATAGATTTGGATCTTTCACTCTGCACAACCTGCGTTTACCCAGTAAGGAAACTCGATTATCTCTTAAAACAAACTTTAAAGCAAATAAAAGAGGAGATCCACGGCCAACCTACAATATTGTGGACCGGTCATGGGTATCATATTTATTTACCCGTACAGATCTCGATCCTGGATAACGAATTGGAATTTTCTAAAGAAAGATTTCCAAATCTATTTTCATTGAACAATCGATATTATGATTACTATGTGTCAGAAGTTTTTATGCAATTTGCAGCCAGATATTTGACAGGCGGAAAGGCTGATCTTTCACATCGACCCAGATATTCAAACTGTTTGGTCAGAATCCCTGATACTTACAATATGGATAGCTTAATCAAAGGAACAACGAATTTAGAAAAATCACGGGTTAAAATCCTCCAAGAATGGGATGGGAATGAGATTGATATTAACCCATTAATACCCGAGTTTAAAGAATGGTTGACCCAGCAATAAGATCTGTGGATTCCTCGTTACCTTGTTCCTCTGGGTAGATGACTGACCTTATAGACTGTCTATAGTCTTTTCGATCCTTTCTTAAAATAATTTATAGCAACTCCTCAACATGCTTTGACTTTAGACGCCCTGTATGATGACTGGCAACATATCTTCGTATCAGCGTGCAACTAAAACATCTTGTTTCATAAGATGTCTATGCTTTGGTAATAGTGTAGGTTGCAGCGACCGGTAACGAGGTTGCCATCTTATCTTAGAATGCCCTCATATCCATATCGATTTTTTTCTTTGCTAACTCATGAAAAAAACTAACAAGAAGTTTGTTGAAATCTGCTTCGGTATCAAACTTATACATTTTTGCCTTCCCTACATTTCTAGTTTGAATTATTATTCCTCTCTTTTCTAATTCCGGAATTTCCCGGTACGCTGTTTTTAGCGATAAATTGGATTTCTTTGCTATGTATGTTTCAGAATAATCCTGTTCATATTGGAAACTCTGACATAATTGAAAAGTAATTTATCAGTGTAGTAAAGAGTTACTAAATATAATATCACGGATAAGAAAAATTAGGACGGTTGAAAAATTGCTGTGGTCAGAAATGATCTACAAAATCTATTCTAAAAATAACTCATTTCAATTCACAAAAAAGACAATTTAAAATTGCTAGTGTCAGATTTACCTTTTTTCTTACAGAATCGGATATTTATCGCCTAGATATCTTTGAGACCGATATACTGCTATTAGACCGATATACTGCTATTAAAAAACCGGGAAAGTATCCAATACTGAGAATTGTATTATTCAACAATAGAATCTAAAATAGACCACAAAACAAGATTTGTGCGCCTTATCAAATTACTTATTAAATTTAGCGATGATCCAAAGTTAATAAATTTGAGCCAGGTTTGAAGAGCATACAAGTAATTTCTACTCTCATTATATTAAATATTAGTATATAGTAACAGATTGTTTTCATAGCCAGCAAATTTATCTTAATTGCATATGGTAATCACTACGAAGAATTGGTAGCATCAAATCATTATATGAATATTGAGAAAATAAGGTATTAGTGTTCATAAACACAATGGCGACATGATCGTCAAATCTTTCATGCATGATCCAGTTATTCGTAATATACTCGAACGTCCATACTCACATTTTTTGATCAGGATTGAGATATTCCTGTTGTAAAAGTATATTAATTAATTTATTACTATAATATGTGACAACATATTATGGTGATCCATTTAGTGCACCGTGTAGAAGATGCTTTACGCTTTATGAGCCATGAATCGTAGATTTAATAATATTGACAGAGATATGGAAATTGCTAGAAGAGAGTCCAAAGTCGATGCAGGGGTATTTTCCTCTACACCATCATTTTCTCCATCTATAGCCTCCCTAAATTTTCCTTTTGATTTAAAGGATGACCAGTTAGCAGCAGTAGATGCATGGATGGCAAATAATAACAGGGGAACTATTCTCTACAGTACTGGAACTGGAAAAACTGAGATAGCATTTGAATGCGCAAAAAGATTAGCGGGTCGCCATTTATCACACAAAAGCATAGATCCAGTTGCAAAAATAGGCGGCTCTGGTAATAATGATTTAATCTTGAAAAAAAAGGAAAAGGATATTTCTGTAACCAAACATATTGAATTTTCTATAGATATCCGTGGGGAAGAAGATATTTTCCCCTATTCATACTTCAATATTCTATTTCTAGTACCACGAATATCACTAATAGATCAAACGGTAAAAAGACTAATTTCATATGGAATCTCAAAGGAGAAAGTTGGAGTATATTTCGGGGAACGCAAAGAAAAAAAGGAGATAATGATTTGCACGTACCATAGTGTAATAAGAAATCCCATATTGATTAGGCGGTCTAATATGGTAATTTTTGATGAAGTGCATTTGATAAGAGACACTTCAAAATCTTTCATCAATATTTTTGACATTGTAGTTGAGGACCCAAAAAAAGCGATTCTAGGTCTCACGGCGACCTTGGATGAGCGGGATTACAAAAACAGTACAATACTATCAGTTTTACCACCTGTAATAAAATACACTATAAAAAAAGCCGTTAATGATAAAAGGCTGGCAAAACCGGTAATAATTCCAATCAAAGTTTCTCTGACAGAAAATGAACAGAAAGACTACGATGCTTATTCTACGAAGATAAAAAATATTTCAAATAGATTCAAAAGATATGACGTCCGTTCAATGACCGATCTTTTGAAAAAAGGTGGATTTGCAAGTGGAATGGCGAAAGCTTGGTTTGCAAATATTCTCAAGAGAAAGTTGTTGTTAAGCTATGCTGAAAATAAATTATCTGAAGCAGCAAATGTAATTCAGCATAAATTTCCCGACGAAAAAATTATGGTATTTAGTGAAACAGTAGAATCAATTGAAAAGTTGAGGGATATCTTGAAGTTAAGAGGAATAGAGTCTAAAATAATCGATGCCAATGTAAAGGTAGTAGAACGACAAATGATTCTGAAGAATTGGGGTACCACATTTAACGTCTTACTTTCGGTACATACTTTGGAAATAGGTTATGATGTTCCTCAAGTCAGAATAGAACTCATCCTGGCTACCTCATCTAATATAAACCAAATAGTTCAAAGAATAGGCAGAGTACTTCGAAAATATGAGGGCAAAAATATAGCGCTAATTTATGTGATATATGTTCCTGACACAAAGGATGATAATGTAATCGAAGTAGTTAGAAAAGCCTTGGTAGCCGAGAATGAAAAAATAAATATTATTCAGAAACAGAGTTCTAAGAAAAAACAATCTAAAAGTATGGTGGATGAAAAATCAATATCTTTACCATTGTCAACAGAGTCTCAACAGGGTCAACATCATAGACCACAGGAGCTAACATCCATTATACCACTGTCAGATAAATCTAAAAAAAGACTAAAGAAAACGACTAATAAGCTAGTTACCAAAAAGGAAAATATTGATAAAAGAATCATTAAAGCCTACGATATTGTGGAGTCGTCTCTCAATAAAGAATCTCTAATAGTCAACGAGAGTTTCAAAACGATCACTACCAAAGATGAAACTCTGCCAGATCTTGTTAAGGAAAGTATAGTGTCTGATCCTGGCATATACAAGGTAAAGAGCTCCAGGGATAAAGGAAAAATTTATCTTGTGAACTTGGAAAAACAGAGTTGTACTTGTAATGATTTTATTTATAGACATTTAAAATGTAAACATATTCTAGCAACCGAGATCATTTCACCTAAACATGACATAAAAAATTAATAGCTCCTGTATTTACAAATAAGATTATAGACTATTTTGATGTTATTTAGCCAAATTGTGTTTCAATTTTGTAGGAGGAACGTGACAATAAAAAACTAAGAAAAAAAATAAAGGAAATAGTAAGCAGTTGTTGTTATTACTTTTCCAATATTTCTGACTAGGAAGTAGATTAGTAAGTATTCACGCAAAAATGAGTTGCTAACAAAGTATAAAAAGACAACTCAAATGTAAATTATGATTTATCTGATGTTATCTGGAGATGCTAAAAACATTTATACTCACTTATGGAATAGTTTAGTTTAGGCATAATAAATTCTCAAGTGATTGTTAATCTTATTCTTATTTGAAATCTATGCCTTTAACGACTTGACAAGCTAGTGATGATTTTCTCAAGAATGATGATATATATGGGACTATTACCCAATATTATGAATTGACTACTCCATGTTCTGTTTAAACAAGTATCTTTTCAAGGCTCCTAGTCATGACAAAGCACCGTCCGCTACGAGGGTATATTCCAATTGTGGAGACCAAAGAAATGGGGATGATTATTTTACATGAAAACAGAGGATTTTGAGTGGTCCATTTATAATTCTTATAAAATAATACAGCGAGCCAACTCGCAAATAAATTTTGTCAACATTATGACATTCATCAATCAAGAATCATAATAACCATAACAAATACTTCTGTCAAGAATTCACTAGCAGCCAATGTTAGAGGACAGTGTGAGGTGAGGGAGTCTTGTCTATTTCTTACTTTCTTGTTCCTGATACATTCAAAAATGTTTCTACGATTTCAGCAAAGATCTCTGGATATTGATACATGAGTCCATGTCCAGCATCTTTGATTTGCACAAGCCATGATCCGGGGATTTTATTTACGAGAATAAGTGAGTTTCCAGACGGAATCGCTTCATCTTCGGTGCCAGTTATGACTAAAATGGGTTTGGTCACTTCTTGAAGTAAATCGCACACCCCAGACCAATTAGTAGAAAGCCAATCTTCATTTATCTCAAATTGTTTTTTTATAGTTGTAGAAAGGATAGTTTCAGATGTCTTTGGGATCAATTCTAAAAAGTTTGGATTCTCTTTGATCCACTTAAGTGGAAATGTAACTTCTAGGAATGCATTGGTATCTTTCGTGCGATTATTTACAAAATCTGATAATGCGGTAATTACTTTGGGATTTTGAGGAATGCCTTCTTGCCCGCCGCATGATGCTCCATATAATATTAGTCGATTTACCTTTTCTGGATACATGACAACCAATTGTTGTGCAACAAAGGAACCCATGGAGAATCCAAG
The DNA here is from genome assembly GCA_041747305.1 of Candidatus Nitrosocosmicus sp. Lineage (GTDB taxonomy): Archaea > Thermoproteota > Nitrososphaeria > Nitrososphaerales > Nitrososphaeraceae > Nitrosocosmicus. The sequence continues at coordinate 6,738 of JBGTFK010000232.1, forward strand.
TACATCAGCTTTTTGTATTCCTAAATTATTCATTAAACCTAGTGTATCATTTGCAAATTGTTTAACCGAGAAGGGTTTTGTTCCCTCTGTAGTATTCCCCACACCCCTATTATCAAAAATAGTTACCTCGTGACCTTTCGCTAATTCATTCAAAAAATAAGAAGGCCAGACGTCCATTACATTTCCACTGCCACTAATTAGTAGGATTGGTTCTCCCCTTCCAAAAGTCTTATACGCAATTTCTATATCTCCCACAATGACCTTTTTTATTTCAGCTTTATCAATAGAAACGAACTCAGAATTACTGTCAGGCAGCGTAAATTCATTATTACTAATAGATCCTAACTGGCCACTTGTTGATGTCGAATTTGATAATTGTAAATTTTGATCAATGGCAAAGCCGGTCAATCCAATCACCATTATTACTATGGCCACAAGCCAGATTTGGCCAAAGAAGGCTGATTTCCTTTTCACTAGCCATATTTGTTTTATTCTGCATAATAAGATTAATCGTTCAACTTCGCAGCGACAATTTGAATATGGACTCTGAATATCACAATATTATTACCATACAAGAATTTTACCAACGTTTTATCCATATCATACGGATGCAAGGAATAACAGTAACGCTAATCTTGTAGTAGGGTCGGTAAATTAAGTCAACGAAAGATCACCCCAAACAGAGTGACTACTGGTCCTTCAGGTAACCAATAGATTCACTAATCTATTGATAATTTCAAAGAGGGTGGGGCCAAGAAATGGATATCTTATTTGTGGTATGTTATAGCCAAAAACTCAGATTAGCGATGTAGACAAAGTGTGAATCCACCTTTCCGAAAACTGAGTTCCATACATATTCTAGTTATCATACATATATCGTATTAACCTTGGCTAGCCTGAAAGAAGCATACCCGTCCAAATATGATTGAGTAGGAAATAATTCAATCTAAAATATTCCTTCTTACTTAATATTATTTATCTTAAATATTCAACTTCTGCTTTACAGCCTGAGCAGAGAATATCATCATCCATCAAACTTCCCACATAGATAGCAGTCGAACAAATATCACAATATATAAATCAATAGGACGCCTGTCTCTTTCTGATTTTGCAGAGATGGGGGAGTCAATAGGTTCATCCATATCCACTTCAAAACTTTGATCTCGTGTCAATATAGTTTGTTATTTTCCTATTCTTGTCAATAATTACAAATAAATTGAAATTCTCAATTTTTTCTGAATGATCTAAATTCGTACTGTAAATTAAAGCCTGCAATATATAATATCAGTATGCGTGAATTCAAATTCAAATCTTTGAGCCAAAGCCAGTTAAGTCCTGTGAAATGCTACCAAATTGGTTGATTTTCGTACATTAATACATGGTTTTTCTTTGTACAAGTCTTTGTAGATTGTCTATTTGTCATGAAGAGCAATGGAATTCAAAATAAAGTTAAAAGATATAATTTATTCTAATTGTTCTAGTATAGTTAATAAAAACATGAAAACCTCATACAGGTACAGTTAAATGTTTATTAGACAAGGATTCATTCTCTTATTCTGAGAAGGTGCAACTACATAGAATATAGACTAAACTTTCAATTAGGATACAAATATGTTTTTTGATTGTTTGTATAATCTGTTAGGTTGATTAATTTTTTAATAAATATACATTCAATCTACGCATTGAAATTTTCACTGTTTGGCGCCTCGTTATATGACTTACAATTAGGGCATTGTAATATTATATCGCGATAATTGTAGATCATTATATTTTCTGCTAAAACAAATCCACAGCAGCCACAAACGTGGGATTCCAATTCGACCCCTTTGACTAACGCATCTTTATCATCAGAGCTAAAAATTATTCTTTTCTCTACTTTAGATGGTGATATGACTTGAAGTTTTATTATTTTAGTCATATGACATTCATTTGCATTATCCAATTTAAGCTATGCTAAGTTTTTTTACCATGAAAAATAGCTGAACAATTATACTATAATAATGAAGTTTCTATTACATGAATATCTATTTCATAAAATATACACAAATGTATAGGATATTTCAATTTTCTACCCAAAATGGGAATTTCAACTCTTCGTATTAATAGTTATTAAATTTAAAGGACTTGAATTATATCTAATTTGTTGTGCGGCATGTGAGCCAAACGTGGGTATAATCGCCAAAAAAAAGGTTTTAATGCCTATCATTTGAAATATTTTATTCTGTCTCGTTATGTGATGTCTTGTGACACTTTACTGGTTGGTCAAAATCTGTATTTTGTCACAAAATTGACCGACAAATTTAACTAGCAGCGACAATTCTTAATAAGAACAAGAATATTTCATAAATGATGGTAAAAAGAATAGGTTTGATGGCAATGCCTTTCTTGTTTCTAATAATCGGAATCTCTACTATGACATTCGTTTTCATTCCTGTCGTAAACATATTCTCTCTAACACATGATAACCAAAATAGCACTAATACAAATGTATCACAATTAGCCGTTACTACAAACTCTGCATTATTGAAACAGCTGGATCTTTATACTCTTTCTCAATATTTGAATAATACTATATCGAATTTGATGGCTATCGCGGATGCTTCAATGAACGGATCTAATTCTTTTGGAAACATACCTCTGGTAAATGTTACAAGCGAAATGAAAACGAAGTATCATGGGATACCTAGCGACCAAGACCTAGAGAAGAGAAATGAAGCTAAAAAATTACTGGGTGCTAACAAGGCTTTATTGTATGTAGGTTTACTTCTACCAAATGGAGATCGCTACTTTGGTGAACCATATTCACCGTATCAAACTAATAGTTCTACAACCAACTTTACATATAGAGATCACTTTATTGGTGCAGTGGAAACTAATCAGCCTTACTTAAGTAATACAATAAATGCTGTAACTACAGGTGAAACACTTGCAATACTTGCAAGCCCAATTTATTCAGACACGAAAAACCACAACTCATTGGTAGGAGTGCAAGTGTTAGGATTAAACTTTACCTACTTTAATGATCTCATAAATTCAGCAATGCTAACAGAAGATAGGATTAAGAGGTTCGTAATAGCAGATAATAACGGTACAGAAATAGCTGATTCGTCATCTAACAACAATAACGTGGAATCGTTTACGAAATTTCAAAGCTTTCAAAATGCAAAAAATGGTGAATCAGGGTTATTGACAGAGAAGGTAAATGGTAAAAATATGTCGATCTCTTATACTCCGATCAAATTTGCTCAAACGAACTGGGTTGTATTGTTATTATCATCGAATCATTGACTCACAATAAAATATGATACTAATATGGTGGGTGAAGTCAAAATTCTTAACCCTTCTATAGATTTCATTTTATCCCACTTCAATAGTTCCGTAGGCCAATTTCCTCGTAAAATGATGACCTTTAGGTCAAATGGACAGTTTACCGTGAATACAAAGCAAGAAATCTTGAAACGATGCGAGCATTCTGAGTTTAAAGACTGTCGCATTAACGCTTATCCTGAAACTATATCGAAGGAAGGCATACTAATTCAATCACCAAACTTTGTTTTCGTTGACTTGGATCTTGGCAATTTTGATAATGACATTAACAAATTGGATAAAGTCAAGAATAGTACGTTGAGAAAAATGGAACAAATGCAAGGTTCGCATCCGACACTTTCTTGGACTGGGAATGGTTATCATATTTACCTACCTGTAGACATTCCAGTTCTGGACAATGAATATGTTTTTTCTAAAGATAAATTTCCAAATCTATTTTCATTAAAGGGAAGATACACGCAGTACTTTGTATCTGAGGTCTTTATGCAATTTGCAGAAGACTTTTTCACAAGTGGGAGGTCTGATCCCAACCATCGACCTAAATACAAGACTTGCCTAATTAGACTCCCTGATACTTATAATTCCAAATGCCTGAATAGAGGATTAAGCTTAGAGGAATCCAAAGTAAGAATCGTTCAAAAATGGAATGGAAAAAGAATTGATGGAGGGGCTATCACACGCGAATTTATGATATGGTTAACAAATCAGGAGATCAATTTTAGCAAGTCGTCTTCCAATATGTCACCAAATTCTCCCAAAAAAGGTAAAACAAAATACCCTGGCAGTGGAGAGCGTTATCCTCAAAATAAATCTAGTTCTAGAATTGGATGGATTGAGCGTCTTTTACAAACGCCAATAGAAGATCAGAGAAAATACTGCTTGTGGCGAATTATTGGTCCATACCTACTGAATGTTAAACACATCTCAGAAGCAGAAACTGCGAAAACGATGGAAAAATGGTTAACCCTGTGCAGCAATCTAAAGAAATTAGACTTTGAACCTAAAATTAAGATATATAGCATAATTAAAGGAAATAGGGGATTCAAGCCAATTTCATACGCGAAACTTAAGGAAGAAAATAGAGAACTAAGTTTATTCCTACAAAAGAAGAATTTAGAAAACTTTTCCAAATAGCTTTTTTACCACTTCCATTGGATTAAATCAAATATCAAATAAGTGAGATTCAGTCAAATTATGGAATGATTCTAACATGATTATGATACTTATTGTAATAACATGGAAAACTGGTATGGGTTAGGTAAAATGTTCCACAAATGAGGATATAATCAGGAATCAACAGCTAAAGAATCTGATAATTTGTCCTAAAAATAAAGACAATAGCACAATTCTGATGAAAATATGAAATAATATTGTATTATAGAAAAAAATAGCTTTATTCTTAATCAAGTGTCCTATTTTGAGAAAACATGGTCATAGCATCATTAAATCATAATTGAAACTATATGGTATTAACGGATATATGCTGACAATAGGACTTTAAAGTTTTTGTTAAGACTTTAATTCAGCCATAATGGATACAGGGATGTATATTATTCATAATACGAGACCATCATCTAAAGTATCATCTTACGTGAACTAAACCATAATTACAACGGACAATCAGATAATCTATCTATTGCTAGTATACTTTTGATCCCTTAATTATTTTTATAATATCATTCTATACTCTTGTTATGAATAATTTGGATAATTCTACAAACCAAAAGGATTTTAATGGTCAGGTAGCCATTTTCCTGTACCGCGCCCCCAAAAAAAATCATGATGCTTTAGTAAAGATTAACAAGCATTCCCATGATTTTTTTAAGAAACACGGAGTATCAAAATTTGAAGTCTTTAACCTCAATTCAAGAGAGAACATGATGGAATTTGTAAATTTATCAAAGACTATTTCTGCTAGCGATGATGAGGAGGTATGGCTAGAAATCCAATCCTATAGGGATGCCAAGCATGTACAGGAATTTATGAAGGCAATGGAAGGTGATAAAAGTGGGGATCAAATGTATAAGGAATTTATCGAACTTATTACTCCGGAATCAATAGTTACTTTTGGAGATTTTAGTAAGTTGGAACAAATATCTTAGATATCCTGCCAATCGCATTTTTTATCCTATCTTTACTTTTACCTTTTTTGCGTTAAATCCGTCCTAATTGGTGGTTACAAAAACAGATACCTTGAAAACCGTAACGTACAGAATCGCTAAAGATATCTGGGATTCATATGAAAAGGATCATTGATATGAAAATTGAAATCTGTTAATTGAGGTTATCTGTGGGAAATAATAACGTGGAGTGTATCAAATTAACAATCGGGATATATATACACTGATTGTTGTTACCAATTGCTTCTGTAAACTTAAAATCAGCCGTCATTTTGTTTAATTCTACAAATTTTGAGGACGGTTTATCTTTTAATATATGATAGTGCGCGACAACACCTCCAACCATGCCGGTATGTACAAATAGGATTTCCCTATCTTTGGACGTGATGTGATAAAGCATGGGTGTAATGGCCATAAATGATTGCGACATATACAAGATGACATTTAACAAGTCCTTCATGTTTTCATACTGTAAGTAAGTAGTAAACCATTCCCCTTGCGACATATATTAACTTACAAATCATATTATTATATAAGTTACCTATCATCATAATAATTTCCTCTACTATTGTATTCATTCATACTAATATCATAGGTATGTCGTTTTAGAAATGCGTCCTGTTTTTACATTCTATCTGTATTTGGAACCGATTTACAAGATATTTCTAAAACTCTTGATCTCTATTGTATCAAAATCGGTCCAAATATTATATCCTGTGAATACAAATACTTGAAAGTGTAAATGCGGAATATAGGTATAACCTGTCAATCCAATTTTAGATATCTCTTCACCAGCATGAACCTTTTGATTTAATTTCACCTTGGAACTCTTGTGATCCAGGTGGTCATAACGAGAATATTCTCCAT
>JBGTFK010000233.1:0-25055 GCA_041747305.1 Candidatus Nitrosocosmicus sp.
CAAGACACTCATTGTATTCACTCCAGTTAATCTTCCTCTTTGGCTTTTTCGTCTTGTCTTTCTTGGAGTTATCAGACAATATTTATCCTAATAACAGGAGCTATATAGCTTAATTGAAAAGTAGTTATTCAACACACCACATTGCAGTATTTGTGAGATATTTATAAACTGGAATGAAATCATCTATTGTCCATGTTGTAACTATAAATTAAGAACAAGATCATTTCGTGGTTGGGAAATGAGAAAGAAGTACCGAGAACTATTTTTAAAGCGATATTAATTTCTCTCCTATGTATACTATCTAATCCATTTTTATAAACCTGACATCCCAATACTCCTTTCCTTAAAATATCTACAAGAATTAATATTTAATATATTGACATAATATAAAGCTGAAATATTTGTCCGAAGCTTGAATATTTAAAACTTGAATACATAATTTAAGTTGGGTTTTAATCAGTTTTCATTTGATTAGACTATTTTGAAAATTAACTAAGTTAAGTATCTAATCTTTCATCAACATTTAATTATTTAGCGTCTGTTTAGCAGCGTAAAAAAATCATATTATAAGAATGAATGTAGATCCAAATTAAGATACTTAACTTATCTATTCCCATAATCTAATACTTTACCATATCTGTTTGAATGTTTATTTATGATTATTTTCTATAATTAGGATCATATCATCCTTTAAATATTTCTAAGAGTATTAGTAATCGAAAATGGATAAAGACGCTCAAAAGATGTTCCAACCATCTTTAAGGAACAAATTTTTGGTCGAAATCGTCGGTACTTTTATTTTAGTATATGCAATTGCGTCTGCTGCAACCGTCTATTCAGATAGCGGACAGTTAGGAGTAATTGGAATAGGTTTGGTTCATGCCCTAGTCTTAACAGCTATTGTTTATGCCATAGGATATCGTTCTGGTGCACAGGTTAATCCTGCCGTTACAATTGGCCTGTTGGTGGCCAAGAAAATAGGAGGAAAGGAAGCAGTTGTATACATCATTGCTCAGATTATTGGTGCTGTAATCGCTGCGGCAGTAGTATTTTCAATTTTTGGTTCTGAAATGTCTGCGAGTGTGACATTGCCTTCCGAAGATAATGTTGTAAGAGCTCTCATTTTAGAAACTGTCATGACGTTTACGCTGGTATATGTTGTATTAGCTACAACCACCTCTAAGAACTTTAAGATAGTGCCCTTAGCTGGACTAGCCATAGGTTTTACTCTTGGATTCAATGTTATATTTGGAGGCTCAATTACAGGAGGCTCATTAAATCCAGCACGCTCCTTTGGTCCCGCCTTAGTAACATGGGATTTTGCATATCAGTGGATTTATTGGGTAGCCCCAATTGCTGGGGGATTAATAGCTGCAGGAGTATACAAATTGCTTCATACTAAAGAGGAACAGGAAGAGGAAAAACTCCCACCAAAATAATATTTACAAGAGATATTTTAATAGAATATTTTCTATTAGTTTCCAACAAGACCTTTCTGTTCTTATATAAACTACAAAATACTATTGCAATTTTGCGAATCACTTTGCTTCAAATCAAATAATGACTAAACTAATGTTTTCAACTACAATGGCGTTACTTGTAGACTAGACAAAAGAAATCGAGAAGAATGATTTGGTTAACAAAGGATAGCTGCATTAACGTCTATAATAATAATCATACAAAAGCCCAATGGCTTACGCTTTTGGACGACACGATGGTAAAGGGTAAAGGAGATGATCATAAAAGTGTCTTTGCCTGTATAACCTGTTTAGAAGATATAGAGGAACACGAGGGGATGCTACTAAAGGATGAAAAATTAATAAACAAACAGTCTAGTCCAAATTATTGTTTTAAATTAACATGCCGTTCTTAGTTAAATTTATTATGTTATTGGTTAAGCCCCTGATTCAATTAAATCCCAATTTTAAGCTCTAGTGTTCGTACTATAATTTGAAGAACGCTCGAGAGATTTCTCTGACCACTATACTTTAAATTGGCCACGCGGAGGTAATTCCTGAAGCGCCCAAGCGTTGCCATCTGGATCATTAAAATAAACGAACTTCCCCCAAACTTGAGTATCGACGTCAGTAACATCCACCTCACGCATTTTAAGCTCATCATGAGCGGCTTGAGCATCTTTGACTACCATTTGTAAACCCTTAATGCTACCGGGTTTCATATTGTCAGCAATACCAATCCCAAAACAAATTGAACAGGCTGAACCTGGAGGTGTCATTTGAACAAAACGTAATTTCTCATTCACTGTGTGGTCATGATCTAGAATAAATCCTACTTTATCTTTATAAAAATCACGTGCACGATCCACATCTGTTACCGGAATTGCAATCAATTCAAGTTTCATTTCCATCAACAATCCCCCCAACAGTTTGGATTAACAAAGCAAGACTCGAAAGAAACCAGTTGATCAGGTAAGTTACATGAATACATATTCATGAATGTCTAATTCATTTCCATGAATATAAAGATGCAGTGGAAATGAATGCAACAAGAGAAACTATCTTCATCAGGTATTCATCTCTTTGAATATATTTGCAGTGCTCTGTTAGTTGACGATGAATTAAGCAAGAAGCCTCAGGGGCTTGCGCCCGCTGAGAGACAACTGGCCAGACCTAGACGACGAGATAGAAGCCTTTGGTCCGGCCAATTCAATGTATGAACTTCGTCGAAACCAAGATGACGAGTCAAGGTTTCAGTTCACACACTGATACATGCCGGTCATAACATGTGTATCAATTATTTACCCAAATTGAGTTATAAACTTTGGGGACAAAGTAACGAAAATGATCGAATATCAGACTATTTGTTTTCTAATTCTAACGAATGCAACAAATCAGTTATTATGATAAACCTGTGTAAGATACAAGTTAGGTATCGTTCTACTAGCAATAACATAATGTCGAAGTAAAAAGTATATAACATCAGAACAAATATATACAGTCCAAATATATAAAAAAGGTGACGACGAGATGGCAGACGTAATTAGTAAATATAAGACTAGTATTGTTAATGCAACAGTGATAGGATTAAAGTGTAAATGGAATAGTAACATAGGAATCGGGGGTATATCAAGATGACAACTGAATCATCATGGTTGGATGACATCTTTGATACCGTTCCTAATGATGAACTAGTTGATACTCTCAAAGAGACTTCAAAATCTGTTCCTGAAAATGAAATCCCAAAACTAAAGGTACTATTTGAATTACCCATACCCGAAGAACTTAGGAATGACAATCTTAAATCGATTGAGATCAATCCTCAGTATCAAATTGTAAGTAATATTCGAAACCATGGAAATTTCAAAACCTTCATAAAATATGAAAAAGTGGATGGAGGTTTTAAAATTGACTGGGAAAAAACTAATGATAATGTGACTAACGATTTGAAAGAAGCAATAAGAACCAAGGAATTAAGTTCTATAACTGATTCAATACTATCGATATTAAACGCAGAAAGAGATAAGATCGAATATTACATTAACGCAATACCGACCAATGGTCCATTAGATTCTATTAAGGAATTTATCATAAATCCTGATGAATCTGACGTATCTGACACTAATGATGTAACAAAATCAGAAACGATTAATGTATCTAGTGCAATTAAGCAAAGTAAAGGTTATCATAAAGTTAAAGGAGCAATCATTAGTGTATCTGAACCTTTTAAATTAATTCAATCATATCAGGCGGAATGTATTTGTGGACTTTATATGAGAACCGAACATTTCGAAGTTCCACTTTATAGAGAACCTCGATTGAATCCTGCGCCTTGCAAAAAGTGTCAAAGTAGTCCTAGTATCCATTACGAATACGTAAATGCAATAATGGTAGAACTCCAAGATGATGAAAAATTTAGTGAAATCGAGAGGTTAAGTTGCTTGCTACTTGATACAGATACAAGTAATATTAAGGTGGGAGAGAAGGTAACAATAAGCGGCTCCGTTCACATCATCCAAAAGAATCAAAAAGGAAATCTTATCCCTGTATTATTTTCTCGAAATAATTTAGACTACCGAAATAAGATTCAAATAGTAACAAGTAGTTTGGATGAGAATGCCATTAGACGATTTGTAAAAATACACGATGAATCTACTATATCAAAATTAGTAGACATGTTTGACAAATCTGTAATAGGACAAGATATTGCGAAAGAATCTCTCTTACTAAGCTTGGTGAGTTCAGGTGACGATTTGAATAAAACCAAATCCAACCGAGCAGGGCGAAATAGAATTCATACTTTACTGGTGGGAAAACCAGGGCTCGCAAAAAGCTCATTACTAAAGAAAGCGGCAAAGCTCATAACTAATAGTCGTTATGAAAGCAGTCAGCATTCTTCAGGTAAAAGTCTAACTGCAATTGTTGAGAAGGGAAATGAAAATCATTTGCTAAGATTAGGAGCCATTCCATTGGCAAAGTATAGTATCTGTGCTTTAAATGAGATTGGTACTTTGGCTTTTGAAGAGCAAAAATACTTGTTAGATGTGATGGAGGAAGGCGAGTTCAGCATCAACAAGCATGGAATACATTCTGACATTGAATCTCCTACAACTATCGTTGCTTCAACCAATCTGCTAAAACTTGCTAACGATCAAGAACTAGCGAGTGGTAATATCAGCCTCGATCAAATACCGTTGACTGCACCTGTTAAGGACAGATTCGATTTGATATCTGTTGTAGCTGGAGATAGAAGTGAAGACGCAATATTGAATTATATAGATAAGAAGATGGAATCACTTTCTAAACCTGTACCAGTTTATGATCTGTTCCTTCAAAAATATATCGAATATGCTAGGAAGATTGATCCCACAGTGGACTCAAACTGCAAGAATCGCATAAAATACTATTATGCAGCCCTCAAGAAATCAAACCCAGATTTTGGTTCAAATAGAATACTAGAGACAATTATTAGACTTTGCAAAGCCATATCAAAGCTAAAACTAAAGCATACTGTAGACGAATTGGATGCGAATGAGGCAATATCATTTTATGATAAACTGATATCAAAATATATTTCATCTTCTTCAAGGGTTCCGTTAGAGCCTGACAAATATGCCTTTGAGAAATGTTTGAAATTACTAGAGAGTGCATTTAACCAGAAAGATTCAGCGTTCAAATTTGAAGATCTATTGTACAAAGTATGTGAAAATGATGCGATAGTTAGGAGATATATACTTGATTCAACGTCCGTGTCTATAGATAAGAGAAAACTAAAGATAGACGTAAATCATAAAGCGAGACAAGTAAGAGATTTGCTTACTGACTGTTCACTAGTTCGAATAGTGCAGCTTAAACCTCTTACATTGCAAATAAGTTGGGCCAATAGGAATCTATAATTGTATTTTCCCAGGTCAAATGTGTCAGATACGTCAAATGGATCATTTCGTGAAAATAACACTCGACAGTATTAGTTTTTACTCATAAAACAAATCATTTTCAACCTACAGACTGATCGAAGGGCATTTACGTGTTAGATATCAAGTCAAAAAATTAATGATTATGTAATTGAAATTATATTTCTCTTACTCTAACGCCATAATCTTAATTAGTATATTTTAGGAATACATCATTCCAAATATTTTCAATTCAGATTCGGTAGACATTATGAGCCTTCAGTATCAGAAGCGTTCCTAAAGTTGGCAAAGGAATATTTCGCTAATGGTGAGACCGACCCGCTACACCATCCAAAGTATAAGAATAACTTTGTGATAGTTCTAAGGGACATACAATTCAAAATGTTTGAATCGAGGTTTAAGTATGGAAGGATCGATAGTAAAGGTTCTTCAGAAATGGAATGGCAAACGAATAGAAATAGATCCATGGGTACATGAATTTAGAATATGGTTAACTCAACAAGAAATAAATCTGACCAGAGATAAAAGACAAAAAGCTACGCTCCAGAAATCAGAGTTCAAATATTCTACAAATAACAGAGGTCAAACTAAAAACATTACAAAAATTGTTTGGATAGAGAAACTCTTACAAATACCAATAGAAGATTATAGAAAGGATTGTTTATGGAGAATAATTGGACCCTATTTGCTAAATGTGAGAAATCTATCCGAGTTAAAAGCTTCAAAAGTAATGGAAGAATGGTTGGCTAAGTGTGATAAAAAGAGAAAATTAGACTTTGAACCTAGAACAAAGATCTACAGCATAATTAAGGGTAACAAAGGATTTAAACCGATTTCGTTTGCAAAACTGAAAGAAGAGAATAAGGATCTGTATTTTCTATTAGAAAGTAAGAATGTAATTCAAAAAAAGGTGTGACTCGGGGGCAAATTTTCTTAACACACTCTACGGACAGCTCCAATAAAACGATTTATCAATCTAACTTTTAACGTCAATCCAGATCATAACAATAAGATTAAAGGACGTATATCTGTAATAAAGAAAAGTCCTTACCTCATTTTATTGTCCGTTACATTCAAAAATGTCTCCACAATTTCAATAAAGGTTGCGGGATATTGATACATCAGTCCGTGTCCTGCGTCTCTTATTTGTACCAGCCATGCACCCGGGATTTTTTCTGCAATCATTACTGAATTCTCAGCTGGAGTAAACTCATCTTCTGTTCCAACTATAGCTAATGTAGGCGAGGTTATATTTTCTAGCTTTTGACAATTTCCGCTCCATTCTTCAAGTGCTGTTAGTTGTTTTTGGATTACATCTGGAGATACAGATTCCTTTGGAATCGGCAGAAAATCCATAACGTTAGGGTTTAATTTAAGCCACTGCTCCGGAAATGCCAAGGATATTGATTTTTGACCTCTCTCTTGTGGGGATAATGATGAGTTACTAAACGTCTGAATTACATCCAAACTAGGAGGTAGTGAATCTTTACCACCGCAGCTTGATTCATATATTATTAGATTATTGACTCTATTGGGGTTTAGAGTGGACAATTCCAATGCAATTGAACCACCAATAGATGCTCCCAGAATATCAGCTTTTTTGATGTTCAACGCATCTAACAATCCAAGTGTGTCGTTTGCAAATTGACTAAAGGAAAATTCTTTTGTACCTATAGTTGATTCGCCAGCACCCCTGTTATCAAATATAATTACTCTATAATCATTAGGTGCATCAGTCAAGTTATTCAAAAGGTATGGACTCCACATGTCCATAGTAGCGCCTAATCCTGTAATTAGTATCATAGTGCGGTTTCCATCTCCTAATATTTTATACGCTATATCGATATCTCCAACTCTTATCTTTTGAGAAGGCATATTATCTATCACTGAAGCCTTCTGTTGAAATGGGGCCAGTGAAGTATTATTTTGAGTTTGACTATTATTAGTTTGATCGGAAGCTGAATTGCTATTATTTATATCGTTAATAGTATCGGTAATTGTCTGTTGAACTTCCTTATTAATAATAGATTGCAAGTCCTGTTGATTTTGTTGAATAGACTGACTAAGAGAGGGGGTTGGATAAACCAAACTGTTTCCTCCTAATGTAGAAACAAATAAACTGCTAACAAGGCTTGTAGCAATAATTGTGATAATCAGTTCAGTTGAAAATTTAGAGTTCTTCATATCTTGTTTATCTCAAGCTTGTTAATAAGATTTAGAAATAAAATTGCTTAACTCTGATTTTTCAAGAAATAATCAATAATGAGTCAGGTTTTTCATCACTTATTTTGACTATTTAGATTCTGGACGCTCTCTAATGTCTAAAGCCTTCATGACCTTCACCAAGTAAAACAGTTTCCTAAACAAAAATATAACTTGTAAGTGATGGTTAAACTATAACAACTAATAGTTCATCATTACCAACATACAGTAAATTTATTTATATTATCAACGTTCTAAATATTAGCGACATACATATAGGTAACAATAGTCAATTCAAACAAATACTGATAGATATTGACAATTATAATACACTTAAGGAATTAGGAAAGACGGGTGATTCTTTTAACATCGTTATTCGGAACCTCTTACACAAATATCATATTAACGGGAAGAGCGAACCGGGTGAGACATCTAATGAAAATATAATCGATGTAAATCTCAATAATAAATCATTTGTCCTACAAATTAATTCAGGTCTACGCAAGGTTGGAATTAATAGAATAATTGGTTTCAAAGATCATTTGGAAATTGAATTTCTTGATGATAACGAAGTTACCGTCGATTATCCTGATGACTTTTTACAAATTCCAAGAGAAGTAGAATCAGCTTTGTTAAACTCAAATATGCGACTACCAAATTATGCAGTTAACAGGATAGTCAAATATTTTGAAGAACATGAGTATAAGATTGGAGATTGTATTGCCCGATTAGTAGTATAATTATCCTATTTTGAAGGATTAGTTTGACGCGCATCCTTGCGGTCTTCATCTGTTTCAGTTTATTAACAACAATTATTTAATTTAGGTAATTTTATCGATTCAAGGAGTCTATAAATCTGCAATAATCAATCGTATTCTCATACTTTCGCTTGACTTGGGTATCTGTTTGTGAGTTCAATTGTCCTAGTAGAAAATCACTCATCTGTTTATTCTGTTTGTTATACCATTTTAAAGCCAAACCCTCATAAGTCTCTTCTTTAGTAACTACCTTTCTATATCTGCACATACTATCTGAATCTTGTAGAAATCCCATTCGATCCAATGCCATGGAGAGACTTGGGGTAGTAAAAACGCCAAGCATATTTATTTTATTGTGTGTAGATGCCGCATCATCTATAGCAGGCCCAATTACAAGTATATTAGACAAGTAATAAGTACCATAACTAATCGAACCCCTCAATGGAAATTCTTTCTGAATCGAATAAACGAAAGGAAATAATAGTGTATCAAAAACCCGATCTATTTCATTTATCTTGCAATCACAACCTATAATGATCGTATCAGAAACTGTGGTAACATAAGGTGAAAATTCTCTTAAGTATTGTTGTGTAGAATTGATAAATTGAATAATGATATTTTTCCAGATCTGAAATACTTCATTCGGATCCTTATTTAACCAGATTCCCTTTATGTCTAAGACGTCAATAAAGATTACAAAACCATGTCTGGGATGAGAAGGAAAACCTCTTATATTATAATCCAATCCATCATAAGCCACAGGAGTATTAGAGTAATCATTTTCATCATTTGGTAATTTGTATGGGTAAATAGCACTCATGAACATATTTGTAGGAAAAGCCAATAAATAATCTATACAAATAAGTCAATCTCCAAATGTATAGCTATGATTCTACATGACTAAAATTAGGTTGATTCATATCTATGAATTAAGTCAAGTTGGAACATAAACTTTAGTAGGTAATAATAATACCTGATCTGAATTAATCAATTGCAATGTTTCAAAAGTCAAACATTTTCTAATTTCTAATACCTTTTATATACCTGGACCAGTTCAAATTGTAAATGAATGTCAATACTTGTGCATTATCAGCTTTAATTGGTATCGCTTTAATGACTATATTAGGTAATGTGTGTTCACCCAATGCCATTGCTCAATCTGATTTCCCGGATTTTACCTCAAATTTGTTTGGACAATCATCCTCCAATACCGAGAATGACAAATCTGCTAATATAATTCCAAACCAGACATCTGGATTAAGTAAATTCATAAATTCAGAATATGGTTTTGAATTTGAATTTCCATCAAACTGGGAAGTACTTTCACCTTTTTCATCAGGTTTGAATATGGAAGGCATTCCAATTCAAGTTGCGAGTATAAGATCAACCGTAGATGATGGAATTCATGATCTGTTGACCATTAGCGTTCTAAAGCCGAGCAGATATTTAGATACTGATGCGATGCAAGTAAGAACATCTAACCTTAGCCCACAAGAACATGCAAAAATTGTTACTGACCTATTGCCTGAACACGGCTTTAAAGTAATACGCGAAAATCCTGTTACTGTAGCAGGTTTGCCAGCATATAGAATTGAGTACATGACTTACAATTATGATACAGAGGTATTTGTTGTAAAACCTGATGGTACTATGTATAAGCTTGAATTTGGAACACCTCCGCTTAGGGCCCCTGAATCTTTACCCGTCTTTAACCAAATGGTCGATTCATTTAAGTTTGTAAATAGTTCATATATTGCAAACAAGACTCAACCTGGAGAGACCAAACAAAATTTAACTCAATCTTCCATTAACAGTCCCAGACAAACTCCTCAATCTACTTCTCTTACATCTAATAATATCGATTCTACATCGCTAGGGCCATTAGCTGAAATACAAGAATTTAATCAAGATACTGGAAATGGGCCAATTTGTTGTGACGTAAAGGGGAGCAATCCGGGACAAGCGAGTACATCTACTACAGGTACAGACGTACCAACAACTGATGGTGCCACTGATCTTGCCACCCGTAATGATGATGAGAAAGACGACAATGATGATAACAGTAGAAATAACGAAGATGATGAGGATTGAATCGCCTAAAAACAACGTCGTCTAATGTTAACAAAAGTTTATAGATCGTGTTCATAAATAACTAATAGCATGCAAATAGTTAGATCTGAATTAATACAATCCTTTGATTCACAGGACTTTAATCAACAAATGAAACAATTCTTAAAAGCTAATCAAATTACGTCTCTTAATAATTGGAAGATACATTATTTAACCACTGCAACAAATGACAATAGAATCAACTATAGCGCTCTGATAGAATATGAAAGTCCTTAGGTTAGTAATATGAATCCTTTTCAAAGTGGTAAATTATATAGAGATGTTTGATGATAAAGGAACAGATTTTTGACTCATGGATGAGGTAACAAGAATAACGGGTCTTGCATAAAGGTGTGGAATTAGATGCAAGACCCTTATGGAATTACTTTGGAGATTAGACATAACTAACATGGTGAGTTTAAAAATAGCTTGTATTGTAGTCTTTATTCACTCTAGTTACAATCTACTACTGCAAAAGGGCAACTTAATAAGAATTGAAAGTATTGATTTCGGAGTTTCATGCTTATGATTAAGTATGGAACTATGTTTATATTCCTATGAAAATTAATGAGTTATGAAAAAAACATACCAATTGTATTACTTGTGCTATTTTGTCAAAACTTAGAAATAGAATATATCAGAATTACCTAAGGGTTTATTAATGATTTTGAATAATAACAGTACATCAACATTAGCATGTGTTGATATTAGTAATAAATGAGGACAACACTGGCAATCACTCCAACTATCTGAACGTTCAGAAGTGTTCGTACGAACGAAAAGGAAAGAAGCTGCGTGCACAATGGTTGTCAGCTAAATAGATAGTTGTCCAATATTACCAGTAATTTCTTATACCATCACCGAGAAATTTGTTTCTGTCTATCCTAGATAGAAATGTTGAATTCCCACGACTATAATTAAGTAGTGCGGCACCTGCTACGAAATCAGCCGCCCATATACACGGCTCAGTATGCGACTGTACAGAATTAAATTTCCATTTTGAACCATAGTATTCAATTAATTCATTATTTCCGTAGAACGAACACTTTCTCAGTAAATAGCACAAGAAATCGTTTTCCTTTGCAGCATGCAGTCTTCCAGCATCAAATAACAAATCTATATTTTCATTGGGATCGATCTGCGTAAATACATTTTCGATCATGGTAGTAGCAAAAATATAATTATATATTCTTTCAGGTTTCCAAGTCGCATATACAATAGTGTCTTTATCTAGTGATGCTATGAATATTCCATCAGAGTAACTATTTATTATGTCTAATACTCTGTTCCTAATAGTGGTAATTGAAGTCTTGAATGTACCTATCTGAAACTGGGAATAGTTTTTCTGTAGTTTGCAAATTGGTAGGTTAAATTTCAATTCATTAAGACAAGTAGGATAGATATTTGTTCTATGTGCGTATTGTAAATACTTTCGCAGAGCGAAACTTAAATTCGCAGGATTATCACAATATACAAATCCTAAGGTAAGAAACCTTCGAGATCTAGTTTTATGAAGACCACTTTCTCCAGATTCATCAACATACACACAAACCAAGTAGAGATAACCAATGCTGTTAGTATTTTAATTCTTTACGAAACTATCTTTCATTGGGAGTAAATTATTCCGTTTCGATCCAATAGAAGCATTTGTTGCATATAGACATCGCGATTGGAACAATCCACAGCGATAAGTGGGTTCAAATCCCACACTTCGCACCCTCTATTCTCTTGAATACATTCTATTGAATTCTTAGCAAGGGTGATGAACTATTCAAAGATCAAATACAAGTTTGTTGTGTAATTGTCAGTTGACTAAATGCATGATTTGTCACAAAGGCCTAAACTCAAGCTACATTAGAACGGGTTCTAGGGGTGCTCTTAAGAAGATAGGATCCTATTGTGATAATTGTGCCATCCATTATGATCTAGAACAAAAACTGTATACAGTAAATGAAAAACTGTATACAGTCTCAAATCCCATACCCAAAATGCAAATTTCTGAAGCAGATCAAGATATCATATCTAATAATTCAGTTTATTCAAATAATCCTGACAAATCTTCAAAAACAATGCAAAACCTATATGGGCCGGGTCGGATTCGAACCAACGACCCCCGCCATGTCAAGACTCATTAGTAACGTTTAATAATACTAGTAACAACAATCCTGTATTAGACCAAGTTTTTTGGAAAGGCTACAAAGAATATTTACAAAGAATAGGGACAAACACTACAGTTAACGACAGATACAACTATTCAATCAAATTTTGTAGGTATCTATTTGATGAGAATACTATTAATGAATTATTAACATTTTCTCCAAACAAAAGGTTGCATATAATGAAGGGTTTGTCATCGTTGTCGAAGTTCAGCGGCCGCCATGCTCTTTGGAAACAAACTATAAAGAATTACAATCTCTTATGGTCTACTGGAGACAATTCTTTATCCATATTTAACAAAATCGTCAATGAAACAAGTTATTCTGATATGTTAAAGTGGATAAAAGATGTAATTTCAGAGATACCGGAACCCCAGGCCAATCTGTTTATATTTAATACAGTTACCGGATTAAGACCCATCGAAGTATCCGCCTGTATTGGTCTTGTGCATTGCAATTTGAACAGCTATTGGAATAAAGAGAAAGGAATACTTGAACACTATAAATTCCCTAATGAATTCATTAGAAGAACTAAAAAGGTTTTCATTTCTGTTATAGACAAATCCATGATTGAATTAGCAAAAAACTGTTCTGTGAATGTTAGTTGCAATGCATTAAAACTCATGTTAGAAAGAAAAGGATTGGATATGAAAATGTATTACTGCCGAAAAGTCTTTGCAACATATTTGAGAAATGAAGGTATCGAGTCTGAAATCATAGATTTGTTGCAGGGACGGATATCTAGTTCTGTTTTTGTCAGACACTATTATAGACCAGACTTGTCTAAATTTCATGAGATAAGCGAGAAGTTAACTAAATTGCATGAATTAATATCTAGATGAAACGGTAGGATGTTTCAAAGAAGTTGAGCGGCAGGCCCTTTACAGTTTGTTCGAACAAGGTGAATGATTCCTCTAAAAACCTGGGGGTGCCTTTTCATTCAACAACATCATATCCAATATATAGAATATCTAAAAGAAAAAAATGCCTTTAGTGATCCACCATTAAATTCATCGACTCGTTCAAGGATATTGCAACAAATTCTTCTTTAAAAGACTACTAGAAGAATATATGACAATGTTTTAGAATAACAATTCCTACTCTTAAATATTGATAAAAATCAGTGATATGTATCGAGATGTTAAGTCCGATAGGATAAAAGGAAAAAAAATACAATATATTTCCACTGAACTTGCAATTTTTTTATTAATTTTTGTGCTCATTGTGGGGTCAGTCACTCCGAGTCTTAATGCGTATGGGCAATCCAATGAAACCGATTCTCCATCAGAAAGCGTAGCCAAAATCCTCTCAGATAATCCTCCTCCACTAGACGAAAATGAAGAAAGTACTGATCAATTGATATCTGAAAATGCTTCTAATTCTGGTTCGAATAATGAAAATGACGAACAAAACACCCTTAATGAAATAAATCCCGCAGAAGAAGGAACCACTGATTCACAACCTGATGGAGATTGCTTGTTTGATCCTTCATTGCCTAAATGTGCTCCAGATGAGAACGGTAATTGTCCCGAAGGTTTTGCTCGGAATGGAGATGACCAGTGTTATCCACGTCATGATAGATGTCCAGAAGGATACCATAGTCATGAAGACGATGAAAGCGGAAGGTGTATTCCCGACAACGTTCCTTGTGACCCTGGTTTTATAATGAATCCTGATTATCCATCATGCGAGAACAAAGATCGTGTTTGTCAAAATCATCCTGATCTAGAGGCATGTAAAGAGGATGATGTGACAAACAATCTCCCATACAAATCCGGTTACAGTCATGGTTGTTCTGATACCAAAATATCTGATACTTCTAAAAGATATATCAACCAGCCAGGAAAGGGGGCCGGATTCCATACAAATGAATTCATGAGAGGATATAATGATGGATTTGAAAAATGTAATATTGGAAGCAATTCTCCATCAAATACAAAAGGAATTTTCAAAGTCATTGTAGAGGTTACAAATCAGTCACCTCGTGATATATCTGGTGGCATTACAGTCAGTGTAGATCATGATCCTGAAAATATTTTCAAATCAGCGTATGATATATACTTCCCTGCCGGGCAATTGACATCAAAAACATTTACCTTCAAAACAAGCGCTGTTCCTGTGGGTACTGAGTTTGAAGTAAATATCGATTATGGCGATGACTACAATCAATACAAATTTGGAGAGAATACTCCTGTAAAGAAACCTGAGGTAATCCAGTTCAATATTTCATGATACAATATGATATTTTTTTAACCTATTACAAGGAACAAATTCGGCTTCTGTAATTACTAGACTATTTTTAGATCGATTCTTTTAAATTTGATCAGATAACACAAAAGTGGATCAAACTACATAATTCACTAATAAGAGGATGTGATATCCTGTTTCCAAAGAGAATGGGGGGCGACTACTGCCAGGCCGTTTAATTGAGTTGGATGATCTAAATCGAATGGTGCTAGGGGGTGTTTTTTCTTACAGCTATTACTCTACGTCCCGAGATGCTGAAAGAAAATTACCCCTTAGCGGTTATGATTAAGCAATTAATTGTTCATCCATATTTCACTATAATATGGTTTTTTACTATTTTAAGGATACAAAAAGTGGCTAGATTTTTCACAGGTGCATAATTTAAATAGGTTAAATATTGCTCTTTGCCTTGATATCTTGAATTAAATGTTTTATCTAATTCCATTCCCATACTTTTATCTCTATGTTCCCTGATTCATCTTGCTCATATTCAAATACCCCAACCTTGTTATTTAGAAATGCCAGTTTCCCTTTTGAAGATGTAGTAGTAAATGCCGCCCCTCTAAAACTCAACTTTCCTCCGTCAAGCCTATGACCAACGCCTTTAACAATATCTGTTGCCATCTCACTGCCATCTTTGGTCATCATCATTCCTTTATGATCTCCATGCATGGAACCATCTGGCATAATTGTGATTTGAGACGTTCCTATCTCCGTTACTTCAGTTCCATCTTTTAAGTTCCCCACACCAGTAAGTGTTGATTCAATCGTAGGGTTTCCGTTCTTCACATCTACAATTCTAATATTACTTTCTTTTCCCTTTAACGTATAGAAAAGCTCTCCTAACATATGTATCACCTTCACTAAAAGGAGGTGCGGCTTAAACTTTTCTACGGTTGGCATGCAATTGTTCCTATTAAGAATATCAAATATATATTGTAAAATCAGTTAATTGCCTAAATATGGTATTTTGTACCATTAAATGGTGACCTACGTTCTGTTCAAACTATGTGAGTATAACAATTAATTTGATATTTGCCTAAAATGTTTGTATATCTTGTTCCTAAAACTTTTAATAGAATTTCAAATGGTGTTTGCCCTTCAGCCAATACAGATATGGGCGTTTAAAAATGGGAAAAGGGAACTATCTATCATGAAAGAAACTTTACAGAATCAACGATTCTATGAAAGTTAGACATATTATAGTCATTCATTTTGGTTATGGTTAAAAATTTAAAAATATCATTACCATGTTTTAGGAATACATTGGTATTTACAGACTCAAGGCCGTTGAAATTGGCAAACTCATAACCTGACATATCGGCATAATTCACAGGTTTTATGTCTTGAATCAGAGTGAAATTTTCTTGACTCAAATCTTTTTACATTTGGGTTTTCTACAAATGGTTTGATATTGTCTGCTCCATTTGCTGATTGAATGTATAACAAAAATCCTTTTTCAGATAAAAGTCAGTATCGGTTATCGTTTTCATCATGAATGATTACTAGTTCACCCGTTTCACCATAATTTGTTGCGGGATATTCTAGAGTGAATTTGTATTGGGAATTCATGTATGTTTTCCATGTGTAATCAGTGTCGGGGCCCCCAAATACTGTTGCTGAACTCGTCAATACCAATATCGTGGCTACAATCAAGCAACTCATAGCGCTCGTGACTATGGTTGGTTTAGTTCTGACAGTCAAAACGAAGTTAACTAGTGAGCTAGTATATTTAATGTCTTGTCATCTAGAATTTTAGTTCTTTTTTCACCAAGTCTGATTTTTTTCATTTAGGCAATTTACCATAAATATTTGAATGTGTCCGAATTGCCAATTTACCTATTGTAGATATCATTTGCATTATCTCGTAGTTAAGACGATAAAGAAGTGTCCATTTTATTTCTTGTGCTTTCCACTTCCATTGGCTTGAGCTGAATGGTTTTGTCGATGGTGGTAACGTGTGTTTTTTCTTTCAGCATATTACTCATTTGATAATTGATAAGCCAAATTTGTCGTAGCTGTAAGAAAAATTCCCCCTTAGTCCCTATAATCTAGAGCAAAAGTCCCAAAGTATTTCCAAAAGATTTCCATAAATTTGAATTAAAAACTGGTACCATCGTTATATGGTTTAAACTTAACAATTTTGGCGACGGCCGACTTTACTAAGTCCATTAGACATTTTCTCGATCTCTAATTGCAGATTTGACGTTGAGTTTGAGTTGTGGGGCCGCAACAATATCCACTAAACTTGAACTATTTCCGATTTGCTCAATCGATTAAGTCCAACAGATTAACATCGGTTCTGACATTTTTCTCTGTGGACTTTTTGATCCTGTTTATCCGTTTTTGATTCTGCAAGACAAGACAAAAAAGGAAAGGAATAGAAATGGAAGATTCTGAAACTTTGTCTGTTAGCATCTTGGCCGCCTCTTACTCTTTTTCTCCAACATTCTAAAACCTTTAGCGGCGTCGGACACCTATTCAAACTCAATGTTCATCTAGATGGATAATCAATCTTCTTCATAATATTCTGCACTATAATGTTTACATTTGGTCAACCAAGAAAGAAACATACGTTCCTCCCTACATTCATCAAGCCACAATTTATCCCTATATTCTGTTCTTGTTCTCTCATTGAGAGGAGGCCAGTGTTTCTCGCCATTTGGAGTTACATTTGTGGCAGGACCATATAATCCACTACCTATATTCATCTGGGCACACCTCCAGTTGCTTTAGGACATGAAGTCATCCAACAATATATACTGATTTTAGCTTCTATAACATTTCGGTTTTTTAATTCTATGTAGATATAAGGATATATAATTTCGTTGAATTGTTGTTCTGGGTGGTGGGTAAGGAGGGCCGAGTCTTTAGGCAGATACCTGATTCAGTTTACATGGTGTTCCTGTTCTACGACTATACATTCACCGACTTATCGGTTAAAGTCATTGAGTATGGCTAGTTCTAATAGTTTCACACTTCCTTTTTCCTGTAGTGATTGTATCTCCGATTCTCCAATGCATTTTTTTCTTTACCTATTTTAGATATCGCTTGTATTGCCATGAATACTATCAAGGGTACCCAGATCCAAAAGGACACTGTAAAGATTTCACCACCCAGCTCATCCTTTGTCGCCCCCAATTCAAACTATTATAAAAATCAACTAACATTCTTGGTAGCTTTTCTCTATCATCTTTATGAAGGGCATATAGTAGGCCGTGCCACCTTTCATAGGTTTTGTCCTACAACTCTTTGACAAAGGATCTCCATTCTTTGAGCATATTCAATTTGTCGCTTGTCCGCTGGATAAGATTAAGTAAAATCATCATTCCTTCTAGTTCTACATCAAATCTTACAACCAGAATTACTAGTCGTTTTCATGAAGACTAGCCGCGTCCAGTTGCTAATTCATTTATACTTATACCACGTTCATACTGTTATGTCAACCACTCAATTTAGTTCACAATCACGTGGTCAGTATGATTCTAAGGCTTATTCTGCTGCTGGTCCCAAATCTCCGCTTGTTCAAACCACTATTCCCAGGCGTGAGCCGGGCGATGATGATGTACAAATAGAGATCCTCTTCTGTGGTATTTGTCATTCTGATCTACATCAAGTCCGCAATGAATGGAGCGCCATGCCTACGGTCTATCCATGCGTTCCTGGACATGAGATTATTGGCCGTGTCACCAATATTGGATCCGCAGTTACCAAGTTCAGACCAGGTGACCTTGCTGCAGTGGGATGCTTAGTAGACTCTGATGGTAACTGTCCCCAGTGTAAGGCCGGTATGGAGCAGTTCTGTCCACATATGACCTTGACCTACAACTCACCAGATGTACACCTTGGTGGAGTTACATATGGTGGTTATTCAGACAGTGTAGTCGTAAAAGAGCACTTTGTCTTACGGGTTCCTTCTAATCTGGATCTTGCTGGTGCTGCTCCCCTGCTATGCGCAGGGATAACAACATATTCTCCCATGCGTCATTGGGGTGTCACAAAAGGACAAAAGGTGGGTGTAGTAGGTCTTGGGGGTCTGGGTCATATGGCCGTAAAGTTTGCACATGCCTTAGAAGCACATGTAGTAGTCTTTACCACTTCACTCAACAAGAAAGAAGATGCTCATCGCCTTGGAGCAGACGAAGTAATTGTTTCTCGAAATAGTGAGGAGATGAATAAACATGTAGCTAGTTTCGACTTTATAATCGACACAGTCTCTGCCGAGCACGATATCAATGCATTCATACAATTACTTCGTCCCGATGGAACTCTTACCCTCATAGGGGCACCAGACAAGCCTCATGCAGTCTCTGCATTGGGACTACTGTTTAATCGTCGCAATCTCTCTGGTTCGCTTATAGGTGGTATTGCCGAAACTCAGGAAATGCTCGATTTTTGCAGCAAAAATAACATCACAGCCGACGTAGAAGTTATACCAATACAAAAGGTTAATGAGGCTTATGAGCGACTTTCCCGTGCGGATGTAAAGTATCGTTTCACAATCGATATGGCTTCTCTCAAATCCCAGTAACACCACTTAGCCATTTGATTCCACACTTTTTTGAGAAGACTGACCCTTGGAAAAAAATTTCGTCAAATATTGCCATTGTATTTCAATACAACTCAGGCTCAACTTGCATGGATTTGACTTAAGTCATCACTAATGACATCATTTCTAGGAGTTTGAGCCCTTCCAATACGAAAAAGCTTAATTCTACATCTAGTAAATATCTAGTATTACAATGTTATCAAAAGCAGAGATTCTATATATTCAGGGTCAAAAACAAGTATCCAAATCGTATGAGTATAAAATCAAATCCGTCATCAAGAAAAAGCTTGCTATTCTTTGAATCGGGAATTACCACTAGTAAACTCATTATTTCCCACAGTAAATCTTACCATATTCGGTAAGAACCAAGACAGGGATAAAGAACTGGACGATCTTACTAAAATCAGTAAGGTGGAGATCAAGAACCACCATTCTGATGACTTTATAGATGTCGATAAAAACATGGATTTCAGCCGTCACAAATCCATTAAAAACCACAATAAACCGTCCAAATCCACTATTGCAGAAAATAATGAACAATTATATATAAAGAGTAGAGAGAAAATCAATAATTGTAATACAAGGGCCGGTGGTCTAGCCTGGTTAAGATACCGCCTTGACATGGCGGGGGTCGTTGGTTCGAATCCGACCCGGCCCATATCATATTTGAGTATAATCTTAAATACCGGATAATCCAATAGAGACTGCAGTCGGTAGATACTTTAGATCTTGAAGAGGAGGATACTGAGGTTGATCCAGTATTAAATTTTCTATTTGCATTAAAGGCCCCTGAATCCAAAAGACAATATCCAAAAAGACTTGAAGTCTTCCTTGATTTCTTAAATCTTAAAGGGTCATTTGAAGAAAAGGCGTTTCTATTTTATGAACAAGCAAAGGAAAAACCAAATTGGTTATATTCTCAATTGATAAAATTCTCTGACTATCAAAAAACAAGGATTAAGGATGGTGAAATAACGGAATCCACTGTTCCTAATTATTTTAAGTCTATAAAACTTTTTTGCGTAATGAACGATATAGTAATTAATTGGGAAAAAATAAGAAAAGGGATTCCCAGTGGTCTTCACGCCTCACATGATCGTTCACCTACAAGAGAAGAAATTCAAAGACTATTGCAGTATCCATATAGAAGACTTAAACCAAAAGCGGAATGATTTTGGAAATGGCCATATTCTTAAAGAAAAGGAGATATCCCATCAAGGAAATCAATTCGCTTTCGCCACTACTAATCTCTGAAGGCCTCAATTCTTGGTTAGAAGATTTTGAATAAATCTTGAATGTTCGACCGGACCTGACGATTTCAATGTTATCAAGTAATGAATTAATTTTTGCAATATAGGGATCAAAGGTGTCTTTGTTCTGGTCTTTTTCAAGTTCTCTCAAGATTAAGACTTCTAGGATAGCATATTGAGACACAGTTTGGGAGCGAAAAATAGTTGATTGATTTTTTCTTCTGTCCCCAGGTAACCAATTATCATCATTACTCATATTTTGTTCAATGCTAGAATTAAGAGATAATTCCCCACCTCTTTCAGGAGTAATGTACTTTGACTTACCGTAAATTCCTGATTGAGAAGAAATTCTTTGCTCTACGTGTCTGAGCAATCTACTCTTGTCAACTCCATTTTTACCCAAGATTATATTTATCTTGTTGAGGCCTGTTAGTGTATAACCATCTATCTCTGTAATATCCACAGTTGAAATACTTTAAACAAATTTTAAATTTTTTTTTTGTGAAATCTTACATCACAATCAAATTTATCATTAGTATATGGACTTGTATTTTGATCAATTAATAATCTACAGTATCAATTCTGCGGTCTTTCGTCTTCAGTCAATTAACGATCTCTTTAGTCTAATATATATACCAAGGATTGACCAGAATTGTTTCCATAACTTTCCAATTCAGTGTTCCAATCTATTTCCAGACATGTTCATCAGTTTCAAAAAATCGTTAACGGATTGAGGACCAAAGCCAGGAAAATGGTTGTTAAATAGGATTTATAGTCATCCATATATAGGGCTTTTATCATCTATAATTGAACAATTGGAGGGCCAGTTTATTGTCTGTTCCAAAACCTAACAGGGAGGAATTTTCCTCTGAAAAAAACATCGATGCTCATTTTTCTGTCAATAACGTTTCTGAGGATAAGTCTACTACCATAATAAAAAATAGAAGAAAGGCGCTTCAGGAGGCCTTTAGAAAATCTCTTACTTCTATAAATGACTATTATTGTATTACAGGAGAAGAAATGGCTAAAAGTTACAAACCTTTTATTCCCTTACTAAAAGAAAGGATAGCCCTCCGTCATGGCAGCACAAAAATTCTAACAGATATTGAACCTGGAGTAATTTATGCGGCAAAGGAATTATCCGATGCAGGAGCAGAAATTAGACATATAGATAGTTCGGGCTTAAGACGCTGCGTTGTGTATGACAATGAAGCAGCATATTTCTCGATTATAGAGCCATTGATCACTCGCGAGGCAACAGACTCGGTCAATCAAACCGAAGGAGAGGACTTGTGGATTGCTTCAAATGAGTCATCGGTTATATATTCGGCTAAAAAGCGCTTCCTTTCAGACTGGGAGCGGGCTCTACCACTAGACAAGAGAATAAAATATTTAGAAAAAGGTATTGAGCCAATAACAACAAAAGTGTTAGAAAAACCTGATGAAATTCTAAATCAAATCACAAAGTTCAATACCTCATCTAACCAAATTTACGCCTTTTCTACCATAGAAGGCCTAATAATGATTCGTAAAAACTTTCCTGAATTTCATAGTAAAATCCTACAGAAATACAAAAAAGGAGAACACTTGGGAGTCAAGTGGATAACTACCATTAATACAAAGGCAGATGCGGAAGAGGTTAGATTTTTTTTGAATCAGAGTTTCCAAATTAGACACGTAAATGATACCTTATTTACTAATTTTGCTTTAAGCGACAAAATACTACTTTCATCAATTGATAGAATTGATTCAGCAAACATGATTAAAAGTATGCTGACAAGTAATGATCCTCTCTATCTTGAACATTACAAAAACATCTTTGAAAAAATGTGGATGATGGGCATAGATGCTGAAGAAAGAATACAAGATGTAATAAGTGGAAATTATGTTAATGTCCAGGTAATACCGGATACAATTGAATCCTTAAAATTAACTAGCAAATTATTTTCGTCGATACAAAGAGAGGTATTGATAATTATTTCATCTAACAATGGACTGCTTCGTACTGAGGCATCGGGAGGTTTTAGGGTTCTCAACGAATTGGCATCAAAGGGAATAGATGTAAGAATTCTTACTTCAATGGATTATAAAAATCAAGATACTTATGACAGAATACAATCATCATATAGTAACATAAAGTTTAGAAGACTTGATATGTCTATAAATGCAGTTAATAGAATCAACATATTAGACAGAGAAAAAACATTGGTGTGGGAAATAAAAGATGATTCAAGTCTTAACTTTATAGATGCACTAGGAATTGCAATATTTATTGAAAGCAAATCTACCGCTATGTCTTATGCATTCATATTTGACAGTCTTTGGAATCAAACCGACCTGTATGAACAATTACAAATGGCCTATGAAAATCTAAAACTACACGAAAGAATGCAAAAGGATTTCATTGATTCAGTTGCACACGAATTGAGAACTCCAATTACACCCATTATCGGTCTTACAGAAAACGTAAAAGACAATTTGAAAAATGAAGAACAGGTACGGTTACTTGACATTGTAATAGACAACGGCAAGAAATTACATGCGTTAAGTGAAAATATTTTAGACATAACTAGAATGGAGGGCAATTTGATTAGCCTGAAGAAAGAACTCTTTGACATTAATCAACTAATAGTCGAAGTAGTAAAGAATTTTGAGTCATCCATTAGAAAAGACATGGAAATATCTTTCCAATATGACAACTTTAAGAAATGTTTTATTTATGCTGACAAGCACAGAATTGCTCAAGTTATTTCGAATCTGTTAGATAATTCTATCAAGTTTATTTTGGACAAGAAAGGAGGATTGATATCAATAACAGTGGAGCAAATGAGAGAAGAGGGAAAGGAGGTAATTGTTGTTTGTGTAAAAGATAATGGTGAAGGTATACATCCAGAAATCTTTCCAAGACTTTTTAACAAATTTGCAACAAAGTCCTTTTATGGGACAGGATTAGGACTATTTATCTGCAGAAATATTATAAAAATGCATGGTGGAAAGATTTGGGCTCAAAACAACAAAGAGGCAAATGGTGCCAGTTTTTTATTCAGCATACCATCAGACAGATAATTGATTACATGTAATTATAAATTTTGTTGATCAATTCTTTTTACTTGCCTGTAGAATCCTCTTTTAAAGACCGATATCGGCACTAAACCCACGGGGCCCGATCCTTTAATTTTCCCAAACTCAAGTCAAAGATACTCTTAACTAACAAATGTCAGAATGATAAAATTGCACACCTCAAATTTGTACCGTTAACAATATTAATCCGACCAGGGGTATGATTTCATACGATCTACAAAGTGAAATACCCATTATGACAACTGGATTATACTCATTTTCGAGTAACACCCGACCCGGCCCATTGTTTTTAATTTGCAATATGATACAAGATAATACAATGATTATCATATCTCTAACATGATAGCGGTATCAGGAGGAGATCTTTTAAAGCCTTCTCAGACCAGGTAATATGACATTAATATTGAACAAAAAAGTAAAGCCGGTTTTGGAGTCGTTGATGAACGAAATTACTAGTTTACCTGTACATGGTTTATTACGCAACCAAATAATAATTGGATCTTATGACGACAACAAGAAAGATGACATCGTTCGGCCCATCAGTGATTGCGGATATGTTTTAAGAAATGAAAAAAGAGATGGGATGGGATGAGCCGTGCTCGTGGAAAAAAAATAATACAAGTCTAAGGATTAAAGGATGTTTCCTATCAACCGTTAATTATATATTATTTTATATTAATCAATACTAGTATCTTACATTGTAATTCTTTAAGGCTATTGTTAATTCTATCCTAAATATAGCGTTCGAAAATACATCAGGTTCTGTAGTATTTGATACTCTAACATCACCAGAATTTGGCTTGTCTACTACAGAAGCCAATGCTCCTATAAACTGCCTGATAGAAGCGGGCTACACTAATCTAATAAAATAGGCTACAAAATATAGGTTAATCTTAACTTAAAACTTCAAATTTATTTTGATGCCTTGAAAAATAGAAGTATAACTTTTTTTAGTCAAAAGATAAATCCCTGAATTGTATCACTTGGCATTCGTGTTGGAGTTAGATCATAAATTTCGACATTATCATTTTGTTCCACAATCATTTCGTCAAAGGAAGGTTTCGAATAGTTAGGTGGTATGGCAATTTGTCTTATGATATTTTTTTTATCCAACGATATCTGGGATAAATTCAGGATAACGATCTCCCACTATTCCCTTTGTCAAAAGTTTAAGATAAGCCAGATTTTCCCTATTAAGAGCCTATCCCAAAATTATTTTTCTATAGATAATCATACAACAAGAGAACTGTACCAACCCAAGGTAGTTCCCCACCTTCTTTTCATACCTTGTATATAATTTTCTGAACCTGTTATGCCATGAATTTGTTCTCT
>JBGTFK010000234.1:0-7770 GCA_041747305.1 Candidatus Nitrosocosmicus sp.
AGAGAACAAATTCATGGCATAACAGGTTCAGAAAATTATATACAAGGTATGAAAAGAAGGTGGGGAACTACCTTGGGTTGGTACAGTTCTCTTGTTGTATGATTATCTATAGAAAAATAATTTTGGGATAGGCTCTTAATAAAAATATATTAATTTCAGGATTAGTTGCTTTCTTCGGTGGTGGTGCTTTTGCCCAATTATATTATGCAGTAGATGAAGGTAATCTTTCCAATTCTTTAGTTACACTGTTTATAGAGTATTGTATCTATGTACCTCTTTTTGCAGTTTTATTTTACTTCGATAATAAAAAAGTATATTTGTATGCTTAATAAAATACCAATGCGAACTGCCATGACTTGTAAAAATTAAAAATAATGGAAAAACTTTCCTATTTGAACTTCTAACAATTTAAAGGGGTATCGATTTTTGCAGCGCTACTTGGTGAAATATTAAAGAAATTAATTACTTGATCTCAATATTAAATTGTTGGTTTATATCATACTCACCTATTCTTTGAATAGTCATTTCTATTTCCCAGTTGCCGTTTTGACTTAGATAGTTTCCGACCAGAGAATACTTTCCTGAGTCAACCTTTTCCATCGTATCAACTATCGGTCCCAAGTTTTTGATAGGATTATTAAACTCTAAATACACATTTCTTATATTTTCAACTACTGTTCCATTCGTATATGAAGCAGAAAGATTAAAAGTATTCTGACCTACCTGAAATGGAATGATATCAAACTTAAGAATTATATCATCGGCTGTTGTAATATTCTTAGAATAACCTGAAGAAACATTTGTAATATTTTGTTGTTGTTGTAGTTGTTGACTTTGACTATTATTTTCTGCAATTGAAAAGACGTATGAACCTCTGGTAATGTGACCATCTTCCTTTGACAATACTAACCAATCTGTTGTATAAATGCCAGGTACTACTTTAGATTTGTCTAAAGATACAGAAAGTGATTTATCTGAATCCGACACTTGCAAATCATTATTGTCTATTCTTTCATTATTGGAATTAATAACTTTAATACTGCTAGCTCTTGGCTCAGGGCTTTCTGTAAACGAAATAGTTAATTTGTCAGGTGTAGATTGTACCGAGTCAATTATTTCATTCGGTTTAGGTAAATAGGTAATAGGGCTGGCATGACCATATACTTGCAAAGATGACAAACCATTTCCCATGATAAATAAAATAGCAAAAACAATAACAGATACGAGATACATATAATATATCACCACAATAAAGTATAATACAATTATTGTACAACTATCGAAGTCGCACTATGCCCTATTTGTATATTGTCTATTAGATGACTAGACGTCTTAATTACCTTTAACAGTAAATATCGTATATTACCATTTACAACATCTGAATACAATTTTGATATTTTTTCAGTTCGAATGTTGTACAACAATTATTATAACAAAGATAAACAATAAACAATTAATGAATAAAATTCATTTAACACTCATAGGAGCTGTATTTGTAGTCTCTATGTTAGTGGCTCCCGTATTGCAAATGTCATATGCTCATCAAAGAGCACTCTTTGAAATAAATGGTAAAGATTATTTGTTTGTAGTTGGTTCCCTGGATGAACCTATACATGTTGATGACAAAACTGCTGTTGATTTTAGGGCTATCTGGCCAGACGCTGCTAACTCAACCGATTCTCGTGCAAACGGTACTCAACCAATAACAGGATTAGAAGACATGTTAAGAGTAGAAATATTAGCAGGTGATAAAAACATGACATCCAATTTGGATCCTGCATATGGTGAAGTAGGAACTTACGAATCTGATGTATTTTATCCAACTATTGCAACAACACTTGATTATAGAATATTTGGGAACATTAATGGAACAAACTTTGATGCAACCTTTTCGTGCTCACCAGCCGGTGAACAAAGAGCATCCGATAATTCCACCGTCGATATTTCTGAAAATGTAGTTAGAAAGGCACTGTTGGGTGGATTTGGTTGTCCTGAAGAGAGAACCGGATTCCCTGAACCATATGTCTCACAATATGAGTTAAGTCAGGGACTAAATAGAACCTCCACCTAATTTTTTATCAAGAAAAAATATAATAAACGCCATAAATATTATTTAAATGTCAATTTATAAAATAATATTCTTTTCATTTATATTATTCATCTCTATTAATTTATACAATTTTAATATCAATGCACTTGCCCAAGTTGAAACTACTAACAATGCCCCATCATCAGAAGCAGTAACATCTATTAACGATGCTATAGTAAAATCCATATTAATTATATCTCAAGTAGCAGTTTTAGGGATAATTTTTAATCACTTTTTTTTTAACAGGTTTATAAATAGAAAAAGAAGTGATGTCAGATACGAACAGAAGGAAAGTGTTTCCTATTTTAATTATCAAATTTTAAAAAGATTGACATTTATACTAATACTTTGTTGTATATCAATAGTTATTTTTTCTACCAGTTCAATATTACTTCAATCATATCAATTAGCCCAGAATTTGAATTTTGACCTATTTTCCGCATTCCATATATTGTGTACTACATCTGTAGGTGAAGTTTGGCTTTTAAGAATCATTACCTCTTTAGCAATATTAGGAATCATAATTTCTTATACTATCTATAGAAGAAGGAAGAAAACTAATGAAAAAATCAATGAGAGTCCAGATAAATATACTTTGGATAACGAATACCGTAGTAGTAACAACATATCAGATCAAATATTTTTATTAATTATTATGGTTTTGTCTTCCATCAATCTCTTTTCTAACAGCATGGTGAGTCATAGCAATTCCTTATCATCCTTTTCTTCTTTTGCAGTATCGATGGATTGGATTCATTTTATGGCAGTTTCTATTTGGATAGGTGGTTTGTTTTATCTTTCATCCATTGTTTTAAGAATTCTCAAACCCGTAGAATATAGTGAGAAAACTATTAGAACAAACAACGGTTCTGATATTTCAAGAAATATGGTGAGTATACATAATGTGTCTATTGCTTTAATGAATTTTTCCTTTATAGTTATTATTGCACTTTGTATAATTGGAATATCTGGGCTTTATTTGGGCTATATTCATCTTCAGAATATAGATTCAGTATTTAATACACTGTATGGACAAATACTTGTTTTAAAACTTGCATTGGCATTTCCATTAATCTTCATAGGAAGGTATAACCAGCTTAAAATATACAAATACACATTGTCAATTTCAAATATACTAAAAGATTTGAAAAATATAGATAAAACTGAATATGATAGCCTTATTCAACAACATGTAGAAAAAAAGACTATATTATATAATACACTCAATAAATCTTTAAAAATAGAATCCATATTAGGCGTATCTGTCCTTGTTGTAGCATCTTTTCTTTCAGTGACATCGCCACCATCTTTAGAAGCCATAGATCAAGGTTCAAATCTTATTCAAAATACCGATAATACTAATACGGGTAATTCAAAAGATTCATTTTTCTCATATCTAGTCATAACTTTGGCTATAATTATCACTATAATTGGAATAATAAATTTTAAGAAGAATCAAAGACAGATAAAAGCTATATCCGCCTTGACAAGATAATTAGATATAGCTTGCAGAATAAACAGATAACTAGTTTTATCCCATGAATGATAATTTTTACCAGACCTTTATAGCTATAATTGTAGAATTAGGATATCCGCATAATCTAATTTTACATGATATACTATTAATGGACATCTTTTCATATACTAGTAAAGTTATATGATAATTTTTATTTGGTGTGTAGGGATGTAATGTTGAATGTTATTAAATTTAATGGATACGAGTGTACTGATTATAGCAACCATCATTCTAATGGCTCCTTAAATATAGTAAAACACTTGGAACTTTACTTTTCTGTAGCATACTAGATGTTTCGATGTAGTTTATTGTATTTTTTTACTTAATCAAAGTATTATATATCATTTAAACGTAAATTTGTTATGGGGAACAAAGAATATAAAATTGTATCACTTCTGCTATCGGTCTGTCTTCTGCTTAATATGATCAACCTGAATAATGTTAATTATTTTCTCCAAATTGCATATGGTCATAATTTTACTCCAAATGATTATGCTTCGTTTGTATCATATGTAGATCAATTTCAAACAGAAGCAAATTTGGTGAATGTAAATCTTGTCAATAATAATTTATCTTTGGCCCAAGAACATGCGAACGAAGCTTTTAGTATTTTTTACTGGGATCTCATGATAGAAATTGCTGAACAGGATAGAAAAACTTCAGATGAGTTGAAATCTGCAGTAGAGGATTTGAAAAATATTACATTATCATTTCCAAATTCAGAATCAGTACCAACAGTTGCAATAACAAACGATACCTCAGGCGATAGACAAGAACAACTACTACAACAAGCAAGCCAATTGATTACTACCATTGACACAAACACAGATGTTGTCATAAATATGACGGCAGCAAGGCAACAGGCCGAAGAATCTAGCTTTTTAAATCAGGTTATTGGCTTTTTTTCGAGTATATTTACAGGAGAACAACAGCAAGATAGCAACAGGAATGAATCAATTCATCCAATGAGATTTGCAGAACTAATTGATAGTGTTCTGAGAAATTATGGTGATGCTTACAATGTTAATTTTGATATGACAGATATGACAAATATGGCAATGATGAGTGATAGTTCATTAGTGGATAATAATAGTAACCAAAGTACTAATACTGGTACAATGAATATGAGCTTAACAATGATGCATACGGATAATAGGATGAACGGAACCAACTCCTTGGTAAATGTGGAAGACTATCAGAGTGCTCAAGGCTTGGCTGCAAAATCATTGGAAGTGTTTTATAATCATCTAAACCCTATGATGTATAAAAATGCGACTTCTGTTTCTAGTAGTAACCTTGAAAGTAGTCTAATACTACTTAACAATTCAATTAAAGAAAAAGTTTCACCAATGAATTTAATGATGATTGTCCATACACAAATTCATCCAAATTTTATAGAAGCATTTGACATACAGTAGCTTTCAACCGTTTAAATCTACTTACCTTGTAATAAAATGGTCCTGTTAACCTAACAGGTTTTATCTCCTTTTTATGATAGTCAACAAAGAACCGCAGCCAATTCCGTATATGCTTCAGTTTGCAATTCTTTATTTTACAATTAATGAATAGATTCAATGATTTTAGCATACCCGTGATAATGGCTATTAGTTTAGTCTTGTTACTAAACCATATTGATTCATCTTAAAGCAGTTATGGACAGATAGTTGATGATACCAACCAGACGAATCAGACTAATGATCAAAATAGTACTGAACAAACAGTACAACAGCTAGAGCAAGCCAATCAAACAGTACAACCGGATCATAAAATGATCGAAAAATTGCTTAACTTTACCAATGCTACTATACTGGCATTACATGAAGACAATATCAGTGCTGCTGAAGGTAACTTAGGTCAGATTCAAAACGCATTGATTAATGCACGTGGTAAACAAGTGGTAATAGTTCCAGCTCCAGCAGTATCAACGTCTGATGAAGATTCGGACTAAATATTTTTTTATTGTTTCCATTTTTATTCATTAACGTGAACAATTCTAATGATCTTAGGGGTACACGGGCTCCTAATCCATAAAAAATAGGGGACGTTGATTTCACCAGAACTATGTTGGTCATCCATAGTGTTGTATTCTCTTAAATTGGATTATGGCTTAATATTGTAGGCTGCTCATGTTTGAAAGTAATTTCGATTTGATCACCCTGTTCATATGTACAATTATTAATTTGTCTAGGAACGTTGTCTGATGCTTCAACTATGCATGTTCCGTTTTGTTTTAGAATCACCGTAACCACTTCGCTAATGCCAGGAGAAAAGACATCAAATATCTGAAATCCTGATATAAACATAACGGCAACTACACCTACCACTACCAGAACCAAAGCAAGTATTTTCGGAGACAAATCCATACAATACATATTATAAATTAACTAGTATATTACCATATTTGCGCAGATGCAATCTATGATGACAGGTAGAATTCATTACACTATTATGATGTTAGGAACAGATTACAGAAATCCGAATTCGAGACAGGGAATGTAGTTCTCTTTTGTATCGAGAGTATTATTTAGTATTTGATACGATTAATTCAATATCACAACTTTAGTTAATTATTGACATATAATCCATAAGTATTTCCAGTAGAATTATCTATATAATTCCATTCAGTATTTCCAATATCTAGGTTTTTAAATTTTCTCTTAGTTTGAGCATTAAGATTTCTATAGACTGCTTCTCCTATAATTATTTGATTTGGTTTAACATAATTTGTCATTTTTGATGCAATATTTATCGTATATCCTAGAATGTCTAAGTGTGGCTTTTTAAGAATAGCAACGCTGTTTTCTTCCTTGCTCATATCTTGATTTGAATTATCTTTATTACTTTTCATTACATTGGTATCAGTCACATTTTCCGTGCTAGTTATAGTCTCTGGTCTTAAACCATATTGGACAATTGCATTTTCTCCTACGTCAATACCTATTCTTATACCCAACTCAGGATAGCCATTTGATTCTAAAATTATATTCATTCCCTCTTGAATAATGGTTACCATAGAATATGCACAGCTAACTGCATTAGCACAAGGAAGATATAAATCATCTTTTTCTGTAAAAAAGAAAGACAATATTGCATCTCCAACATACTTAAAGACATATCCACCATAAGCCTCAATTACCAGAGACATTTCTTGTGTAAATGCTTGTATTATTGGTACTAGTCGTTTAAGTGGTAAATTCATTGAAAGATCTGTAGAACCCACAAGATCGACATGTAATACTACAAGAGGCACAGATGTTCCGATAAACTTCTCTAAAAGCCTTTGTGTATTTTCTTGAGAAATATTAAAATCTGATTTTACTTTCAATTGAAACCATATTCTTTTTTGAGCATCCGTGATAGCAGAATCGATATTAAATACAGGATCTATTAGCAACATTCCCAATTTTGAAGCTTTAGATGCCTGGATAACTGCTTCTTTTTTTTCTGTTATAGTGTTTTGGAAATCCTTTATAATATTTAGAACATCATTTATTTCTAAATCAAGTTGTATGGCGATAATTTCAACTGGAATATCGGATTCGTATAGAGAAATGACACTTTTACATTGACGGACAGGATCATCATCTATGTTAGCCGAGTTCACATGACATTTTGGAATAGCTCGTTAATATGTCTACTTAAATTTCTAGGGTAGGAAGCAAGGAGCTTCCTAGATTCATTCAGAAATGACAGATATCCTTTAGAAACAATGACGACATGTGATAAATTTTCAGGGCTTATAATAAGAGACTTTATTCTCTAGTCAAAATAACTTAGAATGATTATCTCAGTGTTTCAACTAAATGATTTTAGCATTTCTTCATGAACGGGTAAGTTAGCTTCATCTACCTTAATGGAAGTAGTGGGACATACTGTTACACATGCCATACACCAAATACACGCTTTTTCTCTAATGGGATCTGGTTTGTCAGTATAATCTTTTCTGCCCTCTCTGTTCTGATCATCTCCGGTCCCTTCACTAACAGCGTTTACCATTTCTATTGCTGGAACATCCTGTTCTGACCTGTACCATTGATATACTTGAACAGGACAAGCCTCGATACATGCTCCGTCAGAAATACATGAATCCCAGTCTACCGCTACAAATGTTCCATGGACGCCCAAGGGGACATATTCTTCTCCTCTTGTTTTGTATGCATCTTGA
>JBGTFK010000235.1:0-8338 GCA_041747305.1 Candidatus Nitrosocosmicus sp.
TCGTTTTGTCTCGAGAATATGAGGTTTATATTTTTGAATCCAGTTCCATATGGTGACATGGTTACGTTGGACAAACCA
This sequence comes from Candidatus Nitrosocosmicus sp., assembly GCA_041747305.1. Lineage (GTDB taxonomy): Archaea > Thermoproteota > Nitrososphaeria > Nitrososphaerales > Nitrososphaeraceae > Nitrosocosmicus. Next base: position 79 of record JBGTFK010000235.1, read on the forward strand.
AGATAGTCTTTGAGATGATCTCCTCTATAAGACTATCCTGAATAGTACAAATACAGGCCCCGAATTATATAGGTAGTTGGAAGCTTAATCTCTTATTTATTTGAAACTAAGGTTAGAGGCTTCAGATGCACTGTTTAGTGTTCCTATAAGAATTATCGATCAATTTGACATTAAAACAATTTATTGGTAGATTAGCAATATCTACCAATAAATTGCGGATAACTTTCATATCCGTATACAAAAGTTAAATGAGTATTTCTAACCAGTGTTCTTGCAATCTTTATATTACTAGCATGAATGGAAGATACAAGCATTTCAGGCTTGGCGATGCGATGCGGAATTACAAATCTGTATAAATTGTAATAGAACCCTACTAGCACTAGGAACTTAATCCCCACGCGCCCAGACTAGATTTAGATGTATTATCTGTCAGCATTAAAATAGAATCCTTCTTCAGTGTCTTTATCAACACTCCTAGATCATCGCCTCATTAAATGAAGAAATATTTGTTAACCTTTAGCCGTCGCCAAAACTTTTGAGCAAATAATTTCGATTAAAGTAGCTCTTTTTTTTAAAAGTTCTAAAAACTTTGGATAATACTTTCAGATTTTAATCTCTAAAAATTTCTTCTAATTTTGATATTTTATAGCCACACTTAGGATTACCACAAGTGATTGCCCAATTGCCCATTCCGAGCTCTTCTATAGTTTCCACGGGAGTTGATTGATCAACAATCCTATTTGCTACAGTTGACTGAAAATTATCTTTTTGACCGCATTTTGGACATCCTACAACCATAACATGACTAACTAAATCTCCAATTTTTCCGTTATACGTCATATATATCATCTGTTAAACCAAGTGTTTTATATTTTAATTCTCGCGCCTCTGTTTCGGTATAGTAAAATTAAGCATAAATGGTATTTTAAAATTCCACAGTCTGCGGTTAAATTCATCTACAAGAATAACAATAAAATAAAAATGAAATATTATAAGGCGTGTTTTTATCGTTATGTTAAACTTTTAGTTTTACGAATTATTTCTGCTGGTGGGGATTCTGATTTGTTTTTTATTATGCCGCGGTATATGGATAAGTGTCGTTTTGCTATTCTGTCCCAGCTTATCTTATTTCGGAATTCTTCACCATTCGATTTGTAATATGAGTAATGTTTGTCGATCTGACCAAATGCCTTTTCAAATTATCGGGGGGCTCTCTTTGTTATTACACCAAGGTTCTTTGATGAAAATTCTTTAAAAAAACCCAGGTCTAAAGCCACAAACGGTTTAGCGTGTCCCAGTCCATCGAACATTATACCCGAAGCAGAACATACCTTATAAGGTAAGAATACTGCGTCACAAGAAAAGAACAATAAAGAGAGTTCTTCTTCGGAAAGATATCTTTTGTCCAAATTAATCACCTTATCATCGTGATATTCAAAACTGATTTTTTCATTGTTATAAAAGTTCTTTGAATAGTTTACCACCAACTTCCAGTCCTTTGGCATTTTTATTTTTCTTATTATATCCCATCCTTTAGTATTGGTAATGAATCCTTGAGCTAAGGCAAGCTTTCCTTTCTCTGGAAGACCAATCATCTTTCGTGCCTCAATACGTCTTTTGTCAGTTTGGAAATACGGTACCGATCCGTGATATACCACATTTGTTCCGGGTATTAGTTCCATCATGTAATTTGAAAGAACTATTCCATAAGCACTCTTAGACATAAGATCTTTGTTGATTCTACGTATGGATGAATAATTAATAAAATGTCTCCAATATTTATACAATGAGTAAAATCTTAGATAGTCACTATCATTCCCTTTTTCTTTTATGTTTATTAATTGCATCCATTTTTTAAATACATCGATGTATGAAATGTAGTTACTATTGGCGTACTACATTTATCATAGAATTCGTCAAGACCTGTTGATGTTTTAGAAGGACGTAGGGAATTTAAAAAAAGCCATAAAGTCCGAACTCATGCTGTACATGGACCATATTCGGATTAATTTCTTTTACTAATTTCAATAGTATTTCCGAATTACATTTGTTGTATGACGAAATACCACTGTAGTCTCCAGAACCATCAGAACTAGATACAACAATGACATCTAAATTATTGAAGCGTAAGGATTTAACCAAGTTATGGGTATAGCGACCAACACCACCCTGCATCGGAGGATATTCGGTACTAATCATTAAAATTTTTAAAAAACCAATCACTCTATCTTTACGTTTAATATATTATAACATCCTTAAATAGGTATAATAAAACAATCGTTCCAATGGATCGTTCTTAAAAAGTTCGGAAAATCTACACGGAATATATTAGTACCCTGTTTTATATTGAAATTTTTTTTGATTTTTTTATAGAATCTACTACCACTTAAAAGTAGCGCGTGGACAACAAAAATTGATACTATAAAAAGTTTGTTTGATAATATATCCTAATGAAGACTTTCATCAACATTAGTATTCCAGTAATACTAACCATTAGTCTTGTACTATTACTAAATACTGGAAGCTCTAATATTTACGGACAAATAATAGGTCAGACAAATCAAACCAATCAGACAAGTGGGCAGAATACTACCGAACAAGCTCAACAACAATTAGAACAAGCCGATCAACAAATGCAGCAAGCTCAACAACAAAAAGAACAGGCTCAACAACAATTAGATCAAACTAATCAAACTCAATCACAAAGTGATCAATCCAAACAGCAAGATCCGAAAATGAATGAGAAACTATTGAATTATACAAATGCAGCAATCCTTGCTCTAAACGATGATAATACAAGCGCAGCTCAAGATAACCTAGTTCAAATTCAAAATGCATTAATCAATGCCAGTGGTAAACAGGTAGTAGTGGTTCCAGCTCCAGCAGTGTCATCTGACGAAGACTCTGACTAATTTTTTTATTTTTTTAGTACAATGATATTAATCTAACCAGTCAAAAAGATTTCAGATTTTTTATACCTTATATAGGAAATAATTTGATCATTGAGCCTTAACCCACATTATTGTATATTTGTTATTGAATTATCACTTGTATTGATGCTTGGCATAGAGCTTATTGAGAACCCGCCTGGACGTTCGTATGAGAAATTTTTGACTCCAAGATAATCAGGTGTCAAATTATTAAACATATTGTAAATTTCTTCAGAAATATTTTGACGTGCATGACCTGTACAGAGGGTAATCGTAGAAATAAATATAATCAATATCAGTAAAGATGCATACTGTATCATCAATGATATTTGATCATTAAAGGTTATAATGCCTAGCTACGGATCTGCAAATGATATCAGGTTAAAGGAAATGATTTGAAAAGACCTTGTTTAAGGTGTCATGGCAGGTTAAATTATTTAATATGGATTCTATTTTTGCTGTTCGGGAATTAGCTCTATTAAATAGATAAAAAGAATTAGGATGTTGGAAAAATACACCCTATGTCAGTGTTTTTAGGTTAACAATTAGGTTACTAAGGTTTATCCAAATCGATCTCAAACGAGGAAATCATTAATTGATTTGAAATTGCCAGCTGACAACTATGTTATCTATTAGAAAGTTATTAGGCGAGTCCATATTTCTCATAATCTGCAAATTATTTGAACCTGCTTTCAAGATTCCCTGATCAATTATTACAGTCAATGTTGCCCAATTTCCATCACTAGTGTTTCCAAAGCCGCCTTGTGGGATAGATACATTATGTCCATTAATGGCTATTGTATGACCTTGAGAATAAGAACCGAACACTTGAACCAAGAGATAACTTTGTCCTACAGGAGTAGTACTAATTGTAAAGTTAAATGTGTCTGATATATCTCCTCTGAATGGATAGCTAGGAGCAAATATATCATTCTTATTGTCTCCCAGATGCTGTTGAATTGGTACTACTATAAAACTAGAAGCTTTCATCTGAGGGTTAACAGTCTCAGGACTTTGACCAAAAGTAATAAGCGATGACGACAATGATACATAGCTTAAACCAAAAATTGCAACGATCATAAGAATCCTAATGGAAACTATCTTTGTCCTTAAACCGACTTTTTTTTCTTTCATTATACTATTTAGCACACATTCTAATTACAATTATAGTTTATAACAATGTGCAAGTTGATTGATTGTCGTACCTTTTTCTATTCCCTAGCACAAAAGGGATCTGTTTATTTATTTTAATTTATAATACAAAAAAGAAGTTCTCACAGAATAATATGCAATATCAGTGCAGCCATAGTATCGAGAAATTTTTACCAATATAGTCTACATTATGAGTTTAACAGATGGTATCAGTTATTTAATAGTAGACGAACTTTCTAGATAGATCACTATATCTGTAATCTATATGTCTGTACTTTTATATTCTGCTTGTATACGACCCCTCAACCAAACACATGATTGTAAAGTATTCTGAAGGTGAACTTTGAAACGATGATAATGTATGAGGTCGGTAATTAACTCTCATTCATTGATTTATGCTTCAGCGAGCCAAAGTATATCTGATCAGACGAATTAAAATCAAATTTAATATTGCGACACTATTCTAGGACAAAATATATTTATCCGAACCGATAGGAATTGTCCTTTTTTAGTTGGTAAAATGCAGCGTAAACCACCGGGTCTGTTTCATTAATGAGGCGCTGATGAGAAGTGATCTAAATTTCGATGAATTGCAACTTCACATAAAGTTTTTAAGAAATACTATTCTCTTATTTATTCGAATCCTATTTAAAATACCGATATAGGCGTTAATCCCCACGGATGAGGACTGTTATCAATATTAGTATATCATGAATCATTTATATCTGTTTGATTTAATTGATCTTTTCAGATATTTTCCTATAATTTCATATATTAGACTAGAGAATTAGTTTATATAGGTTCTAAAATACGTGAAATTGAATGAATACCAAGTTTATAACTTTTCCTTTTATATACGATAATTACAATAAACGGCTCTGTTCACTTAAGGAAATAATTCCTTTTTATTGACTAACTAAATTGCCATTAAAATGATTTTTGAAAAAAGATTAATAATGTTTTACGCTCAAAATATAGAAATTATCTCTTAGGCGATTCATGTAAACTAAGTATAACATGATGAAACTCGTTAGCCAAACTCATAAGTTAACAGAGCCCAATAAACAGACTGTTACACTGAAAAATCGATAAATTTAAAGATCAATGGCTTTTGCATACTTTTAGGATAACAAAAGAAAAATAGATCAGAGCGAATGGATAAAGAAATCCCGTCAGTATTACAAGAGTTCTATTCTATTCAATTAGTTAATTGTTTAACCTAATAAAATATAATATACTAGAACATCTATGTCAAGATCAGCAGAGGTTAGAACAAGATTAAGCATTCAAGCATCTCATGAGCAAATTAATCCTATTGACTTGTTAGATGATGTGATATATTTAGATAAAAAGGGGATAGAACGTTGTTGGACTAGAGATCATTATATGCCTTGGTGGAATACAGGAGCTTCAGGAGGGGCCGCATGGCCCTGGATGGGAGCTGCTTTAGCAAAAACTACAAAATTGGTTATTGGAACTGGGGTAACAGCTCCTATTCTAAGATATCATCCTGCAATAGTTGCACAATTATTTGCAACCTTGGCCTATATGTTTCCAAAAAGAGTCTTCTTGGGGATAGGAAGAGGGGAGGCACTAAATGAAGTGCCTTCTGGAAATGTTTGGCCAACAAATAAAGAAAAATTTAGACGTTTAAAAGAATCCATTAAACTAATAAAAAAATTATGGACAGAAGATTGGGTTAATTTTAATGGAGAATACTATTCAGTCAAAGATTCTAATTTATATACTAAGCCCACTTATCCAATTCCAATTTATATCGCTGGGCTAGGTACACAATCTGCCCAATTAGCCGGTGAGGAGGGAAATGGATTTGTCACTAACGAATTAGACATAAAAAAATAAAGGATTCTCTGTTACCTGCAGTAAATAAAGGATGTTTTAAATCAGGAAAAGACTATGAGAAATTAGAAAAGATATTATTTATTCCTGGTTCATATGATGAAAATAAACAAAAGGCATTAGAATCGATTAGATTTTGGAGAGGATCTATGATTAAAGCATTCTTTGACGTTGATATACATGATCCAAGAAAGATTGAAGAAAATGGTCAGGTTATTGATGATGATTCTTTGCAAAAAAAATTATTTGTTATATCTAATGAAGAAGAAGGAACCAAGAAACTACAACAATATATAGATATTGGATTTACTGAAATTGTATTTACCAATTCTAGTCCAGACAGAAAGAAATTTGTAGATATCTTAACAAAAATATCCGATGTTATAAACAATCAGTAAGTCCATCATATAATTATATAAACAACATTATTGGTCATAATTTATACTGATGTATTATTGTTTGTTATTTTATGATGGACTATCAAAGAAACAATTGCTTTTCAAATCATTCACTGCTTTATATACAACATAAGAGATTTTTTACGTTGACCAATTTGACGTATTTATAGACCTGCCTCGTAAGATTCTTCTCTTCCACTAGAATTAGACTTGTAATGTAAATTACTAACTATTTAAACAGTGAATCAAATTCACATCAAGCTTAAATCAGTATGCCCATTAAATTGTATATAACCCTACTATACTAACATACATTAGTTCGTAGATCTAAACAGATACTTTTTGATGTCTAGGTTGAATCTTCTTTTCCCATAGTAGTTAGAGATAGCTTGTTTAACCTGTGAGAAACTAGAGTAGTAGTTTGATAGTATGTTGCATTTACCCTGTCTCCAACATTCTTCAACAGCATTAAGGAACACTGAACCCACAGGAAAATACTCAACTTTTATCGTTTCTATATTCTGTTGAAAGTAATCCTCCACCATCTTTGATCTGTGTTGAGTTGCCCTATCCACAATCATGATAAATTTCTTGAATTTCTTTTTTTACCTATTGTAGGTATGTTATGAAGGATTGACCGTCAAATTTATCTTTCTGTCTGAAAGCTGTTTACCCTCCAAAGATAGCACTTCATACACAATTGTTTTATCATAAGATCAGGTGATTGTTACCATGGGTCGTTTCTCTCTGATAATCCATTTTATTCTTTTTGTCATGATGGAGTCGTGAATGAAAATCGACTCGTCCTGTACAGGCAAATTCCAGCCATTTTCAAGGCTTTCAAGCACATTTCTTATTCTTTTTTAAAATATTTGATCTTATCAGATGCCCTGTTAACAAATTTTTTCTCAGGCGCTTTGAGTGAAAATCCCCACTGGTAAAGCAATCTGTGGATATGGTCTTCATGGTACTTGACACCGGTTTTCTTTAAAGTAAGATCCATTACCTCCTTGGTATCCCATCCTGTATTGCTAGCTGACAGTTCCTGTTTTATTTTTATGATATTCCCTTCATCCACAAAGGAGGGTCTTCCGCTTCGTGGTTTATGTCTCAAGCCTTCAAGACCTTCCTCACTGTATCTATTGTACCATTTGTAAGCCCATGCTCTTGATTTATGTAATTCTCTGGCTACTAATTCAATATGCTGTTTGTCGGTGGATATTCTGATAATAAGTACTACCCCTTCCTTTACTGGGGCATTACGTTCCTTCCTATAGGCTTTGTCTAATACACTTGATTTCAGCCTGGTGGTTGTTCATAGTCATTAACGAGCTAAAAATCTATCTACGAACTTATACCTATTAGTACACCACAAGGAACTTAATCTCACTGGCCCGAGATAAATTTGACTATAAGGGTAGTTTTTGTTTTTGGTGATGAAACAATCACGAATTAAAGTTCAACGAGCGTATGATCTGACCTGATTTTCAGAAAGCAAGAAAAGAATGTTTCAATTCTCAATAATCTTTTGTATCTTCTTTGTATTTTTCCTTTGTATATTCTGCTTGCAAGTCTTTAGCCGGATCTTTTATCTTCTTTGTCATTGCTTTAATGCCAGCTTTAATTTTGTCTCCTACTTCGTCTCAACTGTTTTCAGAATTATGTGCAGCACTACTCATATTTGTCTAAAATCGTGCTTTCCATCATTAGTTGGCTTTTCAGACATGAACGTATCATTACACCAAGGATTTAACCATATTAGAAAAAATGTAAAATTCAAACTTAGAGCCTATCCCAAAATTATTTTTCTATAGATAATCATACAACAAGAGAACTGTACCAACCCAAGGTAGTTCCCCACCTTCTTTTCATACCTTGTATATAATTTTCTGAACCTGTTATGCCATGAATTTGTTCTCT
>JBGTFK010000236.1:0-12308 GCA_041747305.1 Candidatus Nitrosocosmicus sp.
TCGAGAGAACAAATTCATGGCATAACAGGTTCAGAAAATTATATACAAGGTATGAAAAGAAGGTGGGGAACTACCTTGGGTTGGTACAGTTCTCTTGTTGTATGATTATCTATAGAAAAATAATTTTGGGATAGGCTCTTATATAGACGGATGATGTAAAGACAGGAAAACTTTTGAGGATATGAAAAAACTTCTCTGAATAACTCTAAAATAATATTTACTTTGTCAAACAATTTACCATTTATAAGATGACAGGTTAAAATCATCGCATCGAGCAAAGTAGCACAGGATTATTTCCTATTTTTAGAAAAGTAATAAAGTAATTTAACTTGCACGAACTCGAAAATTTTGACCGGCAAGTTTTGCTGAATGATTTAATCCTGAAAAAGTTATGCTTTTCTTGCAAACCATGTACTTTAATTTGTTTGTTGTACAGTAATTCGTATGAACATAGGAAAACAACAACACAAAAATCCAACTCCTACTGTGGATACCATAATTCCCCAGGACTCCAAAGTCCTTTTGGTCAAAAGAAAAAAGGACCCATTTAAGGAAAAGATGGTTTTGCCTGGAGGTTTCATAAATGAAGGCGAAACGGTGGAAGATGCAGCAATTCGTGAAGTAAAAGAAGAGACATCATTAGACATAGAACTAGATAACATATTGGGAGTATATTCTGATCCTTCCAGAGACCCTAGAGGTCATATTATGTCTACAGTATTTATCGGAAAAATATCCGATAAGAGTGATAAAAAAGAACCTGTGGCAGGAGACGATGCAGCTGCAATAAAGTGGGTGGATCTTGCATCTATAGATGAAGAAAACATGGGTTTTGATCACAAGAAAATTTTGATGGATTATAAGGAATGGAAACAGTCTAGACAAACCTACTGGTCATCAAAAAAATAAAACAAAGATTAATTTCATAACGCAACCTAACAAATAAGTCATCATCAATGTCTTTAGACAAAATCCCAAAACCAACTTGAAATTCTAGAAAAACGGAAATATCGTCAATTCCGTAAACACCTTGTGTTTTTTATTCGCTATAATGATTATTTTCTTGTAGAAGTGCCTATAGAAAAAAAGTACATATGACCGTAGAATATTCTTTTCTAACTATGATTAAAAACATTGATGTAATAACCTTCAGGTATTAGCAATACCCATAATAGAATCAATATGAACAATAATCTTTAACAAAATACTCATTATCCCTTAAATAGTGTTGAAAGCTTTTTGAAAATGATCGAGGATAAAATTAAGTGTGGGATTAGGACGATGATAAAATAATAAAGGTCCTGGACAAGGACCTGCAAGCAGAAAACATGAAAGAAAAGTAAAATAAGGAGACAAAAGATCGATGAAAAGTTTTATTCAAGTTATCTTCGCAGTTTAAAGTCTATTTTGAACCCTTAAAATTTTTTTATTTGCAGAAAAGTGCATGACAAAATGATATAAACATGTTCACATAATTTATTAATCAACCTGTGATTCTTGGTGGTTCAGCCTCTAAATTCCAACCTGATTAGTAAATTATCTGTCAAATCTATAATTTTCCTTTTCGCGACTGTTGAAATAATTTCATTTGTTTTGTATTTCTCGGGCTTTTATCCTCAATTTAATATTCCAACTATCTTGTCAACAGCCACAATTACCAGCTTACTCATAATATTTTTCCTCAAGACTACTAACACTTTAGATGAGATCGATCAGAACGCAATTTTTTTACTTTTGACTTTTATTTGCTGGTTTATTGCAGAATCCTTTTACGGATATTTTGGTGGTTTTTTGCAGATTGATCCCTACCCATCCGTAGCAGACGCCTTTTACCTAGTGGGGTCCCTATTCCTCATGCTGTTCTTGGTCCAGATGAACAAATTATACAAGATAGAACTTGGATACATAGTAAGCTCTTTAGTTACGGTTTCACTTTTCATATTTTATGTTCTCTATGTCTCGATTTTTATTTTTGACGTTTACACATTTAGTGGCGACCTGCTTGATTTGACATTATTGTTTGTATACCCCATTTTTGACTTGTTCATAATAGTAGGAGCTGTAATGTATTACTTTAGAGGTAAAGCCATCTCCATTAATAAGGGACATAATTTTTGGATTTTTGTATCGGCAGCTGGTTTATTCTATTTTATAGCAGATTTAATATTTGGATATAACGATCTTTTCAATTTTCTAGAAAATGTTCACTTATTTGATTTATTTTATACTATAGGAGATTTGCTATTTGGAGTCGCGGTTTTAATCAAGGTAAAATACACCATCGAAGAAAATAGGAATAAACAACAACCAAAAAGAAATTCTAATACGAATTAGACAGAGTTAAGGAGATATTGACTCAGAATTAAGTGTATCAAAGCTCCAATATGGTTTATGATTAAATAATGCTTTTGATCCAAAATCTCCTATTCTATAGATCTCAATAATCGAACTATTGTTACAACAGTGTATATCACATCCAAATAAAAATGTTCTTTATTTTCCATTAAGTAGATTATTAAACAAGTTTACTTTCCAGTAGTAATAATTTTATAAACCTTTTTGATAAATCAAATTATTTTATAATTCCAATAATCAAATTAAGGAATTTGAGTATAGAAAACTTTAGTTACGGAGTCATAAGTTTCTTTCAATAATTCTAAATATCTTTTCGTATCGTATCTAATATTGTGTTCATCAATTAATTCAATTGGTATTGCCCTTTCCAAGAAATTCTCATTATAAAAATTCGTAATTATGTATTTAATTTCTTCTCCAGCATTCAAGGATTTTCCACTGCTAGATAGTCGTTTTAAAACGCAGTTTTCAATTGTCTTTCTATCTGCATATTCATTACTTGCTTTTGATATCCTTTTGGTAAATATCAGATCGGTATATGAAATTTTTTTAGAGCATATTAAATTTATATATTTTTTATATACACTCTCTAAAATTGGCAAGCATTTCGTGATTTCATGAATGTTGTTATAGGCAGACATTATTTTAATTAACTCCTCTTGAAAATAGACAAATAGTTCAGGAGTATCATGTCTTCTTGTTTCAATCCCTCTCATCTTTATGGCCCCATCTTCAAAAACGCCAAAGTATCTATTTAGGGCAGGTAAGTCAGGATTGATCTTAGATGAATCGAAAACGATCCATTTGTATATTCCTTCAAAGGATATGGAAAAACCTGTTTGTTCCTCTATGTCTCTTTTTAAATTAATATAACGATGTGCATAATCGGCTGTCGATAATGAATATTCCATATTATCGACTTCGCTTATCCAGATAGAATCCACAATACCATGAATTACATCAAATCCGTGTTTCTCTGCTATTTTAGATGTTTTCATTAGTATATCTCTAGCAAAGGCGCATACAGTGATGTGGGCATCTATCCTACCAAACTTTGAGTTACTAAATCCAAGATATCCAAAGGAAGTAACTAGGATCCATTTTAAAGCAGTTTGTCTGTTGTCGTAACAATTTTTTAAATACTCATCACTCTTAGATATACACAGGTTTTTTCTTTTTTTGTATTCTAATCGCCTGTCTAGAACTGTTTTAAGAGATAAAGGTACTATGCCTATCCTTTTTTTGCACAGGTGATAAAGATGTTCGAGTTCTGGCACTTTGTTATCTGTTTCTGATTTACAGCATACACAATTGATTGTGTCTGAAGAAACATTTCTCCTTAGCATAATATTTGGATAAAGAGATATAAAATCAAATTCTGCTACTTTGTTATATGCTCCAGGTTTTGACTCAAAAACAAAGCCCCCTTTATCTGCCTTTAATAAATCAGAAAACGACTTGAAGATTTCCGACGTTATAGGCTTCCAGGGTATCAATACATCCTTTTTATGAGCATTATAAAAATACAAACTGCTTAGACATTTCCCTATAGTAGATCTTGATGCTAGTTGTAATGGAATTCTGCAAACTCTGGATAATTCTGTTAATCCATCCAATCCATTGTCCCTGTAAATAAACGAATTGTTAACGTCGATGTGAATTCGGCCGTATAAAAAAAACGGTCGGGGTTTGAAATACACTTTCCCGTAAGAGATATATGATGTTGAGGACAAGTCATCAGATCTAACACGTTTATTTGGAAACAACTTATTTTTCTTTAGTAAATATTCGAGATTCGATTCGCGATTCAAATTTATCAATAACTGATTTTCAACCTTGTTGGCCTTGGCTCTGTAAAGTAAATGTGGAAACAAAAATTGGTCTCCACCTTTAGTTAAAATAATATCAGGATCTATTCTATTAATTTCATAAGCGAATTCTAATATTGTTTCAAGTTCATTTTCTTCAGATATTGAAAATTCTTCTTTGATCATGTTATCCTTTTCAAAAAAGATAATCTTTATCTTTAGAATCCTATCCTCAAAATTATTTCCTATTGATTTTCTCCCCGAAATTAATTCAAATGATAGAAATTTAAAATTTGGAATAATGTAATCAAATGAGTCAATATCGTCGTTCTCATCGTTAACTATTTGATATGCATTAGTTCGCGCTGATTCCGTGGATCTTGTTTCTTCTATATTGTATAATCCAAGTGAAAAGAGATCCTTTTCATATAAGAAAGACTGTTCAGGCGATATATCTACATTGTATAGTCGATAGTGTCCAAATCTATTAGAGAGTTTTTCTATTCGTCTTGCTAAATTTAATATCTGCAGTGAATCAGACAGAGTTAATCTCAGAGCTTCATTCCTTTTACGCGGATCAACAGTAACAGAAGAAGGATACTCAAATTTGTATTCAAAGCGATATTCCCTGATTGAGGAAGAAATTCTACTATTCCCTACCAAGTCTACTAACTCGGATTTTAGGTCTGACACTACATATATTGAAGGAGACCATACATACTCTAGCCTTTTTACATTACCCTTTCTTTCTTTCATCCATAAAATCATTCTATCTTTTAGGTGATAGATATCAAATAGCCAACCATTCATGGTTATCAGCAAGTCAACCATAAACTGATGAGGCTAATAGAAAAATTTTGAATATATTTAATCAAATTAGTTTGTATTTGGTGATGTAAGTATTGATCCATGTTGAATGAAATAATTTTACTCAAACGAGAATAGAATTCTATTTTAATATTCGCATAAATATACAAATGAGAGAACATATTTGAGATTATCGCCATATTAATAAATGTAGAACACGTTTATATCTATTACGCTGCGTATACTATAAGTACGCTATGTTTCATTAATTACTAGTATTGAGTAACCATAACTTGTTAAATACTAACGGACTATTGGTCCGATGAATTGGATTTAAGTGCCAAAATTTTTTATTTTTAGGAATGGGTCATAGTATTGAGATTCTCTATGCTACCCCAACACCGCTATCAGCGGGTATCCAGCCTACAATCTTTCATAAAAGTAACCATTTCGTGTGCCAAACGATCAGAAATTAATTACCGATTAGGGTTTTTTGCCGTGATTTTTTCATTGATGATAATGCCTGTCATAATTAAGACAAATTAAGGATTGATTTTTCTTCAACAAGAGAGGTTACCAACCATTTAATCCGCAGCTGCTACTTATACCAGCATTTAGCATTTTAAAAACAGAAACTTGAAATAAGGATTGCAAATAGTTTTGACAAAATATTTCAGTCATTCGCCTTAGTTATTTTATTCTAGGCTTTGATTACAATAAAAGATTAATAGTGTAGCAGATACAACGGAAATAAATAGAAGAATACTTTGTTTATATTTAAAATATTAAGAACTTAAACTTTATACGTTACACTTAAAGGAAATTATAAAAATGATGAATGTAAAAAAAAAAGACAGATTCAATAAAAATATAAGTGTATTTATTTTCCAAAATACGCCTTAACATTTGGTCTGAAGAGATAGTAAATGATAATAGCATTGATTATTACCGGGATAGCTGCTCCTACATTTCCCACGATAATCGATCCAAGGCCTGAGATAAATGCTATTACAGTCACTATCAATGTTATGATCCAAGCCCATTTTAGTCCTTGCCATAATCCGTAAGCAACTCCAAAATAGGCTAATCCGATTATAATGAGAGCTGCACCAAGCAATGGTATTATCGCTACTAAGGCAATTCCTCCTACTAAGGAACCAATACCTCCAAGAATAGCAAGTATAGCAATTATTGTAACACCAAAAGGTCTATTGTTTTGCATTTACTATCTTTGATGACAATAACTTATTAAACTTACATCAAAATAGAGTAGTTTCTTTTAATACTAATATTTTAGTTAATGAATGATATATTTCATTGGTGAATTTGAGGGAATGTTCCCATTAAAATTTTTCTCGATTTCCCCCATTTTATTGGAAAATTATCAAACTAGTTGACTTGATAGACGCTTATGAGCGTAGATTCTTTCAAGATAGACAAGCAAGAAAATACAGTATTGTAATTGGAATCAATCATGAGGTCACTGCTTCCATGTTTATTAATGTTGAAATTTGTATCTGCCAACTTAATATATTCAAACTTTAAAGTTTTGGTGTATTTGCTCTTATTACAGATACATGATTTGAATAAACAATATTCATGGTTTTTTCGTAACCCCAGTATACTAATCTTCATGATTTTCGACCTTATATCGTCGACATTGAAAGGTATATTCCAACATCCTAGGATTTACATCACGTCATGACACATATTATCTTTAGAACAGAGGAATCTTATTCTCATAATCATAGTTATTTTAATATTAAGCGAAAAATGCTGTATCCTAATCTATTTATAGTTTGATATCCATTTGACGCTATGAACTTCGCGTTTATCATATTGCCCGTACTCTTCATATCTCTCGTTCAAGGCGCTTATGCTCAGAGTCTTTCTGATTCCATAAATAATGCAGTAATTAACGACATAGAAAATACATTTGACTCGATAGAAAGTACATCCAACAAAACCAATACTTCTCCATCTGGAAATGATACAGGTTCCCAGTCGACTACCACTACCACAACCACTAGTACGACTGGGCCGGGTAATTCCAACTCAACTACTACAACAATGAAAACTAACAGTCAATAGTAGATTGAAATTTTTTTTTAATTATTGTCGTTATTTTTATACACTTCATTAGTTATTCATCTATATTTGCGTACAATAAACTTCAACATACGATTCGATCTTCCTAGTGAATACCAATCACTCTTAGAATCTAAACTCTATCAAAGGTCATATAGATGAAAATTGACAGTCTGAACCCTGCGGGGTTGATTTGAATGGAAAATAGAGTTCTATAACATCTAATAAGATGTAGAGGCCAAAACATCGTCCAAATGTTGTTCACACTAATTTCCTAATTTAGTTTACCATCATGTTTTGATGTTGGATTTTCTGGTGTTATATAAATTAATTTTTTATCAGATTTTACTTGTTTATTTTCATATTTTCTCAATTGATAATGTCGGCGTATGCATTTTTAGCATGAATCCGAGACTTTCCTGAACTTCTCTCATGATCAGCGATAATAAAATTAATTGAATTGCTATAATCAATCATTACATGGTTTAAAGTTGTAGAATTTTATTAACCGTTCGAACCAATGGATGAAGAGTGTGCAATAAATTTCCCTTTTTCCATGCCAACTTTCTGCCGAGCTCGATAGAAAAGTACCTTTCTTCCATCATTATTTATTCCAAAACGATAGAGTTGTCATCAAAATTTTTCTGTTTAATAACTCCGATATAATATTTGAAATTCTACATGAACCATATAAAAAAAATTTTCTATAGATGATGAAATGGGAAAAAGATTGTTAATTATTTGTAAACAATACCCCCTCATCAAGGTTGATAAAGGGTTCTTCAGGATTATTTCCTTTTTGGTTTGTGAATTGTTCGCAACTTATTGCAGTGGTAAATTCAGCATCCTGTGACGATGGGGAAAACTCTACACAGACAGAATAGGGGGCACCATCCTTGAATAAGCCCGGTGGAGTCTCTATTTGATTCATCTGATAAGTATCAATATTATCATTTACCTCAGCCTGCATATTTTGAAAAGGCAAATCCGGAGTTGGAATCATGCAGAATGCTTGAGGATCATTAACTGAATCAAGCGTGACGATCCCTTCATATACACAATAACTGAAAGTGCCTGCTAAATTCTCTCTCCATTGAACTGTCGGAGTAATCTCCAGTCCACCCCCCGATTGGGAATGTACAGGAATACCTGAGAGCGGATACAAGTACAATATGGATGTTATAGATATAATACATACTAGCATTAAGATATTTTTCATTATCATTTTAGATCAATGCATATATTTAAGAATTTTAATTATAATCACCAAAAATGTATTTACCACAAATACCTCGTTAAAATTCTTGTCAGTAGTTTAACTCATGGTACTTGAAGGGTCAATTGTATAATACATTTCAGCCACATAAATGTGAATTTCTCCAATCTCTTTACTCGGTTTCATTAAATCATTTCATATCCAACGGACGGGACCATTTCCCCTTTGTTATGGCAAGGCCCGCCAGTGAGTCGGCGAGATTCCAACTAATTAAATTGTCGATATGGATTTTCAAGGTTACGTCATCACCAGTAGTGAGGTAATCCGCAACGGCTGAATCTTTAAAGGCTTCAGGATTTATGTATTTGAGATGTATCTCATGGTTAATTAGTCGTGCATCTTCTCCTCTTACTAATTCTACTTTACCTCTAATCATAACACCCTTTAAATCAAGCCCTTCCAAAGAAATGTCGATCATTACAGACGCATAGGGTCTGGCTTGCAGATTTCGAAATTTATGGGTTTTTTGTGATGTAGGGATCAAAATAAATTCATCTTCATGAATAAACCACATTGGTACTATGTGGATACTTCCAGTAGGATCGACAGTCCCTAATTTAGCGATAAGGGTCTTTGAAAGAATCTCATTAATTTGACTAGGGTTAAGGCATAAAGGCTTCGTTGTTGGTAATGCAAAAGGGTCGTCCTTCATTTACTCTACATCTGGTAGATATTTTCTGACGTAAGATATATCTGTATGCGATTATTTTCAGGATTGAGATAGACTATGTGTTGATATATGATTGTATTCCCAGATGCTCTCATTAGAATGAGGGGTACCCCAGAACAGCCCACTGAGGTTTGATCCTCATATAGGTTATTTAAAATAGGCTTCAATAATCCAGAAATCTAGAGAATTATGTGGTCGTAACATCACGTCCAAATGAAATGAGGATGACAAGTAAGAACGGCTAATTCTTTTGAAATTTGATTATTGTCTTGTTTGCTATTATAATATTGATTTGTCGTACCGAGTAAATACATTTACAATTCCCCTACCTGCGAATAAGTTTATCGATCGGATTTTGCGTCCGCTTAAGGTCCATTTAGAAAGTAGAAATAAGAAACCAAAGATGGAGTCATAGTAGTCAGTGCATAAATCTTTTTGTATAACAAACAGCATATTGACGAAGTTATCAGTTATTATGATTCAAGACATCATTTTGCGAAATATAGATGCGTTATGTTACTTATTTTTGAGGTCCTTGTATTAATTTTTAATATTAATATATAAAACTGTTCAGCTCAAAATACTCAAAATATCAATTTAACTCGTACATGGAAAGCTGACGATGGTGGTACTACTACATAAGAAATTTAGGTAATATTGTCTGGTGGCTTGGTATCAGCAGTAATGACGATGGAAAAACATTTTCCAACATTTTAAAGGGATTAATTCATCAAAACAATAAAACGATAACTGCTGATTGGACAGATACCTCTCGAGAAATCAACTAATTCTATGGGACCCTGACTTTGTTCATGGATTCCAACCATGTTACATAAAGTAAATGAAACTAGTTTTGATATGAACGGAAGTCCATCTTGTTGTTTTGGAGCTCTAAAATGGCAGAGGTAAGGCAACATTCAGAAATTGTTGCTATACATATCCGAGAGTCTGCTGCAAGCAATACACTAAGAGATAGAGCACAAAATAGTAATTAAAGCGGAGAGATAACTGGGTATGAGGTAGAATAAGAAAATTAGTAACGCATCCCAATCCGCAAGGGATCTGTTGACCAGGCTATTAAAGCTCTAGACCTATTCACAGTATTTGGTAAGTAAGACTAGGAAACATGTTGAAACACAATACATTTGAATATTCCCACAATTATTTCCGGTCACACATATCATTTACCATAGGGCTGCATTATTTGATTTTTTAGTCAATTACTATGACAAATTACTATTTATCCTCTCTTAAGGAAAGATTCTTTACGTTCATGGTTACCTCTCATTTTTTATTTCAATCGATCAGAAAAATCAAATTTATTCTAATAACCATCAAGAAAAACAATAAAGACCCATCATTCGGTATATAACGTAATATATGATAATATTACATAGATAATTCATTACAATTAAGGTGTAAATTTATTACTCATGCCAAGATCTCCAAATAGTCATAACAAGAAGTTATTAGTAAATTCAATCTTTATTATATTACTTTTATCCGTGGGTTATTTTATCTCGGTTTATGATAATATACATACAACAGTAACTGGACTATCTAGCATAAACTTGACACAACCGGCCGCATCACAACCATCATCGGAGAGGCTAAATACGATACATAATGATGCAAATTATTCGCAAAATCTGTTGATACTATACAATACTAATATTATAGATGGCAACAGTAAATTACGACCTGACAGTACTATTATTATCAGTGAAAATGAAATTGTAGGCATAATTGATGAAGATATTATTAATAAATTTCATTATTATGAAAAAAAACCAAATTCGACACTTATTGATCTCTCTGGAAAATATGTGCTGCCCGGATTGATCGACAAGCATGCTCATGTGGCAGGTGTTCTGAAAAATTCATTCAACCAGACGTATTCAGAGGAAACCCTCCGCATGCTTTTAGCTAATGGTATTACCACAATTAGGAATCCAGGTGGACCTACGAACGAATCTGTGGGATTAAAAAACAATGTTTCATTTGAGAGAATCCTAGGACCTCAGATCTTTACCGCCGGTATCCTGTTGAATTCTCCTGCTGTTACAATACCTTTTGTAGAAAAGAAAGTTAATTCGGTATTGGCGATCAAAGAAGAGATTAGCATTCAGGCTAATACAGGTGTCGATTTTGTCAAATTATATGTAGGTCTAACCCCTAACTTGGTAAAAGAGGCGATAGATAAAGCTCACTCCCTTGGGCTTGGAGTAATTGGACATCTCTATTTAACGAGTTGGACCGATGCAGCCAATGAAAATATCGATTTTTTAACTCATGGAGTGCCGGTAAGCCCCTCCTTGTTATCATCTCATAATAGGGAAAATTTTATGAAAGATGGAAGTGGTCCGTTTGATCATTTCCATTGGTTAAAACTAGTGAACATGAACAGCAAAGAAATAGATGAAATGATACACATTCTAGTAAAAAAAAGTGTCTATGTCGATCCTACACTGAGCGTTTACGAGTCAATGGTAGACGCTAATCCCGTACACGGTGAAACCCTATGGGCTAAAGTTTTGCAGCTTACAAAAAAAATGTTTGATAATGGGGTAAAGCTTTTGTCGGGCACTGATATTCCAAATTTTGGCCTCGTGCCAGGAAAAAGTCTTCATCACGAGCTGGAATTGCTAGCGAATGCTGGTATACCAGCATCTGATATAATTCAAATTGCTACAAAAAATGGTGCAGAAGCCTTACGAATACTAAATTCTACGGGATCAATAGAAGAGGGAAAACAAGCTGACATACTAGTCCTTTCATCCAATCCTATTGAGAATATAAGTAACACCAAAGATATTTACATGATAATTAATAACGGTAAAATTATTGACAGGTCCGATTTGGAAATGAGATGATCTCTGCTTTTAGGATCTTTTTCAAAATACGGATCCATTTCAACACCTTTACTCTCGTCTTTTTTTTCATCGATGCAATCATAGAATCCTGGAAGACACTCATCTAGAGTGGCATTTCCAGTTGAATTGGTATCAAATCTATTGTCTGACCATATGATGCATGGACAAAAGTCATCGACATCATTATGGCAAGGGTTATGAAAACTCGCGATAATATTGATGAACCTTTTAATTCATATTCATGCAGTTTTATAATGCAGAAATAATTTACGCTATTCTACAATTTTATGAACTTAGAGCCTATCCCAAAATTATTTTTCTATAGATAATCATACAACAAGAGAACTGTACCAACCCAAGGTAGTTCCCCACCTTCTTTTCATACCTTGTATATAATTTTCTGAACCTGTTATGCCATGAATTTGTTCTCT
>JBGTFK010000237.1:0-3543 GCA_041747305.1 Candidatus Nitrosocosmicus sp.
TAAAAATATTGGTCTATACAAATATTTAATCAAGAAATTATTAGATGATACTTCCCAAAGTATATCATGATGAGCAGTCAAACTAGTTTGAAAGACTATTCATAAATTCATTAATGTAGGGTTCGCGGCAAAAATGACATGGAGCAATGTACTTATTGCTAAGAGCAATACATTCAAGAAAACATTTTATTTAAATCATACAATCCTTCAAAGATTTTCTAAGTTGTCAAATATAGAACGCATCTTTTCGTTCAAATTTCGTAATTCATTTTCAACACTCGACTTATCTTTATTTCGATATATTAAACCAAAATGATACTGAGAATTTGCTTTACTCAAAACCGGTTCTAATACCAAGTTAAACCAATCAGTTGACTCCACTGACACGTTAGCTGGGATCAGTTTAACTGAAGCAAATGACAGCGGAGTTTTCAACAGGCTTTCCATGTTCTTCACAAATCCATTATTATTACTTATATTTTGAAATGTTGATGTAGGATTCTTTCCCGTTCGCAAAATTTCATCATGAATAATTTCATAAAATTTTGCTTTCTTTGATAAGTCTTCACCAATAGTAATTAGTAACTTTTCTTCTATTTTATTAAATTCTTCGAGAACTTTTATTTCATCAGCAGCTCTAACGCCTATGACTTGCTTCTCACTAGACACATCCACTATTAAATCATCTTTTTTAGCAATATCTCCAGTTGGCATTAAGTCCATTTGTTGACCCGTATTTTGTATACTTGGCGGTGTTACCACGATATAATCCAGACTCATAAGTGAATCCCTCAGCGTATTAAAATCGAAAGGACTGTAAATAAAATCATACTTTGCTGCAAGTCGAATTTTCTTTTCTATAGTTTCCATGGTCATGATGATTACTCGTTTTACCTAGCTGGAAGAGGATCTACAACTATTATTTCATTTTCAGTTATGGATCCTGTCTCTTTTTTCCGAGGTGTAATACTAATTGTAATGTTATTTTTCAGGCTTTTATATTCTGCGACAGAATCTTCCTCATTCACTCGAGCAATAGGAGCCAATGATTTCCAGGTCTCCTTTTCCATTAAAGAGTTATTAATAGTTTGAAACATACCACTTTTTGATCTCCAATCGAGTAAACTCAATAACTCTTCTCTCTCTTGTGACTTTCTGACATTTATTGAATCAAGAAATTCCAAAGGTAGATAGTGATCAATTGCTATTTTTTTAATATTGTGATTAAAATCATTTGAAAGAACTTCTAATATTATTGCTTCTAACTCTTTTAACTCATACAAATTGATTGAAGAAACATCGGCGTTCTTTCCTATAGATTTAAGATAATCAATTAGCTTTTCGTCCATATCGTTAAGTTCATGTCGATATTTGTCAAAAATGAAATGGGCATACTCTTTCTTAAACTTTTGATATTGAAAAGTTGCTGATTCTACATCATGATCTATTAATTTTTCGAAAATAGTATTTAAATGAAGCATTAGTAATTTTCTAACTCGATCTATCATTACTTTGCACAGTAACTCTAATGTAATCAAGGGTCTTTCTTCCATAGCAGCCTCCAATATCTTTTCTTTACTTTCCAATTTGATTTCCTTGGTTTGAGTATTCCAATCATAAAGTGTCTTGCGGGACAAGTCGCACTTTCCAGCAGTATCTTTTAGATTTCCTATTTCTTTCAAAAGCATATCTCTTAAAGCTATAGTATCTTGTTTATTTAGGAAGTGAGCGTACTCTTGGCTTATGATTGACATGTATCTGTGTATAGTTGACTATACACAGATAAACATTTTGTTTATAAAGTAAGCTAAAAATCTTATTTCAATGGCAAGAGAACAGTGCGAGCTAGGCAGTGATATATTAAATTCAAATTCAATATCTTCTCTTGCTTCTGATGCGCTAGTATATATTAGAAAGTATTTGTTCAATGATGCGAGTTTTGTAAATGAAGCTATTGACAGACATTTACGAATAAACAATAAAGATACGTTTCTAGGTTCTGAAAGCAGAGTAGTAGAATTGACCGAAATGGACGTATTAGACAATAAATTGAAAAAGACTGAGCGTATCAAAGAATTACACGGTTTCTATGGCTTTGACGATAATAGGATTTATTTAATCAGAAATAAATGGTGCATAAAAGTCATGATTCATGAGATACTTCATGCTTGTTCTATGACCACTAAATTTCCTATGTTGAGAGTAAAATTTGGAGATGTCTTTGAGGGCTTAACGGATCTATATTCTGGTTATATCTTATTCAAGGCATATGAAAATACGGTTAATAATTGCTGGGTGGCCGATAGTCGGAAACACTGTGAAGTTACATATAAGGAGGCAACTCAGCAGTGGCTAACGTTTTGTAGTTTTTTATCTATGGAAGAGACTATTCGACTATATTTTTATAAATCTGAGTCCACCTGGGACCAAGTTACAAAAGAATTTACAGCCTCGATTCAAAAAACTATACCAGACTTTACAAATCCATTCATGACTACAGGTAAAAATTGTTTTACTGTAATAACAAACGGCTTGATCGCGGGTTTTGCAGACCTATACTTTGATACGATCCAGAATCAAGTACCTTTTGATTTCTACCATTTAGAAGAGATTTATCAAACATGAAATGCAATCTAGACCCGTAAAGTACTCATCAATTTATTTGAAATGGCAAGATTTTAAAGATACTTAAATTAGACTTTTGCAATCCTATCTTCTTACAGATATACTTGATCTTATAGGAAAGAATTTTTTACTTTCATGGGTTTTGCGTTAATAACAAATAGTAATCAAAGTCATTTTATCGAATTTATACCAGATCATCATCTTGTTCATTCTATTTAAGCATCATTCGATTTTAACAAAAATTACTTCAACTTCCGCATCTAACTAGGCTATATGAATGTCATAAGTCAACAATAGTTTAAAGTATGCTACTAAAGTTTGATACGAATTTTAAGAATAATTTATTTGCAAAGTAATATAGATTTGATTTAATTGCCCCTCTTCAGAGTATTGGACAATAAGAAAATATTGGAAGTAGTTGAAGTCCATTTTGCGTTAGAAAAAGACTTGCAACAACTAACAGAAGGAAACATGGAATCAATTTTTGGAGTAGAATTCATAGCATCTGAATTTGAATTACAAGGCTTAAGAATCGATTTTCTGTGTTTTGATATTGAAACCAATTCTTTTGTTATAATAGAATATAAAAGAGATTCAAATTTTTCAGTAATAGACCAAGGATTTGCATATTTGTCGCAGTCTTTTGTTGGTATAAGAAAGAATAGATACTACTTTACTACTTTTTTTACTAATGCTTAAGCATGATTGTATTTCGTTAGAAGTTAAATACAAACGAAAACGACAAATCAAAACCATTAGTTTATTTCAAGTAGATCTAACTTAGAGCCTATCCCAAAATTATTTTTCTATAGATAATCATACAACAAGAGAACTGTACCAACCCAAGGTAGTTCCCCACCTTCTTTTCATACCTTGTATATAATTTTCTGAACCTGTTATGCCATGAATTTGTTCTCT
>JBGTFK010000238.1:0-9272 GCA_041747305.1 Candidatus Nitrosocosmicus sp.
AGAGAACAAATTCATGGCATAACAGGTTCAGAAAATTATATACAAGGTATGAAAAGAAGGTGGGGAACTACCTTGGGTTGGTACAGTTCTCTTGTTGTATGATTATCTATAGAAAAATAATTTTGGGATAGGCTCTAAGTACAAGTTCTAATGTATCTTTAATATTTTAGAAGCGATATTTGATGGATGATTAAGTTTCTTTGCCCGGTATTATTTAAAGAAAATCTAAAACTATTCCCTAACAAATTAATGAATATTTTTGACAGAATTAATTACCCTGATAATCTTAACAAATTGTTATATCATACTTTTATGATATACAAATTAATACTAAAATGTTAAGGTCAAACAGTACAAGAAAAACTGCACTAGTAGTTGTAGCAGTATTTGCAACAGTAATGATTATGGGTCCCTCTATCGCAGGCATGAATAACGTACTAGCCAAACAAAAATATGATGACTGGGAGGATTGTAGAGATGATCATAGTAAAAATTGGTGTAAAAATTACTTTAAACACCATGATGATGACGACAATGGTGATGGTAACAGAGCATCACAAGGAATAGGTCAATCACAATCCTCTAGTCAAAATTCACAATGTGTTTCTGGTGGTAGTACTAGTGCTTCGTGTAACAATATAAGCATACAAAACCAACAAAACAGCGGTAACAATGCATTGGCTCAAGATGGAAATGGAAAGGGGGGTAACAAAGCAAGTCAAGGAATAGGTCAATCACAATCCTCTAGCCAAAACAGTCAGGTTGTTTCGGGCGGAAATACAGTCGGTTCTGGGAACAACTTTAACTTGCAAAACCAAGTAAACACCGGAAATAATGCATTAGCACAAAGATAAAACCAACCTATTTTCTTTTTTTCCAAAAAATGATTCTATTTCGAGAACATTAAGTGATATTTTTTATTAGGTGAATAAGTACACGCCTCAAATTTATGACGAAATAGCAAAGTTCTTCTAACAAATCTGTAATTTTAGTTAAAAAGTTCTCAGCCACGATATTCGTTTATCCACGAGTCCCAGAGAAGCCAGAATATGTTATGAAACCGCTATCATTCAACCTTCAAAGAAAGGATTCCTAACAAAATACTCGCTTATTTGTTTGTCATTTACATTATTTAATGAAAATAAATATTGGAATTAATTCTGCATCTATTCCTAGCACTAGAAGATTAAGAATTTAGGAAATGGATTCTTATTTCCATCAATCCTGTTTTTTTCTTTAAACGATAAATAATTCTATGCCACAGAAAAAAGTCAAATCGGTATACTAATACCCGGGAAAAAATTATGGGTAAAGTTCTTTATCCCCTAATGATATTAACTGTATATGGGAATCTAAATTAACTTTAATTAAATCAATGTTTGACTCCTACTCTTGGTAATCAAGCGCAAATTTATCAAATTCTAGAGCGGTTATGAGACAGGCTCTAGCTACTGTATGCATAGCCTGCATAAATAATTCCCGTGTCAGATTGTCAAAAAACAACGGATACAGTAAAGTGAGCCCTATGGAGTTACCCTCATTGTTTGTTTGCAATGAACAAAACACACCCACCTTTAGCAAATCCATTGTCAGTTGTGATTGAAAATCATTAATTACAGGATTGGTCCTATTTTGTAGATTTTTGCCTTCTTGAGTTAAAAGACGAGGTCTGGATATGATTTCAATTCGCCCCAAATCAGTTTTATAAAGATAAACACTGATTTTGAAATCTTCGAAATAGCTTGTATTAATAATGGATACTGTATTATCATCATCTGACGTTTCTTCCACTTTGCAAACTGGATCCTTTTTGAGCCAATTTACTATATTTTCATATTGTGGATTAACATTTTTGGATTCAGACATAATTATAATATAATATTATACTATATTAAGAACTACTATTGCTTTTGAAGTTAGCTCGTTGGCACTTTGGGATACTGTAATCGCAGCCAAAACAAACACTATTATGATTGTTTTCAGAAAACCCAATGGTTCTTTCAGTTCCTAAATAGTTGCTCATTGCTTTGATTTACCTGATTTCAGACATTAAGTTACAAATATTGCAAACAATTACCAACATTTAAAAAAATTTTGATGCCTGTCTGATTGCGTAATAGATCTACTCCATACTTTGTTTATCTAAAACCAATTTTGGTTTTTCAACGTGAAATGACAATTCGTAGACTGCTACAAATGGTTCTCCAGCGGTACTTCTTAATATAACAGGCTCTGCTGCAAATGGTATGGTTGCAGAATAATAGGGGATGTGAATACCATAATCAGGCTGTATAACAGTTGGTATGGAAAGTACCTTAGGAAGGTAATCTACTTTTTCAAAGAATTTGTAAATGTTTCCAAATTGTTTTTCAATAATTTCTATTTCTGAACCATTCATAGGGATACTGTGGGCCAATACTGCTTCCACCGGTTTTGAAGATGTAAATGACAAAACCCCAGAATAACCATACCCATCATGTCGATGTGGAAGGATCTTTATATTTTCTATGGTGGTATTTGGATACAGATGTGAAGTGACTAGACCTTTATACATATCCATTCCGCTGTAATTATACGCTGAATCTTGGTCAAACCTATCAATTAACGTTGGTGAAGACAAGGATGATAGGGAGTATCAAACGTGACATACTAGTTTCACATTTGCATCAATTGTAATGCTTAAATCATTATCAATGATCTTTTTTATTAGAAATGTTGATCGACACTGATGGTTGTTGAAAACCCTGTAAATAATAAGACATTCTCTATTCAAGATTTCAATTTTTTAGCTCTTTATGATTCAAACAATTCTATTATAATCCCATGATGCTCAAAAGATTCCATTGTTTTCTATGACGAAAGTGCAACTTTGAGTAGTAACCGTCTGGGCGGGTGAGGACTGGTAACAAATCTGACACAGCTTTATCACTCAATATTAGTAAAGCAAATAACTGATTCGGTGGGATTAAGTCCCGTATGGTATAAGGGTTCGGTTGAAATCCTGAGGATAACGTATGTATTTTCAAGTTTGTTTGTAAATAATTTCTAATCATAGTTATTTTTTATCTTTTACAGTATAGACTATCTTTATACAATTTCTTTCTTAAATGGTATATTTTGTTCTTATTCAAAGTAAAAATGAGTGTCTCTATGCAAGAGTAATCAGGCTATATGAAGGATAATAAGCTAGTCTTTTGACGAAGACCCGTCAAATCAAGATAGAAAAGTTAATTATCATCGCGACTAGTCTGCATTTAGAATCAAATGAGAGTAATAGTGAGAGCAACGATCCCAACAACATCAGGGAACCAAATGGTCAAAGATCCCAAATTTTTGCAAAATATCGAAGATTATATCAAAAAGTTTAGTTGTGAGGCAGCATACTTTACAGAGATTAATGGAAACAGAACTATGGTTTTTGTGTTAGACTTACCAAGGACAGATATGATTCCGGCCATTGCAGAACCTTTATTTCAAGGTTTTGAAGCTAATGTGGAAATACATCCAGCAATGAATTTGGATGATTTAAAGAGTGCAATATCAAAAGTACAGCAACAGTAACAATCAATAAAACCATTTTTTATTATAAATAGATTTGAAGTATATCAATTAGTATAAGTTTTCTAAACTGTCCTTAGTAGATAGTTTGTCATGTTAAGACCAAATCTTTTAGTTCTGAAATAGCAAGATATCTTTTCCTTAAAAAACAAGAATTTGATAAGCTAAAAAATATAATAAACGTCTAGATTAGTAAAAACCGATAATTAAATAGTTTTGTGTATAACATATAATATAGTTTTATGTGTAACATATAAGATGTGGGGAATAACAATGCTCTTAATGCGCCTCGCCGATTACTTTCAGGGACGCAAAGATAAAAGGACTTGCAGATTGTGTGATTATGTTGCCAAAGATGAAAGAGAACTTGACAGCCATTTAAAACAAAAACACAGTAATTGAAATATAAAACCAATGCTAGTAACTTTAGAAATTTATGTATTCTTATAGATCGTTGCGTTCAGGCTTCTTATAACTAAATTTTAATCTATAAATAAAGCCTCATTTTACATAAACTTTATTGAAGCGTTTTTCTTAAAATTACCCCCTTCTAACCGACAATCAGGGTTTTTCATTTAATAAACGGTAAAAAGCAAAATAAAATAAGTATGAAGGAAACCCATATCGATAGATATATTCTGAATTTGGTCAAGACATATTTGTATTATTGAATATTTGGTTGTCTATTTTTCAACCGATTTGGAAAAAAGACCTACTACTTCAGTTAGAGGAACGCTTGGATGTGGAGCTATGTTTTCCTATCAGCTTAAGATCATGCGACCCATTGCCTAACTATCGGGATACAAAGTTCCCATAGCCTCTAATGTTTATTTATGCGGTTCTAGCAATCATCCTGGTCCTGGTGAATCGATGTCCCCAGGAAGAAATGCTGCTCAGGTTATCATACATGACCTAGGGCTTGATTCGAGCAAGATCGTTGCGTTTGAATGATCTGTAATGAGGAACATAGTCAGATAGATGTTTTATGTTTTTCAGTAAGACAACAGGCCCAAAAAGTATAAAACATCCAGAATGCACTTCTATAAAAGGAAAAATTAAACAGCTTTTATAAATAGAATACAAGGTAGGAACTAGATACATATTGTGATCCTTATAGCCATTGGAATATTATCATTTTTGTGGGGATCAAGCTTTATTCCTATAAAAAATATCCCCTCCCTTAAAATAGTTTTTATCCGTGGGGATTCGAATCAAGGTTGAATATAACCTCCAGCCAAAAAAAAACAATACCTATCTAAAACATAAATCAAGTATAGATCTTTTGTAAACTTATTCATGTAACCGATGCAGAATTTCTCTATAAAAAAATTGTTAGATATCCATATATGTTCACATTACTCTAGATCAACTATCTATCTCCTAATTCAAAGTTTGTAATCTTATCAGCGTATTTTTTATACAACTGATCAATAACTCTAATCCTTTGAGTATGTTTGCATTTCTTGGGATTTCCAGCTGAATACAAATATCCTTTACATGTACAAAACCAATGGTTATTATCTAGTAATTTATTTACCTTATATTTCTCTCCTGTAGTAACCGAATTCACATAATAAATATCCTCCTTATCGTCATATTCTACTGATTTAGTGAAATCAATTCTCTTTATATGATTAGAATTCATTTTTCTAAAAATTCCTTAATATAAGATCGCATACTAGACATATTAATTTATGAGATATGTCATTTCCTTAACTATTCATTCGTAATTTATTTTTCGGCAACTTGTAGGAAGTAAAATGAGTAGCCCTAAATCAAAAAGTGTTGATATGCTGTGAGTATCTGATATAAGCATGGTCCATTTGATATGCTGATAATGTACGATTTAAAAGCATTAATGATTTCTTTAGCATTAGATGACTATTACTCCTTTATTAGGACCCAACGGTAAAATTCCTATTTTAATTCGAGATGATGATACTAATTTTTTTACAAAAAGCAATATGCTTAAATCAATATATTCCAACGCCTGGAATAATCAATTCAAAGTAAGTCTATCTGTAATACCTTATCAAAAAGCAATCAATGATGTTTGTGTACCGCCTGATATCAGGAAATCTCAAAAACATCAATCCATTGAGAACAATGAGGAATTATGCACATTTCTAAAAGAAAAGATCAAATACAATAAAATTGAGATTATTCAACATGGAGTAACTCATGATTTAATTGATGGTCGAGGAGAGTTCAGTCAGCAGATTGACAAAAAAAAGAGTGAAGATTTTAACAGAACTATAAAAGATACAATTTCTCATTATTACAGGTCACTAAATGCTGATCGTAATGAAAAGAACAGCAAGATAGGCTTTGAATCCTATGTAAATATTGGAAGGCATATAATAAGAAAATCCCTTGATATTAATCCAGTTTTGTTTGTTCCTCCATTTGATGATTTTTCTACGCATAACCTAAATCTACTTCCAAGTCTTGGCATGATTCCTATCTATGGGCAATCAAACTACCATAAATTTTTCAGATCATCTTATGTTCCCAATTATTTTAAAAAATATTTTGCAAATAAACTTTTAAAAAAATTTGCCAATGTGGGATTTATTATTCCTTTTATCATGTCTAATGACGATTATTATAATAACAAGCATAATCGGGGAATAATGCTATATATCCCTAGAAGGCTAAAAATAAATCCTGTATCAAATTCCCTTAAAAATGCAGAAAGCGAACAAGAATCTTCACAAACATTTGTAAAATGGATATCCAATACCATCTCTTATTCAATGGTTCAAAGAACACCTCTATGTATTCTAAACCACTATCATCATTATTTTTATGATTGGAATTATGATTCTATTACTAGGAAAAACTTGTTTGAACAATGGAATCAAATTCTACATCTGCTCAATAAAGTTCCTTTTTCATGGAAGACAACTTTCTTCGATTTATATCAACGAATAAGAAAGATAAAAAAAATTAATATCGCAATTACAGGTCAAAAGATAACAATAAAATCAGGTGATGAGTTGATTGAACAAATCTCTTTTAAAGTAGACAATGTACTACAGTCAGTAAAAGAAGATGTAGTTTATGACGAGCAGGATAAGACAATAATCACCATTGATCAATTAAAGCCTAATTCCAAAAGTGTTTTTTATGTCAAATAATGGACAAAAGTTAATCATTATTCTTGTTTACTTTACTAATTCTTATTGAGGTAAAGCCATAGTAAACGCATTACAATTTAACAATTGATCAATGTCAATGCTTTGAAACTACGAAATGAAATGCATCAGTTGTGATCTCGAGGGAGGTTAAGAATAACACAATATAACTCGAATATATTTCTGAATATTTTATCTATAGTTGCATACACCCTTGTGGGGGGATACGATTCAATATTGAATATAATCCACATCTTGTAGGATATTTTAATCAAAACAATCCACAGTTTTCTTTCATAGACTCTGATTTTTTAATAACCAATTAGCGATTCCCTATTTAGTGCTCAGAAAACCCGTGGTCCGGGTTGGGTGGAAAGACTCACAGAAATGAAAGTAATTCGACAATACTCTGCCGTTCGGGAGAAATACCTCCTTGAGAATTCCAAAATAAAATTTCAATGGCTCTACAAAATATAATAATTCAAAAGGAAGAAGTTATTTATATTATATTGGCATAATTATTGCGTGACTAGATCCACCCTGTTAATATTTGTCGGAATTCTTAGTATAGTTGTATTTTTTAATACCGGGAGTTTGCATGTAGTTACAGCACAACCGTTAATAGAAAACTCTTCGAATTTAACTTATCCAAATAACCCATCTTTAACACTAGGAGAAAGGCTTAACGGTACGGGTGAGCAGGGAAATAATTCTAATGAGTCAGACAGTAATTTAGGATTAATCTAACAATTATAAATTTACGTGAAATAGACTTCTGAATATTATATCAGAACAAATGGGTGGGACGAGTATGAAATTTCATACTAGTTAGTAATCCAGAATTTACTTCGAACATTATGATTTGAGTTATAAATAATTCAGATAATAAGAAAGATTACTTCAACCTCCTCCACCATCCTTGCCCCCCTCCAGAATTCTCCACTTCTAACTCCTTCAATTCATCTTCTAACTTAGAATCAGATTTCGTTACTGGTTTTAGCATTTCTTTATTTAACCTGTCGTTCTTCGATGAATCACTTTCGGGTTTCTTTTCCTCACTCATATATTCTAATTGGAGACGATTCCAGATAAACTTTGAATTATTCTCAATTTGGATTGTCAATATAATATTCTAATTCAGAATTTCGTAAACTGCTAATTCGTAAGGAGACGAGTATATAGTAATTCTAGAGTTTATGAATTATTATTCTGATATTTATGATACAACAAGATTTTAAATACTTGATAAACGTAAATCAAAAACACATTTTATATTCGGTGGGATTAAGTCCCATATGGTATTAGGGTTCGGGAATCTGTGAAACAAATTTGATATAATTTTTCAACTCAGATTCAAATAAAAAATAGATAAATCATCTAAGAATGGAGATTCATTATGACCCTTATTTCTGATTCCAATTAGATATACACCACTGTTTTTCTTAACCATGTGTATGAAGCAAAATGCTTCAATAACACTTCTTGTAGGTATTCACAAAGAGTACTAATAAAGACTAGATTTTCCATATAAAAGAAATGTCGTTTTTAAATGATTATTGACCCAGATAACAAACATTCATCATAAAATTATCTTAAGAAAAAATTCTACTGAGAGTAAAAAAATATAAATGTTGGTTTAATTATTTAGCCATTATCTATTCTCTCAATCCAACCTTCAAATCGATAATGCGATTATCAAATAATGTCTCAGTTTGAAAGTGATCATGTGCTACGTATTTTGGACAACTATACGTAGAAGTACAGTGTGCATCCACATGAAGGGGTTGAAGTGTACTGATCATCGCTACTGCAACTATCAGGACTACGGCAATCCCTAATCCGATTGTTTTATTTTTGTTTTGAATATTTGTGTTATTCATATATTTAATATAGTGGAAAAAATATAAGGTGTTTGCTAACTAACTACAATACTCTAATATTCTAATATCGTTAGAATTAGAAAATAAAAGCATTGGGCCTTTATATGAATGGTTCATTGATGGCGTTATAGATCAAATACTCAATAACTATATCGTTACTATAAATAGGTAGCTAATTTGGTGGAAATCATGAGGATATCTAAGTGAGTCAAGCCTTGAAATGGGGTTATTTTTTTAGATAAATTTCTTTATATGGAAGGAAAAGACAAGTGTTAGAAAAGTGAATATAACTGTAGTACCGATGAATTTAAAAATTCCTAGAGTTTATTTAATAATAGGAAAAACCAATTGGTCTAATTTTTTTTAGTTTTGATTTTTCTTATTTCGTTGTTAATGATTTGTGGACTTTGTGGTAGTAGTGGAAGTAGTAGATGCGTTTACGTTTGAACTGGCTGCTGCTGTTGCTGCTGCATCCTAAACTTCTGCTGCTAATTGTCTTGAATTTTGTTCAAACGTTCTTGCAGTGTTTACTCCGGTGTTTGACATGTGTCTTGAAACGTCTTTTGCTTGTTGTAGTACTGGTTTCCATGCATCAAGGGTTGAGAAAATAACGTTGTTTGAAAGTCTAATAGCTGATACTGTGTTATCTGCAACGGTACTTACAAATGTTGTATATGCTTTAACTGCTGCATCAGGA
>JBGTFK010000239.1:0-12007 GCA_041747305.1 Candidatus Nitrosocosmicus sp.
CAGAGAATCTCCCTTTAATGCCGTGTTCATAACGAGATTGTCAAGTTTGGCATATCCGATTGATGCAACATCCACCAAACAATAATTATCAAATGATTTGTCAAATTCAACCTCTCCGCCAACTGTCGGAACACCAATACAATTGCCGTAGTCAGCAATGCCTTTAACGATGTTTTTTAGCAGCCACCTATTCTTTGAATCAAATGTTGACTTCTGGTCAACTTGACCGAACCTTAATGCATTATACAATGCGATTGGACGCGAGCCCATTGACAAAATGTCTCTGATTACACCTCCTACCCCAGTTGCGGCACCTCCATACGGTTCCACGGCCGATGGATGATTGTGACTTTCTATGTGAATAGTAACTACATATCCATTACCTACATCGATCACGCCAGCATCGTACCCAGGGCCCACTAATACATGATCCCCTTTCATCGGTAGCAATTTGAGATGTTTTTTAGATGATTTATAGGAACAGTGCTCTGACCATTCGGCGCTAATGATAATTTGTTCCAAATCATTTGGTTCCCTATGTAACTTCTTCTTTAAATAACTATACTCTTCTATGCTGAGGATATCCATTTTTAATTCCAAAGCTCTACTTAAAATAATGAATTATTGACTTAAATACCAATATGGAATTTTGGTCATAACCTACAGGGATCAGATCTTTGTCACTACCTCTCTCAGGGTGAGGCATCATTCCCATAACATTTCCTTTTTCGTTACAAATGGCGGCTATGCTATTTAGAGAGCCATTCGGATTGTATTTCCAATACTCTAAGGTGACCTGATTATTTTTTTTAATTTTCCTATAGGATTTATCATCAATCATGAACCTCCCTTCCCCATGTGCGATAGGTATAGAAAACTTTTGATTCTTGTCATACAAATTTGTAAATGGAGTATTAGTATTAGTAACAACAACGTTCATCCATTTGCAAATAAAATTCAGTGATTCATTGACAATCAGTGCCCCCGGGAGTAGCCCAGATTCAACGAGGATTTGGAATCCATTGCATATTCCCAATATTGGAACATTATCATCTGCTAATTCCATTATTTTACTCATGATATTACTATGTGCGGCTATTGCACCCGCTCGTAATCGGTCCCCATAGGTAAATCCTCCAGGAATGATTATGCAGTCAAAATCATCAAAAGAGGATTTGTACCAGATATATCTAGCATCAACATGAAGAATATTATTTAGAATATGATGAACATCACGATCACAATTACTGCCTGGAAAAACCGTAATACCTATCCTTACCAACAAGGATATTGAAATTTTATTTTATAAATTCCTATTCTTTTGACCAAATGCGAATTAGGAAAACATTATTGTTTAATGATGATTGCATTAACAATACCATCCTGTCCGGGCCTCGAAATAACCCTGGCCGGTCCTAATTCAGTCTCCAAGACTGAGCCTTTGGTAACCACACCTCTTCTCTCATAATCCTTGTTTGCAGGATTCTTGGTGACTCGAATTATCTTCACCTTTGTTGTTTTCTTGGTGTCCTTATCAGTTACATTTGCGAATTCGGCAAATTTAAAAGCTACTTTGACATTGTTCCCACGAACTCTGCGAGTTATATTCTTAGTTTCACCTACAGTTGGTTCGTTTGGGTATCTATCTATTTCATATTTCCTTCTGGTTCGGTTGGGGATTATTCTTCCACCAGTAAATTTCCTGCCTCCCAAATTCTCGATAGATTTACGCACAGTTCAAATTTGGCAAAACTATAATTAAGTGTTTTTCTTTGCTGGTCCGGCAGGATTTGTAAGCAAACTTTTTTTCAGCATCGCAATATCACTAATACCAAAATAATTCTTGAATTTTGGTGTAGTGTTATATATCTTGACCCTTCCTGAACTTTTATGACTAATAAACTCCAAATCCTGTAACTCTTTTAGGTGCAAATATACTTTAGAGCCCCTGATTTCTACTAATCTCTTGCCAGTAACGGGCTGTTCATAAGCTATATATGAAAGCGTCTTCATTACGGAATTAGAAATCTGAGGTTTATTAGAAAACTTTTTTATGATTGGAGCGTAACTGGGTTTCAGCTGAAATACAAAGGTGCCATCCTCCAGTTTAGCAATTTCCAACGCCTTAAAGGCGACTTTGGTCTTGTTAATTAGTTCACTCAATATTCGCTTGACTCTCTCTCGAGACTCTATCCCGGAAGCCTTAACAATCTCATCTATGGTAAGGGGACGGCCAGCAGAATATAACGCGGCCTCAATGCGGCCGATGATTTCATCAGTGGGTAATTTCGTCATCTAATTATTCCTGAAGGTTATTTTTGAGAGTGATTTTTATCCATTCCATAACGTTATCTGTTGTTTTAACGCTTTCCATAGAATGTGGCGAAGAGTCTAGATATTCTATTCCGCTATTCAAGTCGGTAAATCCGGTGATAATTTCTATTTTATCTTTCATGCTAAGGTAAAGCATAGCAATGAAGTATCTAGCAATATCAATTCTGTCCAATCCAATCATCATTTCATTAAAATTCAAATCTTCTTTATCACGTAGTCTTGTCATCATCCTATTTTCAAATTCCTCTATTATTTTTTCAAATTTAATCAAATAATGCTGAAAGTCTATGACATCAACAGGTTCCAAATTCAAACTAGGCCTCCTTACAACCGGATTTGTAAGGTCAGTTATCATAGTCTCCAAGATAGAAATCATATCCTCTAGTGATACAGGGTAGGACAATTCTTTTCTGAAGGGCAATGTAAGATTAGAAATATCCGGGATGGGTACCCTCTCACTGAATTCCTTGTCTCGGTCAGATACGCCTTGTTGATCCTTATTAGCAATTTTTTCTAATCGAAAAATAGATTCTACCTTAAGTCTATGAATCAATGTTGAAGTTAAAATAGCCACACCGCATACGCGTAAGTCCTTGTAAGAAGATTTAGCTAAAGTAGATAGTAAGGTCTCTAATAGTTTTACAATATTTATCTTCCAAACATCATTGCGTTCTATCAAAGAAGGATTAAAAAGTAAATTTAAAGGGGGCTGAGAAATTTTTTTCTTTGTAGAAACTTGATCGAGTTCCATGCTTTCATCAACCATGGTATTATGCCAAGCAGGCCTATATTTTATCATATTCCACATTTATCAAGATTACAAGTATTTTTTTGATCGTAGGTGCTGGGTCTCCTCGGTGGTTTTCAAATTTATTGAACTTTATTCACCGAGCTTGGGATAATGATATTATTTTTTTTCAGAGTATAAAACCAAATTTTTCCAGACATAATCAAGAATTAATAAATTAGGAGATACTAATTTTTTTCATTTGGATACGAAGAGTCGATCCTTATATTCTTTTAATATAAAGGAGTTTACGAAATCCAAGTCATAATCCTCTAGGTATCAAGAATAAATACAGAATCATTTGAAATCTATTATGCATTATTGGTATGGATGTATCGATACTCCACACAATGATTACCGGAAACATGTTTCGAAATTTAGAATCATCACAGATAATTTAAGTATAAAAGCAGACAAAGGTAATAAGATTCCTGATAAATCTTGGATGCTATACTTGTTAGAAATTTTCAATATCCAACGTGTTGCAGTAGAATTAAACTTGATTTGCCAATTTGATAACCAGGACTATTTTGAGGCAATTTTCAGAGGTCATAATCAATATCGATTTAATAAAATCTTACCACAAATAGGACACTCGTATCATAGAGAAATCAATTTCATAGATAGTGACTCGAGACTGGATTTTTACATGAAAGATCTCAATTCAAATGAGGATGAAAAATTTTCTCTCAAAGTAGATCGACAACAGTTTACTTTTCAGTTTCTCCAAAGTTTCTCTGGAGTAGAGTGGTGGAACAGAATTGCTCATTCCCCATACCCAATCAGGTATGAAATTGAAATTTCAAATTTGATGTATGGGTACAATGACGATTTGGATGATCCAAACTCCAAGGTATTTTTCCCGGTAGGTTCGATTTATGAAAATAAAGATGGCACTACTCGCTCTTATCCCGCAAAACTCTACGATATTACCAGGAGAAACGGCTGTATTTGTTATTTGGTAAAGTAAATATGTTGTATATTGTCTTATTCTATCATGCAACAATTAATTAAATGCGGATGAAACTTGAATTAGGAATTCTTATATGCTCAAACGCTTCGGGAAAAACAATCTTGCTTAATATTTCGATTCCAGTCACGATTCTAGGGCTGGGTTTACTGAAATAAGCGTTGGAATCTACGATGTAGATTTCCTTTTTCTTATTAGCTCTCAATGAATCCCAGTTAGAATCCTCAATCTTGAGATATTCTTTTTGGGACCTGGTAATATCAAATCCACATGGCATAATGATCACCTTATCTGGATCCAACTGCGCTATTTTCAATGTGCTAATCAGGTGCGAGTCCAAACCGCTCTGTACATTTGGACCATTGGCGCCAACTAAATCTAGCATATCAGGTACCCAATGCCCCGCCAGATAAAATGGGTCCAGCCAATCCAAACAAATTACTTTCGGCCGGTTTCCTAAAAGATGCTTTTTATTGGATTCTTGTAGTACAGATTTTATTGTATTAATTCTTTCTTTGAGCTGAGTAGTAATTATTAAAGCTTTTTCTAGTCTGTCTAATTTTTGACCCAAAATTAGTATACTTTGAAATATTTCAAATAGGTTTGTAGGATTCAGTATTAAATTATGTGGCTTGTAACCTAATATTTCGAATGTTGCCTGTATTTCTTTATCAAAAGGTGCACAGACTGAACACATGTTCTGACTAATTATCAAATCTGGTTTTATTTCCCTTATTTTATCTACGTCAAGTTTGAATAATGGTTCATTATTGATTGACATCTCTCTTACTTTCTTATCTATAAGAGAACTATCCAGCTCATCAAAGCTTATAGTTGGTCTAATTATTTTTGGTATTAGTGAGGCCTCTTTAGGATAAGTGCATTCGTGTGTAACACCTTTAAGGTCACCCTCAAGTCCTAATTCAAAAATCATTTCGGTTGCACTGGGTAAGAATGATAAAATTCTAGAATAGGTTGTCACGGGAATTTGACCTATAAGCGATGACTGCACTCAAATTTAACGAATTCCTCTCTTTTAATTATGTTTGTGCAAGATATACAAGCTCTTAAAAAAGTCAATAGTTACTTTTGAATTAAGCTTGCTTGAACCATTTGCCCTATCAGTAAAAGTATATGGGATTTCTTTAATTTTTATTGCTTTAGACCTTACTAATATCTCTAGTAGAATCTTAAAACCCGATGTATTAAATTCCATTTTCCTAACTACGTCCCTTTTTAGTACAAAAAATCCTGACATTGGATCTGAGACATTTGATAATCTGAATAAGATCTTTGATAAATTTGTGGCAAACTTGCTATAAAAAATCCGTTTCGAAGTCCATCCTACTATCCTGCCCCCTTTTAAGTATCGTGAAGCAATAACTAGATCACAATTTGAATTTCTGATCTCACCAATCAGGCTATTGATATGAATGGGAGTATGAGAGAAGTCAGCATCCATTACTATAAGGTAGTCACTAATTGATGATTTAAATCCCTCATATATGGCAGATATCAAACCAGAACGTTCTTTTCTTTTTACTATCTTTATAAAAAAGCTCTCGTCATGAAGTGGATATATAAAAAAATGCTTATGTGACTGAACGCCTATGGTATCTCGTATCTTGTACAAATAGAACCCATTTTTTTCATCAAAAGCCTCAATAATTTTGTCAACTGTGCAATCCGGAGAATTATCATCAATGATTACTATCTCATAGCAGCCCTGATGTTTGACACAAGTATTTATGGAATTTACCAGTTTAACAATATTCTGAGATTCATTATAAGTAGGAATGATAATTGAGAATAAGGGAGGATTGTTGAGTTTCTTTATCAGGTCATCCTGAGTTTTTTTGCATATTATATTCTTATTCATGTTTACATTCCGTATCTATCGGTCTCTTTCGAATTTTCTTACAAAAGTAAATATATAAATGTATTACAAGCTCAAGAAATCTCATATCTAGGACAACTCGGCAGCAGTCAGTCGGAAGCTACCTATCACTCTATTTACTGTAGGAGAAAATTCATCAAATTCATCCTTTTGAGCGGTAAATACGATAATAAACAAGTGTGTGTTGTTTTTTATCATTATTTCTTTTGATTTGGTAGCGCCCAAATTTGAAATATAAGTATATACGAGCTCTTTTCCAAAACCCTTGGTGAAATTCATATCATTCACTGAAATCAACTCTAGATTCTCATGGTTATTTGCTAGATAATTAATTTCATCAATCAAATCAACGTTTAAGGAATCATTTTCGACCTGTGAGGTACCTGATAAATTATTGTCACTCTTAAAATAATAGAAATCAACTCTTTCTAAATATTGATCTTGAGGATTATCTTGATTAGCTATAAAAGAAACTCTGTTTTGTCCGGAGACTTTATTCCAGTTACTTGGATATTTTAATACAAACCCCTCTGGAGACTGATAAATGGATTCTTTGATATTAGTGGAAGGATTGTATTTTGTGGTTTTTGCAAAAATTTCAACGCCAGAAATTATTTTATGTAATGTTGGAAGGTAACTAAAGTAACTATCTGGAGTGGTACCGAATGAAATAATATAAACAAAGTCATCTTTGATGGACCAAAACTGCAATACTTTAATTATTCTATTATCAGTTTCATGTGTGAATGAGATCCTCTCCCATATTGAATCTGAAAGAAGAAAAGGGCTTGAATCTATTAGGTGGAAATCTTGCATGGCTATCGATAGAATTTTTATTGCTTTATCAGAATATTCTTGAAGAGACATGTTTGATTGTAATTTCTCCATTCCAAATGTCAATTTTTCTCCAAACAGGTCATAGTTATTCGGAGGCATCAAAGTAATAACATCGTTATCCTTGTGAACATTATTTAAAACTGTCCAACTAGAAGGATAACTGAAACTAAATCCTCGGTCAGCATGTGAGGCATAGTTACCCCAAGAAGGCTCTATCTCATCAAAAGACGTACCTTCAACAAGACCAAAGAGAAAGGAAAAAGCAAAGGAAAAAGCAAAGGCCGAAAATAATAAACTTTGTGCAGTTTCCATATCATATTTCTGCGGTTAAGGGATTTATCAAATTATGTGATCCTGTTTCTTATAATTACTATCAAGATTACTCTAGTCAATGTGCTAAAAAAATGGCGAAATAACAAAAATTATGCTCCAAAAATAGTGAAATTACATGGATAAAGTGCGTATCCATTCTGGAACCCTTCATCAAATTCACTTAGAGTGCTGTGAGAACATGCATGTTATCTTTCCTGTTGTACAGGTCTTATCATAATTTCGTTTACATTCATATGATTTGGCGAATCTATTGCGAATAAAATTGCATTTGCTATATCTTGGGCTTGCAAAGGTTCTATTTTTTTAACCGATTCCAAAAACCCTTGTAGGGAACTATCAGTAATGGTGTTATTAAGCTCCGTTGCAACTACACCTGGTTCAATGCAAGTAACACGAATGTTGGATCGCTGGCTTAATTCCTGTCTTAATCCTTCACTAAATGCGGTGACGGCATGCTTTGTTGCACAGTAAACACTCCCTGCTGGAAAAACTAATCTACCTGCTATCGAAGAAATATTTACTATGTGACCAGACTTGTTACCTAGCATGTGAGGTATAACAGCTGCTGTACTAAACAGGACACCCTTAACGTTTACATCAACCATTCTATCCCACTCATCTATTTTTAAGTTCTTTACAAAACTCAATGGCATGAGGCCAGCGTTATTGATTAAGACGTCAACCCGCCCATATTTATCGATGGCCAAATTAGCAAAGTTGGTACATTCGTCTCTCTTTGTAACATCCAATTGGTTTATCAGGATTTCACCCTTTTGATCTTTAACTGCCTGCTTCAAACTCTCCAATCTTTCAATCCTACGTGCTCCTGCAACAATGGTTGCTCCTGCTTTAGACAATGTTAAGGCAGTTGTGTATCCTATTCCACTACTTGCCCCTGTTATTAGTATGACTTTATCCTTAATCATTAGCTATATCTTTATTCTCTGCTTAGATTTATTCATATTCAAGTGTAATTTTTCTACCATTGCTCCAATATTTTTATTGATGTGATTTTTGGGTCGAATTTTGAATGTTGCATTGTAATATTTCTCCGGTAAATGTTGTTGACTTATCCATATTTGCCATACTATTCTACCCGTTGTATTTTGGCTTCTTTCAGTTTGGAACAGTGCGCTTACCATTTTTGAGACCTGGTTAATTGATGAGTCTCGTTACAGGGTATTCTGTTTTAATCGAAAAGGCCAGTCCGGGGTTGATGACTTCATGCGTTTAGATCTTATTTATTTAATTTCATAGTCAGCCTTAACTACCATGAATCTAGAATCTAATCTAGACCAGCACATGCAATAATCAATTTGGTATAAAATATCAAATATTTAAAAGCCAAAAAACATAAAAAATAGCAAAAAAGGGTTTAAAATGGATCGTTATTTAGGACCATCATATTCTTCTGGGTATGCATCTGTATCAATTGTTTCTATTGGCTCGCCTGTGGGTAACGGTGCTTCCTTTGATACCTCATATTGGAAAATTTCAGG
Source organism: Candidatus Nitrosocosmicus sp. (assembly GCA_041747305.1). GTDB lineage: Archaea > Thermoproteota > Nitrososphaeria > Nitrososphaerales > Nitrososphaeraceae > Nitrosocosmicus. Next base: position 8,658 of record JBGTFK010000239.1, read on the forward strand.
AAAGTCAATTTTAAGTATGACATTCATACCCACCTGATGAATCTCAGATTTTGAAACGTCAAATCTTTTATTATCTTCTCCGAAAATCACTATCTTATCATTAGTTTCTTTCATTACATGGCCAACGTGGTCTGAATTCTTAGCACGAACTCCTTTGTTAAATAATGTGTTTGGATATTTACCCTCATATGATGCTAAATCTACACGGTTATCTGACCCTCCCCAAGGGTCCTTTCTACCTGCCGGAAGCTGGGCATCTCTTGGTACCGCATACCTACCCAAGTCAGCAAAATTTAATCCAATTAATACGTTGGCGCCCACCTGCTCAATTTCCTTTATTGGAATATCATACCTTTTATTTTTTCCTCCAAATACTATTATCTTATCAGGCGTTTCTCTGACTACATACCCTACATTTGGCTCATCTAAAGCTTTAACACCTTTATTGAAGTATTTACCAGAAGTCATCAATGATATAGATAAAATTAGTGTAATTAAACCTTTTATCACACGACTAGGGGTATATTCAGAAATTCTTGTCTCAAATCAATCATATGCCTACTGAAGGCCACATGGTTCTACATCTTAAATGCAAAAAATTAGTTTAATAGTTCAAACAAGTAACACCAGGTTTAAAACAATTTGAATTAAAACTACACAAATTAGTCTGGAGGGATCTGTTTCCACCAAGCTCTGTGACTATCTACATATATAAATAACAAAAAAGTAGCGGGATTCTGTTTAATGGTCTGAGTCTGTCTTTTCATGTGTTCTGTATTTATTTTCCTGAATTTCTAAAGTTAGGATCAGATGAGATGAGATGAGATGAGATAAAGAGGAAGGGTGATTGGCATGAAAACATAAACAATACAAGCATATTAACGAGGAGGTAGATTATTCTATTTGGAGTTTGTTTAGATGGTAGTAGAAGACAGCCTAAAATCATATCCTGAAGAATTGTATATTAATGATTTATACAAGATACACAGGAGAGACATATACAAGGAACAATATCTATTAGGCACAAAGGTCAAAAAGGATAGAAAGGTAATCAATGTTCAAGAGATGACACTAGATAAAACGTTACTCAGAGAGTTAAGAGACAGATTAAACAAGATGTCATTAGATTAACCTCATTTTAAAGACCATAGATATTCAACTACACAAGCACGGTATTGCTAATCACAACTTTCCATTTAATAACAAACCGATTCCAAAAAGAAACGAATTTGAGATGAATATGCGGAACTTACATCCATCTGGAATGAAATCGGGTCCAGAGGGACGTAATTCAAATTTGAATCAAATCCAACCTTTTCATGACGCCAACAATATGTAATTCGGAAGTATAAGAAATAAGAATTAACTTCAGTTTATAATTTTTCTGAAAATAGAAAATAATACTAACAAGTAGTCTAATTTGTAGTATATCTTGACAGAAAAGCATTTTACAAAAGAGGATGCCAAAAGAATTGGTGAGTCTATAGGTATTGATTGGACTAAGTTTGACGTAGAGCAATTTAGAATGGGGTTAGACGTAGAGTTAGAACACGGAAGTAGCGAATTATCAACGAATGTAACAAATGATGATGAAATAACAACTGGAAAGATTGCACTAGCACATTTGAATGAATTTTCTGATTATTATACACGACTGCAAAAAATGGAAAGTCAAGCAAAAGAAGAGCAGTTATAGAACCGTTAATAATTTTTGAATTTAATTACACAAAAAAGACTAATTAATTGCACAGTAAATCCGCATGTATTTTTATAAATATTTATACAAGTTTAAAATGCTTTTCATATGAAAAAGATATTGAAGAAAACAATTTTGTTGTAAAAAAGCGTTACACATAAACATTTCAAAGAATATTTTATAATTATTAAATCGATAGACAAAGGCCGAATTTGTAATTAATGAAAATCGATATGATCTTTTAGAAAAATGGTAGGATAGTTTGATATTTGGTGTTAAAAAGTTAAATCCTTTTATCTTTGTTAGAGGTATCATTCAATTCCCATTACAATGGAAGAATAATGTAGTTTTACTTTTCTAAGATAAAAATGATCCTGTTTTTTTGAGTCAATACCTGAATTCAAGTATAAAAATAAGATTATTGCTGAATTTCAGTCAATTGAAATGATTCAATCATATTCTCAATAACAGGTAATGAGCTATCAAACTCCTCAATAATTCCTCCGTAAGTTAATGCATAAGCCATGTTATTATCTGCAATTGTCCATATTTGCATATTCTTTAAATTCAAACCTTCTAAGGTGTAAGTATACTCTATTTGGTGAGCAGGATAGCCAGACAAAGTTGTTTCAAATGAATCTATTAAAGTAAAATTGGGAAATTGGCTTTCCAATAAACCTATAGCTGATTCACTATACTCATCCAAAGTAATATTTGAAAAGAGAACTTCCGTGGTTACAGCTATAGATTCAGGTGCCACATTTGATGCTGATAATGTTTCATTTGGTGATGGGGGTGGAGACATAAATGAAAGGGTTTCTTCCTTTGCCCACTCAGCTGGATATTCTAATAAAAATCCTAGGTTTGGGTTCTCATATGTTAGCAAGTTATTAGATTCAGTTGTTTCATTCATTTGGGCTGCAGTTAACGAAATGGTTTGAACTCCCCCTAATCCGACAAATCCAATGAAGAAAAAGAGAATATAAAAAATAAATATTTTTGATTTATAAATTACTTTCATCCTATTAGTAAATTAGGTTACTGCTTTAAAAATATTTGAGTAAATCCATGAAATCGCAATCCAGTAAAATAGAGCTCGAAGAATTTAGATTCTATAAACAAATTCCACCGGTATTAGAGTATCGATCAATCAAAGATTTGTCTATCGACAATCAGATTTATAATTTGTTAATCAAGTTAATAGTATATACTGCTTTGTATCTAAATTTCATGAGACTAGTATAGAGTCTGTATATTTAAGCGTTAATCAAATAAATTACACATTTACTTAACGGGTCCAGAGGGACGTAATTCAAATTTGAATCAAATCTACCATATTTCTGTTGTTTATTAAAAAATTCGGTGTTTAGATATATCCTAGCAGCCTATTAATCCCTTTATGGTCTCTACATCTAAGGTTCTCCAATGTTTAACCATTAATCACATCTTGAACTTCGGGCGTCATAATTAGTATTCCCAGATCCTTTAGTATTTTGAACATTCGATTATTTAACTGAGACTGGGTCATAATTCATCTTGATAATTTTATCCTATTACAATCACAAACCGAATTAGATTAATAGCCTATTAGGTACTTGATTGCTCTTCTAGGACTATCCATTTGCATCTTGCAGTTGTAATAAACAAGTATCTG
>JBGTFK010000240.1:0-18771 GCA_041747305.1 Candidatus Nitrosocosmicus sp.
AATATGTTTATTCTATCAAAATGGAAAATATGAAGCAAGAGCTGATGCTTAAAGCGTCGCTGTATAACAAGTTTATGTCTACTTAGAGACATGAAATATGAATTATTTGTAATCTGGACGAATCATGCAACAGAGCAGTTATTGTCCGCCAAAGTGAACCCGTTCATGATAGACGAAAATACCGTTTTACTATTAATTTCGTCCTTCTCTAATCCTATTTACCTGCTCATGGAAATCTTTCCATCCTGTTTAAATTACTTTGTATATTAATTTTAATCTTTTCTGATATCAAGTAAACTGAATTCTTTAAGAAATTTATCATATCTATCTATCTGTTCGCTATCGCTCAATTGGCCAGATTTGATATTTTCCAGAGTAGTTATCATTTTATAGAAACGTTCTACATCTACCACCACACCGTAATAATCTCGTACTCTTTCTAGTGTTGTTTCATAGTGCCTATGAATTCCAGAAGCAGTAGCGTCAGATACGAGAATTACATCATATCCACTGTTGAATGCTTCTCGTAATGAAGTTTCAACACATATGGAAGTATCTACTCCACAAAAAATCAATGTATTGATCCCTTCACTTTGAAGCCAAACCCTTAATTCCGTATCTTGAAATGCGCCATCTCTTCTCTTAATGACAACATGATCATTTTCTGTAGGCTTGATTTCATCTATTGTTTGAGCATCCCATGTGCCTCTTACAGTTATAGGAACTTTGAGTCGTTCCTCTCTTGCTAAAGGTAACAACCTGTGAACTCGAGTTAACAGATCGATACCACTTGATTCTCTAACGGCTTCTGTATAAAATATTGGTATATCCTTACTTCTACAAAAGGCAATCAGCTCCTTGGTTTTGGGGATAATCTTTTGGTATTCCTGTGTATTCATTCCTAAAAGATCATAAGATCCCCCTTTGCTTACAAACCCGTTTTGCATATCGACAACTACGAGTCCTAGGTTGAAAGTTTGATTTCCAGTAGAGACTTGAAACATCTACACATATACTTTCAGTAATTTAAAAAGATGATCTCAATTTTGGAGTACCTAGCTGAGGATGCTCTGTTTCTAGTCTGTCTGATAATAAAATGGTACCTTCTAGGTATATTAATTGCGGCTTGTTTACATGCTTTCTAGCTGACATTGTACTTTAGAAATATTATCAAAGTAGACTGAAAATGAGGAACAAAATTTCCAGAATGTACCGCTTACTTATTTATTTTGTCTTTATTCTTGTCCTGATGATGTATCTTCCCATATTCAATCAAATCAGAATAACCTTGTTTTAATAATGTGTTTATTCTCTTGGAAGAGAAATCATATGTCTTATTTGAAATCGTATCCTCGTCATTCTTTCTTTCTTTCTATTCTGATCATGTCTGTTATATTGAATCGTCCTTTCACAATATTTCTGTAAGTCCTTAATTTGGAAAACATACCGTGAGGTCTTATACTGACAAACTTAATTTCAAAGACAAGTTTTTAGCTAACCATTGACTGTGATAAAGTATTCAGTTGAAATCAAGCATACTAGGCAAGGCCTACAAGAATGAACATGATGCTTCTGTAAAGGAAAGACTCTTGCTAATAATCAGAGTATCATTTGATAAACAGCACATCATAGCAGTAGCTTTGGAACTTCATAGATCAAGAGCCTGGGCCTATAAATGGTACAAAAGATACAACGATGAAGGATTAGAAGGGTTAAGAGACAAACCAAGAAGTGGAAGGCCACCCTTCATGGAAAAAGAGGAAATCGTGAAAATAAGAACAGAGTTGTCAGCAAGCAAAACCGGATGGGATACCAAAGAGGTAATGGACATTATCAAAAAGAAAACAGGTGTCAAGTACCATGAAGTTCATATTAGAAGACTACTTCATCAGTGGGGCTTTTCACAAAAGATGCCACAGAAAAGATTTGTAAGGAGAGCATCAGAACAGGAGAGAAAAGATTTTAAAAAAAGCACATCAAGCGCTAAACACGCTTAAGAAAGGCTGGAACCTGCTTGTACAGGATGAATCCATCTTCATCCATGACTCTATTATGATAAAAAGAAGATGGATTATCAGAGAGAGAGAAGACCCATGGCTACAGTCACCGGATCTCACGAAAAAACAATCGTATATGGAGTATTATCTTTAGACGGTAAACAGTTATTCAGACAAGATGATAAATTTGACAGTCAATCTTTCACTGACTATCTAGACCAAGTAAAAAAGAAGTTCAATAAATTTGTCATATTTATAGATAGAGCAACTCAACACAAATCAAAGATGGTAAAAGAGTACTTTCAAAGAAACAGTAAAACGATAAAAGTAGAGTATTTTCCTGTGGGTTCATCTTTCCTTAATGCTGTTGAGGAATGCTGGAGACAGGGTAAAGGTAACATATTGCCAAATTACTACTCTAGTTTCTCACGGGTTAAACAGGCGATATCTGATTACTATAGGAAAAGAAGGTTCAACTTGGATATTAAAAAGTATCTGTTTAGATCTACGGACTAATGTATGTCAGTATACTTCTCTATCCAAAATCGAATCTATATATTTTCTCTTTTTTTATCCCTGATTCAATCAGCAGATCTGTAAAACGTTTAACTAAATCAAAATAGTCTGAAATAATCAATAGATATCCCTCCTCCGCAATCGATCTGTCTGAGAAAATTATATCGTTGTTTCTATTTAGGACTCCGTCATGATCAAGGGGGATCTCATCCTTGTGCAGAACGGTGGAGATTTACTATGACTATCCCTAAGGAAGGAATATTATTTGCTGTGGCTCTCGTATGATACCAATAGTCTCTATGTTTATAAATGGCACTCATTAATGGAGTATTATTCATCAGACCGCCATCCCACAATTTTCTCTGCTCAACTTTATACTTTTTAGATTCGCTCCAAGCTTTTCTTTAAAGGTCGAATGTCAAATCTGTACCACGTATTCTGGAGATCAAAAAACTTTGTCACACTGTGGTGTCATTGGAGTGAACACATTGGGTACCCCAAGTAGAGAAAATATTTTGGACGAGTAGTACCTTCTGACATCTTCTCCTGATACAACATGGCTATAAATTGAATGCCAAAAATCCCACCAATCTTCGAAAAAAGGATTCTTTTCGACCATCGATTCCTTAGAAAGATAGTGCCAAAAATCAGTTAATTTTTCAGATAAACCTTCATACGAGCCAGTCTCAATTAAACGACTTGTTAGTATAGTCGCGTCAATAGTCCCTATCTAGGAACCGGAGATTATATCAAATGTAGATTTGTTGTAAATCGAATTACTGTTTCTTTTTTTAAGATTTCATAGATCCATTTGTAAGCTCCTGCTTCGTAAGCTCCAAGCGACCCACCACCTTGAAAGACCAAGACAAGCTTCGGCTCAGGAATGCTTCTGACCATAAAAATGTTCAGGTATTGAGAATTTAACTATAATGATTTATGCTCCTATTAATCCACTAACTGAGGTTATTTGCAACTTCATCTCCTGTTCAAAAGCAATAATAGAAACATGATATTTTTTTGCGGCCAATCCAGTAGCAATAAAAGTACTATTTTTTTGTCAATCCATCACAAGAAATGTTATATTGCATAAATATTACATAAATGCCTCTTTCAAATAATTATTAAATAAATAAATGCTTAAATAATTCGTTAATGAGAATACGTTGAATTAATATGGCAGATTCGATAGAAGATTGGGAAACTATTATACATAAAAATGTGAGATCAAAAGACTTTGAAGATGCAGGGAATGTGGATGCTGTAAATGACGATTCAGTAATAATTACATCTCAGGGAGATCGCAAGGAGTATAGCTTACCAAAAGATAAGGTTGAGGGATACAATGGCGCAGAAGTATTTTTAAAAATCAGTAAAAGCGAACTAGAATCATACAAAGTCTAAAACAAAACCAATTTTTTTATGATTTAGAATTTGTACGGACCAAACAACTGCAGTTTACCTAAAAGTAAAATCAAATGTTATTCTGCTTGAACATAGTCTTGGATTTTCACATTTTTAAGATTATCTACAAAAAGCGGTAAAAGTCAACAAGAGTTATCTTATTTCGTACCAAAAAAATCTTAGAAATAGTGAATACTGTTTTATCAACATAAAAATACCAACTAACACTTTGTTTTATTATGTTTGGAAGGGGAAATAGAGACAATCCACTGTGGAAATTAGAATATATTGATACAGTTTACAAAATATACGATTGGGATAAAAATTTAACAGGCTATTTTTTCCCAAATTACGACATCGATATGGACGATTATAAGGATGAGTCGCAAGACGCTCATGAAGTTGAAGGTAAAATAATAGAACAAATGAATAAAGAAAAACAATCAGTGAAAGGTGGAAATGTCATGCTTCCTATGGTTAAACTTCAATTACTTGATAATGAAGAAGGAATTGATTTGGATTATGTGATAAACTCATTAGAACAAAATGCTCAAAGAACAAGAAAATGGAAGCAATGGATACATGACAATCATCTTGAATTCAAAATATTTGGAAGTTCAATTTATACTGCTAGGGAAGATAGAAATATGCTATCTATAGTTTTGGGCATCGGTTCCAACATAATTTTAGGGGAAAAAGAAATTGGCATTAATTTGAGACCACTATTAGATAAATTACACCAAGATGAATTGATATAATTTGATAAGTAAATCCTTTACAAGTATCGTTCTCAATAAAATATTTTAATATAAATATCTATAGATATTATTAATCTTGTTTGTACTATTGCTTGTATGATTCCTACAAAAGATAAAATAGATCTTATTTAACTACCAAAACAGGGCAATAAGAATAAGTAACAACATCCGAAGCTACGCTACCGAGTAACATTTTTTTTAGACCCGAGTTTCCCCTTGTGCCGACTACTATCAATTCGACGTCTCTCTCTTCTGCATAATTTAGAATTGAAGCTGGAGTGGAAAATGGGGTAGAAATTACTTCTGATTTGACTCTGGTACCGGCATCTATCGTAGTTTCCTTGTTTACGTGATTTATTATTTCTTCAAACCACTTTCCAGCTTCCTTCTTATATTCATCAAAATAAGATGGAGTTACCATACCAAATACTCCTGATGAGTCACCATGATGAACTTTAGAAGGAACAATCGCTAAAAGAAATAATTCCGAACCGTATTTTACAGCAAGATCTAAAGCATAATTAACAGCATTTCTAGAATATTCTGATCCATCTATACCAACTAAAATTTTAGAAAACATGTTATTCTGCTAATTAGTATGCGTCTCATTATAAAAAGTATTATGCCCCGAAATTGGTTCTGTAGAGTAATAGAATACAAACAAATCGACCTTGTTTCACCAATTTGCTTTGGTTGATTATTCTTTTTACAGGATGACCAATATTGATCCCCCGGTTTCGTTAAATCCAAAAAGTGTTGCCTTGAGTTCTGATTCACTAAACATATTAGAAATAAAACAATGGCTGGTCTTAAAACCTACAGACATGAGATTTAGTATAGTATTCTGTAATTATTATGGTTTGATTCGATTAATGATAAACCCTAGATTGGATTAAACATGTTCTTTCATTTAATGTTTATTTGAAGAATTCCAATTGGTTCCTGTTCATGAAACAAAATATTGATAATGGAAAACCCATGCGTATATGCGTATATCTAATCAATGATATTTTTCTGGTATCTTCTTTTTATTTAGTTATACATTTTGGAAAATACTTTATGTCTTTTCTTACCATATGATCCTAGTTAAGAGACAATTTATGTCCTTGATGTTTCCTTGACTTAAAATACCAAACTTTAAAAGATCGTGTTATCATAGTGCCGACCTTTTTGACTTGCTTCCATGTGAATAAAATCTAGAAAGTAAACTCTATTGCATCCAATATTATATTAACCTGATTTACCTTGTAGTAGATATTTCATCCTTATTTTTTGTATTAAGCAGTATTTATTTTACAATGCAGAAAGGGATGAATTATTGGTAAATATCACAATGCATTATCAATTATTCTTGAATAGTACTATACGGTAGTATTTATCGTGTAAACAGGCGATGCAAATGTATCATTTTTTCAACATATTTGAAACTAGATATATTATGACTTTAAAAATTTGAAATGGGGATATTTATATCAAACCAAATTATTAGACCATAGATTTACCATTAGGATTATTAGCCTAACCTGATTGACTGGTGTTATAAACAATTTACTGTCGCTTATCTTCTATTTGATTCCTTTAACCCGATTATTTCATTGTCTTTATTTCTAAACTGACGCAAATATTAGAAATCATATTAATTTTGCTCATGCAATCACTCCATTCCATTTGTTATACATTAATCGATCATTATTTGATGTTTTGATACTCGTTCCGTCACTTTGTATATATTATTGGTTATTTTCAATACTGCATATATGTTATATCCTTACAATCTGATAATTCTTAAAAAATATGGCCGGGATCCTGGTCTGTTTTTCCCGAACTTGGTTGTGATTTCTCTTGACCCTATCATAGACAAAACGGACTATTGATATAACCTATTCAGAGAATAAGCGAATTTGAAGCCATAAGGATTTGCCCCTGCTTTTTATTCCTCATTTCTAACCATGAATCTGGCGATTCCAAAAAGTAGTATGAAAGAATGATTTTGTCACCTGACAATTGATCCATATTATGAATCAAATTAACTAGTAATCGTAATGATTATCAAATTACGATCTAACTAGATAGTTAGACACCAATACATCGGATACGAAATATAAAAGAACATTAACATTGTTACTTTTTATCCAACCCTTATATAAGCAGACATTATTGAATAATGTATGACGTTTTCTGAAACAAAGTCTCCAGGATGGATGCGTGCAGTACAGATTGGTTTAGGAATAATAGTTGTGGTCCTAGCAAGCATAGCTTTACTTTTCCCTACAATTGCGTTTGTCTCTGTTGTTTACATACTAGCCGTAGTTTTGTTCTTTACCGGACTCGAGAGGATTGTAATTGGACTTTTCAGTCCAGCTCCAGGATCATCTAGATGGGGTACAGTCGGTCTTGGGATTCTAGTTCTTATAGTGGCAATTATTGTCTTGGTATATCCTCTAGGTTCAAGTGTATTCTTGCTATTTGTACTTGCTATTGCACTGTTCGTTGATGGTATAGCTAGAATAGTTCATAGCTTGGGTGAAAGGTCTATAAGTAAAGGATCAAGAGCATTCGGTATTATTGCAGGTATATTCAGCATCATAATAGCCATACTAATAATGGTGTCTCCATTATGGGGTGCAATTTTAGCTGGTTATATGATATCCATAGCACTACTGGTAATCGGATTCCAAATTATTGCCGCTGGCGTAACTGGTAGGAGGACGACATTAACAGACAAAATAGATTAGATGTGGTTTAGTGCGTGTGAACTCACTTTATCACCTTTAATTTCAATTTAATTTCTTATTTTGGAAATTAATGAACAAGTAACATAATTTCGTTTATACATTCATTCACTTATTTTAAGCCCAACCAAAATTGAAGTAACATTTAAAATTAGTTTATTTTATCAATCCATTATGTATTTATTTTCGATTAAATGATTAATGATTATGGCCATTTATTGTTCCAAAGTACCTTTTAATATTATACTTCAATTGATTCTTGTATCTTTCAAATCTTTTTCATTCTGATGAATTGGTTTTAATCTTTGCAAAATAATTGCATTCTTTCAAATTTTTCTTATAAAATGGAATCCGACAACTCTTTCTTAAATTAGTAGAATTTTATGAGTTGTGCCCTCAGATATGAAGATTTTCCAGTCTTTGTGGTATTTTAAAAGAAAACAGAACAAATACTACCTTGAGAATATGTGAAATTGTTTGTACCATTTTTAATTCCTCAAAAAAAAAGATAAATTACAAGATACCAAGAATCAGGCCAATTGTTTGATTGTTCTCCATCATAAAGGAACATCGATCTTTTTCACATACTAAATTTGCAAAGATGCTTCTAAAATAATCAGAACACTATTTATTCGTGGCTAAATTAATGTATGAACATAAATGTGATATAATCATAATTTATAGTATAAATTATTGATTTTATGATATTTACAATTTTTATTTAAATTTTGTATAAGATTTCAAGAAATAAAAACGTATAAGTATTAGATTAATTTATTTAATTTATGCATGCCTTCGATACCAGTATAGTGGAACATATAGAAATAAAAATGATTCGGCCATCACAATTTTCAATTAGAGATAAATATAATGATTATCAAGAAGTAGAATCACTCATTTCGAGTATCAAGGAGCATGGGTTACTGCAGCCTATTTTGATACGTCCTTATCAAAATGGCTTTGAAATAGTTGCTGGCCATAGACGCTTTTATGCATGCAAGTACCTTAGGTGGCATCATATTCCATGCAAAATAAGGGAAATGAACGACAAACAAGCATTTGAAATTCAATTAACGGAAAACATTCAGAGAAAATCGATGAGCGCGCTTGAGGAAGCAGAGGCGTTTAGAAAATATGTCCAGGAGTTGGGCTGGGGCGGTGTTACTGAATTGGCTAAAAAAATAGGTAAAAGTGAGGAATATGTATCGCACAGGATTCAACTTTTAAAACTTCCACAGGATGTCAAAGAAAAAATAATGCTAAACAAATTGAGCATAAGTCAGGCCTTGGAATTAACTACTGTTTCACCAAATAATATTATTCATTTTACAGATCATATTATAGAAAATGAATTGACCATTCGACAAATTAGAGAAGTAAAATCTGTATTTTCCAAAGAGAGTATTTCAGGTGACGACTTGGAATTAATTGCAAACGAAAATATTAATTTTAAGAATATGAAAACACTTAGAGTAACCAAGAAAACTTCCCTCGCATTAAAAATTACTCTTGCTAGACTCGATAGTATAATAGAGGAAGTTCAGCTAAATTTTGAACCAGGACAAAGTACAGACGTCATAAGCTTTTTAATGGACTTGCGTCTTAAAATTCACTCGTTAATTGATGATACAATTAGATTTAAAAACATAAAAATGAGCAAATATCCTGATAATTTTAGAACCCCTAGACAAAATCGTACATTCTGATTTTTCAGAACTAAATATAGTCCAGATTTTTCTATATATTTTCTATCTTTGATTGATCAAATATTGATAATGGATGCTTTGTCGCCTAACTAAATCTATTTAGCTGGGTTGTATAGATTAATTATTTGTGATAGACTGGCCTTCTCATAATAGATCACTATATGATTCGACGTGGTGGGTGAGATCCTTTTTTCTATGATTATTCTTGATATTTGGGGTTCTGAATTAGAAGTGATGAACAAAAACAGGAAGGGCAAGCCATTCATTTTTCCAGATTATTTCATCCTTGTATTTGGTTACATACGTTAAACCTATCTGTTTATCATAATAATGAGGAAATAATGGTTCAGGTTAACAGCGACTTATACAAGTATAACTGTAAAATATAACAAAATAATTCAGTAAATTATGTTATTTAATTGGGACCTTTTTTATTCTTGTAAATAAAAGAGGATCTATCTTTTTAGACTGATTTAAACAAAGTTGAGCTTTCTCTGCATTTCCTTGTAAATCGTAGCATCTGCCCTTACTATACCATGCTTTTGCATACCTTTCATTATTTTCAATAGCTTTATCAAAACATTTTATTGCCTCATCATAATTTTTCAAACTAAAATGGGCTAATCCATTATTATACCATGTTATTGAATTTTTAGGATTTAATTCCAGTGCTTTAGCATACATCGTTAAGGATTCATCTATTCTTCCAATTTTACCTAATATTAATGCCTTATCCCCGTATGAACAGTCATAGGTTGGATCTATGTTAATTGCTTTATCAAAACATTTTATTGCCTCAGCAAAATTATGTCTATTTGCCTCTTTTTCGCCTTGTTTTATTAATTCTTCCAGGATTACTTTTTGTTCATTTTGTTTTTCACCGGTGACAACAGAGTTATCATTTGATTTAAAAAGATCTTTGAAGATTTTAAACAAATCTTATCACCTAAACTCATACTATAAGAATGAATATTGATTATTATATTTTCCTATTGTAATAATTAGCAGGCTCTGTTGCTTCCCAATATTACTTTTCCAATTAGTTAGTTCATTTTGAAACAATAGCTCATGATAACTGTACCCACCCAGGGTAGTTCTCTACCTTCTTTTCATACCTTGTGAACAGTTTCCTGAATCTGTTGTGCCACGAATTGGTTCTTTCTACAACCCATCTTTTTGCAGAATATTTTTTATGATTTGAAATCTGTTGTGATCCACCCTTGATCTCTTCTTCCTCGCCTCTTTTTCTTTTATAAGGAATATGTGATCTTATCCTCGTTTGATTAGTTTCTACTCCTCAGGTTCGAAGTTGTAATCTTTATCAAGACACAGGTGTTACGGCCTTCTATTTCTCCCATTCTTTACCTTTGAAAGTGAAATTCGTCTTTTGTAGGGTCAATCTCTATCAAGATTTATCTATGATGTATCGTAATCTTCTTTTTCTCTGTGCTAATTTTTGTCGGTTTGTTTTTTGAATCGAATTCTACGTTGCAATGTAACTTTACCAAACGATATATAAGAATAATAGTTCTTAGACAATATTTCTAAAGAATAATCCAAGAAAGTACAAATCCTGACCATACGCGATCTACTTTGAGGACGTTCAATCTCTATTACGGATCACGTTACAAATGTACATCTTCTAGATATAGGATTTTTTCCTAATTAACACAACCAATGCAATTGGCGAATGTATATTCAAAAAAATATCTATATATGGTATAAATAAAAGCCCTATTTCAGAATTTAGAGTTAAAATTTTAATAAATACATATGATACTATCTAATCATTAACAAATGAAAATTAAAAGCATTCCTATTACTCTTGTCGACATTGCAGAAGAAAACGTACGTAAAGATATGGTATTTGGTAAAGATCAAAGCGATAATCTAATTAAGGAGCATCTTTCAAAATTCGATTTGCTTCAACCACTGGTAGTACGTTTTGATCCTAAAACAAAGAGATACAAATTATTAATAGGACGGAGAAGGTTCTTTGCTCTCCGTAATAAAGGCGATAAAGAAATTCCAGTAGTTGTCACAAAGTTAAAAGGAGCAGAGGCAGAAGCTGCTTCGTTATTTGAAAACTTGATACGAAAAGATCTATCCCCTTTAGAAAAAGCTATAATGGTTAAAAAACTGTCTGACTCAACAAAATCTGGAATCACAGGAGTATCTAGAAAATATGGACTGCCAAAAAGTACGATCAGTGAATGGTTGAGCATTTTAACTCTCCCCAAGCAATTACAAAATAAGTTAGAAAGGGAGGAGATTACATTATATGAAGCTATAAAAATAGCAAGACAACCAAAAGATATTCAAAACAAATTAGCTTCAACTACATCCCTCGATTCCTTAGAAGAGGAGATGCTAAAAGTGGGTGTAAAGCGGGGTGCACCAAAAGGACTATTAACAGTACGACTGGTCTTTAATCCTTCCAAAACTAAGGATAAAAATCTGTGGGATAGTCTAGAGGAGAAAGCAAAACAAAATGATACTGATATGAAGGATTTTATTAAAGAAATACTCACAAATTATATAAAGAAAAGTTAACTAATGTATTTAGACATGTTATCTAATTACCAACACGGGACATGTAGAGTAACTAATTAACTGTGTAGCGATACTACCTAATAGCAATTGCTTAAACTTTGAAAGACCTCTTGAACCAGAAATGACTAGATCGATGTTGTTATCCTTTATATACTGTATAATTAATTCCGCCTTTGAAGTTCCTTCATCATCTAATATTGCAACACGCGTTTTAATGCCCTTGCTGTTTGCCTTTTCTTGAATAGGTTTTACCCATTCCTCGGCATCCTGCCTTCGAGCTCTCTTAAACCCTTCTACTAATTTCATATCCCCGTAACGGGCTCTAAGGCCTATTGCTCCGCCTTGTTTGATGTTATCAATAACATGAATGAAAGTAAGAGTTGCATTTTCTAAACCTGCAAGATAAATAGCGTATTCAGCGGCTCTATTCGAAGCGTCAGAACCATCAGAGGCTAATAAAATATTATTAAAAAGCATTCTAAAGATCTATAATGGCGTCATCTTGTCAATAAGTCTAACATAACTTACCTGTCCATCGCTTTCATGAATTATGAGATCCACCGTATATTGCTGATTATTTAATAAAAAGGTAACTTGAATATCCCACGAGTCTCTTGATTTCTTACTTTGTTCCTCACTATTAATAACAATCTCTTCCGAAGAGTTTGGAAATACTTCACGTACTTTGAAGTTTTCAATATCTGGACCGTAGAGTGCTTTAATAGCCTTTTTAGATGCATCCTCAATTTCAATATCTGTTGATACACATGCCATATAGAAATTAATAATTAATAACTATAAAAAAGTATTGAAAATAAATGGAAACAACATACTTTATCTTATTTCAGGTATATAAACCACTTTATATTTTGAACCCAATTAAGATATTTTTGTAAAGTAACTACACTAGATTATATATATAACCATTGTAATTAATAAAAAAATTATGTCACATTTGGGAGTATTGGGTAAAGATACGTCGAGGACTACAGGAGGACAAGTTAGACGTTATAATTTGTTAGCAATCAGGATGATAAAAGATTTAATCGTAAATTCTTTTGGACCTCTGGGAAAAGAAAAAATATACATAGATATAATTGGAGAATCGATTTTGACCAAGGATGGTGCAACCTTTTTACGTAAAATTGACGTAGGTCACCCTGCAGCAAAGGTATTGATTGATGCATCCACTACCGTTGATAATGAAGTAGGGGATGGCACCACCTCGGTTGTAATTCTTACTGGCTCCCTTTTGGAAAAAGCTGAAGAGTTATTGGATAAGAACATATCCCCAGCAACAATTAGCAACGGTTATGATATCGGCTTGAAACTATCTTTAGAGTTGTTAGAAAATATTTCTAAGAAAGTTAGCAATAAAGATATTACAATAATTGAAAAACTTGCAAAGACTTGTCTTGGAACAAAGGTAATTGCTCAAAACGATCAATATGAAACAAATAAAATTACCGAAATAACTGTTAATGCAATTAAAGCAGTTTATGACTATGAAAACAATACTTTAGATGTAGATGATATAAAAATAGAAGAAAAAATAGGCAATACAGATGACAGCCAATTAATAAATGGTATTTTGATAGATAAAACTATAGATAATAATTCTATGCCCAAATGTATTGAGAATGCGAATGTCCTTTTGCTTGATGAAGATCTTGAACTAAAAAGAACAAAAATAGATGCAGAAATATGTGCTAATAGTCCTAATCATATGCAACTTTTTTTCAAGGAAGAAAAAGCCATAATCCAATCCAAAATTCAGAACATAATTGACAGTGGTACAAATGTGGTAATTTCTCGTAAAGGTATTGATTTAAATGCACAATCCTATTTGGCCAAAGCCGGGATAATGTCAATAAGAAGAGTAAAAGAGAACGATTTATTATGGTTGGAAAAAGCTACCGGTGGACGGATAATCAAAGAGTTAAACTCTTCTGAACTGAAAGAGAACTTAGGCTATGCTGGAAAGGTATTTGAAAAATTGGTTGGTGAAGATAAAATGGTGTTTATCGAAGAATGCCAATCCCCAAAATCCGTAACTATATTATTACGGGCGAATTCAAAAATGATACTTGATGAATATCATCGTGCTGTACTGAGTACCATACTACTCATAAAAAGCTTTATATCTAAACCATCAATTGTAATTGGTGCAGGCTCTAGTGAGGCATTAATAGCACACCATATACAAAAAAAAGCTTTGGAATTTAATGGAAGAGACCAAATTGTATTAATGAAATTTGCAGAAGCATTAGAGGAAATTCCTATGATACTTGCAAAAAATTCTGGTATGAATGTAATTGATTCTTTTATTCAATTTAGGACTAAATTATCAAAGAATTCCTCTGATAAAAATAGGACGTTGTTTGGAATTAATATTCTAAACAAGAATATTGAAGAATTGGATTGGGATATTATTGAACCTTCCATAGTAAAAGAACAGATATTGAATACGGCTATAGAGGTGAGTCGTCTTTTGTTAAACGTGGATGATGTTTTAATCAAAAAACCTTTAATGAATACTCATACACATGAAGATGGAACAGAGCATTCTCATGAGGGAGGGGAAAAAAAACATGATCATTATTTTGATCGATTAGGAAAACTTCAACGTCCTAGTCATCATTATTATTAAGTTTAAAAAATTTGATAGTATTCTTTTACTTATTGTTTAATTTTAAAAAATAAAAAAAGATTTTATCCATTATTATTACATAGTAAATTGAAATATTATACAAAATTAGATGATTATTTCCCCCTTTTTGGAATTTTTGCTTTAGGACCATTTCCAAAATCATATGTATGTCCTTTTCCCCGATAGAACTTTGGTCTTACAGGCTTCCCTTCAGTTTCGCCTCTCTTTGTTAATGATAATCCGGCCATGAGTTCTACTATTAACCTATTAGCCAAACCCGAAGTAATACCGCCATTATAGGAATTAACATCACTTACATCATATGTTGGTGAAACCTCAACAAGATCAAATGCAAATCTATCGGGATCGAATGATGTTGAAAGTAATCTCATTAATCGCATACCTTCTCTAGATGTTAAACCATTTGGTTCTGGTTCTCCTGTACCTGGTGCATAGGCCGGATCAAATGTGTCAATATCCCAGCTAACATACACTGCATCTACGTTATCATTTGCCCTATCTGCGGCTTCTTTAGCTATCTGATCTATGCCTAGTTCCTCTACGTCAAGCATGGTAAACCACTGAAAATCTTGGTCTGCCATCCACTTGTATAAATCAGGTCCGGGCCAATATCCTCTGGGACCTATTAAAGTATAATTCTTGCCTTTAAGACAACCTAATTCCATTATTCTCCGAATATGAGCACCGTGATCATATTTGAAACCACAGAGTCCTTGAGGTGCACAATCCGCATGACAATCTATATGTATCATTCCAATGTTTTTATATTTTTTTGACAGAGCCCGAACATTAGCAAATGTTACAGAGTGATCCCCTCCTAAAATAATCGGTATTGCATTAATATCTAGAACCTCTTTTACTTTATTTGTCATTCGCCTGTGGGATTCGATCACATCGCCCGGAGATATATTGACGTCTCCATAATCTACTGCTTTAAAAACACCAAAAGGGTCCACCCCCGTTTCTATATTAAAATGCTCATATGGTGGAGAGGGAACAGTAGATGCAGCTCTAATTGCCCTGGGGCCATATCGAGCGCCGGGTCTTATAGTGGTTCCAAAATCAAATGGCTCACCAACAATTGCAATATCTGGATTGATTTTCTTTAATTCTTCATACTTTTTTACCATTGGTAACTTTAGAAATGTTGGTATACCAACAAATATTGGTTCATCATTTCCTTTATAAGAATCACCATAAAATTCCATTCCCATTATATATCAAGAGACTTAGCTAATTAATAATTAATAAATATTTGTAAGTAAACTACGTTTTAAAAAAAGTTCGACAGTCGAATAAAGTCTTCGTGAATTTTTTCGAGTTTCAAAAATAACGTAATCTACGTCTAATGTATTCAATAATTGTAATTAATATCGTAATTATTATTGCGGTAATAAACATGATTGAAATTGCATTTACTCGGATATAGAACAAGATTTTTAGAACTCTTACATAATGGGGCCAAAGCCTTATTATTTTATTTTCCTTAAAAAATAAAGATATCAAATACCTATCATATTTTGATTGAAACAGATACCACCCCCATAGAAGCCTTGCAGATTGTGAATGGTCATACTCTAGTGACTAGTAGCATCATCATAGAGATACAGCTATTGTGTATTCTACTTCATAATCTTCCGTTGCCTTATGGTGTATACGGACTAGTTCTGTTTAAAATAGGTCGTTTTATTAATATCTTTCAATAATTGACTTGCCTCATAACAGAAAGATAAGGAAGGCCTGCTTGCGATCTATCCAAATAATCGCTGTCTGATAGTAGTACTTTTGACAGTGACTATCAATCAGTGACGATATTGAGGAAAGACGCCTGAATTGGAAACCAAATTATTCGAGAAAATATTGACAGACCATATGTAATGGCAACACATAAACGCGATATTTATAAAGCAGTATCTGATTGGACACATGACTCATACAAAAAAACATTCAGACAAAACAAGCACAATCAGTTTCCATGGAGAAAGCAATCATGTATTTACATGACTGTTAACAAAAGTAAAGTGTGGCATAAATCTCTGAAGAAAAAGGAATATTTCCAGTTCAGTTATTGGCACAGATGCAAGATGGGTTATAGTTCTGTAAAATGAGGGATAGGAGTATTCGGGTTTCATTGGGTATCAAGAACTGGTTCTTCTCTTCCTTGTTTACCTCTAATTACAGATATGATAGAATGCAAGATACAAGATACAAGATACAAGATACAAGATACAAGATACAAGATACATAATAACAATTAACTAATAATCAGGTACATGATAGACTGTCATTCGATCCAAGAATGATAGTTAGACAGGTAAAATAAATTATGAATGGGATCAATTAGTTATATTATATTTTTTATATTAATAAATTGTAAAAATAATAATTCATAATTAGATTTTATTTAGTATTCTAAGATATTTAATAATGCTTATATATTTATAAAATAATTACCTAATCCGTTGGCTATATTAGATGGTTATGGTATTGCCGTTCTTGCCTTTATAGGATTAGTATTGACTGTTGGTATATTAACATCACTTCTAGTAAAAAAAAGTAGTAGACGATATATGGTTGCTGGAAAAAGCTTGCCATTAATTTTTGTAGGAACTATGCTTGCATCTCAATCAATAGATGGAAACGCATCGTTAGGAAATGTATCGCTTGTTTTTCAATTCGGGTTTTGGGCTGGTGCCGCTATTCCTATCGGATTAGGCTTATGTTTGCTTATTACTGGTATATTTTATGCTAAAAAGTTAAATAAAATGTCCATGCTCACACTACCTGACTTTTATTTTAGACGATATGGTGTTGAAGCAGAAGGATTATCAGCAGTACTACTGACAATAAGTTTTATTATTCTTGTTGCAGGTAATTTCGCTGCAGGAGGTTTTATCCTTTCCACTGTTTTACAAATTGATTTGTTTTGGGGCATGTTGATCATCTCGGCCGCAGTACTAGTTTGTACATTTTCAGGAGGTTTATTCTCATCTGCATACACAGATATTTTTCAAGTGTATATGACCATAGGCGCTTTTTGGGCGGGATTTCTTTTCTTTGTATTTGGATTTTCAGGGGTAGATTTTGGTACCATCATAGGATCTGCGCCCCCCGAATTCCTTGATTTGAGTGGATTAACAGATCCAAAGGCGGGCGCATTAACCGTCTGGGCCGGAATTTTAGCTTTAGCATTAGGAGATGTAGTCGCACTCGATTTCATGGAAAGGGTGTTCTCAGCTAGAAGTGGCAAAACGGCAAGACGCGGTGCTCTCATCGCTGGAGGGATGACGTTGTCAATTGTTGTACCAGTAAGTATGATGGGAATAATCGGATTATATTTTATACCTGATAGCGATCCATTTACAGTCTATCCTAATCTAGCTATACATTATCTTCCATTTCCGATTGGAGTTGCTTTATTAATGGGTGTGGTGGGTGCATCCATGTCCACAGCAAACGGAGGATTACTTGCAGTTTCGAGTGCGATCTCGAGGAATTTAATCCAGCGCGATATTCTACGTGGGATGTTGAAAAGAACTGGATTGGATGATAAGAAGTTGCTACTAGTAACCCGTTTGGTTACAATCCCGGTAATGTTAACAGGACTTACGCTAGGTTTTACAATTCCTCAACCCGGAATCTATTTAATTTTGGCCTTTGACGTAGTTTTTGCCGGCGCTTGGGCCCCGTTAACTTTGGGTTTGTTCTGGAAAAAATCAAATTTACCCGCTGCAATGGCATCATTAATACTGGGTTCGTCATTAAGATTGATACTGTATTATGTTACTCCATTAGAATATGCTGGTATTGATACAATGATACCGCCAATAGTCTCTTTCGTGGTCTTTATAGCCGTTGCATTGGCAACACAGAAAAAATACCCGGGGAAGAAACGATCAGGAGTGGTGGATTACGTGCCTCCAGAAGAAGATGTGGTCAATGGTGAAGATTTGAAGGGATACAAACCCCCTATTTAAGAAGGACCTTAAAATTTCATCCTCTCCATTTATTTTTCTGAAATAAAATTAATAAAGAGAAAAATGCTTTGCCGTCTAACTAAATCTATTTAGCTGGGTTGTATAGATTAATTATTTGAAATAGACTGGGTCATAATTCCCAACATATAAAGCTAGTCTTATAGTGTATCATATATTGTTTGAAACAGATACCTTCCATAAGACCAGCAATACGTGATTCGTTATCCATTCTAATTAGCATTTTGTATCTTGTAGGGTTGATCGATTGGTCATCATGTCTTCTGTCAAATCTTTAGGTTTTTGTTTACTAATATCTATGCCAACCTCTTTCATGACATCTACTGCAACCAGATTGATTTGAGAGGTGGGGACTGTACCTGCACTTGTACCTTCATAACACTTTGGAGCATATTTTTTAAAGAAACCCTCAGCCATCTGGCTTCTTCCAGCATTTTGAACA
>JBGTFK010000241.1:0-7190 GCA_041747305.1 Candidatus Nitrosocosmicus sp.
TTGTTGTTGATTATGCATTATTAGAAGCCTTACTATTAATGATTACTCTAATATCTGTAAAATCAAATTTTAGAGGTATAGTAATCTCATTATGTTTGGAATCAAGATCAACTACAGAAAATGGGATATTTCTTTGAGGACTTTCGTTTTGTGATGCTACACTATAAGTCACATTCCCAATTTCATCTATAATAGACTTTGACATCTTTAGTTTGATATATTGAGTACTATTTGTTTCAGAATCGTTGGGAGTAGACTGTAGATCTATGGTTACTGAAGTAGCTATTTGTGGATATATACCGTCTACAATAATATTTTCAGTTCGAATTATCGTTACAGGATATAAAACTTGGTACGGGTCTTCACCACTAAAAACCGAGTCCAATTTGTATACGCTATTGGCACCAAAGTAAATATTCCCATCGCTAGTTTGAGCTATACCGATGATCGACTCATATGGATATCTATCTAATTGAATGTCTTGTTCAGAATCGATAGTTTCAGAAGCATTATCTATGTGAATAGCATAAATATGTCCTGTATAGGTTCCAAACAAGAAATTATCTTTCAAAGATGGGAATTTATCGCCCGGATAATACAAAGCTTGAGTAGGACCTGGTACATGCTTATAACTTCTCAAGGGTTTGATATCCAAAGTTGAATTTGACAATTCTGGCAAAATATTTGCAGGCTGTAAGGTTGGATATCCGTAATTTCCACCTTTCTTTATCAAGTTTATCTCATCATAAAGTTCGTCACCATTTTCAGTTACTATGCCAATCTTATCTTTACTATCAAATGCAATACCGAACATATTTCGATGACCAAGGGTGTATATCGGAGAATTTGGAAATGGATTATCTGACGGAATAGCTCCATCTTTATTTATTCTAAGTATTTTTCCTAATAATGAAGAATTGTTTTGAGCAACACTACCTAGAGTAGCGTCTCCCACCGTAATGTATAACTTATCATCTGGGCCTATTGCAAGCGCACCACCAGTATGATAGCCATCGTCGGCAGGTATATTATCTAATAGAACGGTAGCGTTTACAGCCACATTATCTTTCTCAGTGAATCTGATTACTTTGTTAACAGGAAAGTTTCCCTCGGCACTAATAGAGGTATAGTATAGATAAACAAAATGATTGTCTTTAAATTCAGGATCTATTGCTAAACCTAATAATCCCTGTTCCCATCCAACATAAGAATCATTTATCACAGCAAAGGGCCTCTCTAAGACTTTACCATCTTTCATGATTTTTATTTTACCTGTATTCTTTTCGGAGATGAATATTCTATCATCGGGTGTAGAAGCCATGCTTGAAAGGAGAGTGAACATTTTTGCATTATTTTTATAGATGGAGAGATCGTCTAAAGTATTATCAAATGACCAGTGTCCAACAAGATCTTTATTTACATACGAGCTATTGTTATTGTTCGTGGTCGTCCTGTTAATTTCCATTCCAAGATACAATTGCTTAATTTCATCCCCAGTCATTGTACGATTAAATAATTTAATATCATCAATTATACCTGTTAATTCGAAACATGAGTTACAATAGGATGCAGACCCTACATAAATAGGAAGATTGAAAGCTGAACTATAGTTTCCATAATAATCTAGATTTTGAAATAAACTGCCATTTTTATACACTGCAATTTGTGAACCATCAAATGTAGCAGCTATATGAGTAAATGAAGAATTGGAAATAGTCACACTATTAGATTTGGTCTTACCAAGAGAAGGGTCGGCTATAACAAAATGAATAGATTGGTCATCAGGAGTATGATCAAAATACCATCCATTTTTCTCATTAACGCTTACATGAGAAATAACATGTGCATATGCGCTCTCCTGAACTTTATGGTCAGGATTTGGTTTAGGAGTATTTGTTTCCTTTACCCAAAAAGATACGGAAATTTCAGAGGAATTATAGAGATGGCTTTTAGGGATTTCTACATATTCATGATACATATCAATAATATCTATTGCTTTACCGTCTACTCCGTTAACGTAAAAAGGCTCCCTTGTTATATCAACGATTTTAGTACTATTATAAGAAGTATGGTTGCCTTCAAATTCATTCTTAAATAGATCACAATGAAGGTAGCTATAAAGATCATTAGATTCACAACCATAGATACTAATTTTTTGATTTATTGATCCATTTGCTTGATCGCTATCAATAAAAGCATTTGAATTTAACAAAACTGATGGTGTTAATAAAAGTGAAAATGTAACAATAAATGACAATGATAATGCTATAGCTGGAATGTAATTTAGTATGATCACTAATAAAGCTTAATCTATCAACCTATAAATACGATTAAGTAGTATTTAGGCTCTGTTCACTTAACCGCATTTAATTCACTGTTATGATAATCCACAAACAGATTCAGCCAATTCCGTACATGTTTTAATTTACAGTTCTTTTTTCTAAACGGAAAATAGTCATCAAAGCATTCGGTTCTATCCTTGATATATTGGATAGTTCTTTCAATCAGACTTTTCTGATACGGAGAATGGATATGGTGTTTCAGTTTTAAGAACCTACAAGCCATTGGGTACCTGGTACCGACATCTGTTGAAACTCGATACTTTCCGTGGATCTTGACTAAACCATCAAGGAATCTCTCAGCAACAAACATGTTTCTCTCTTTTGAGATAGTTAGTGCGAGAATTTCCCTTTTTTTTGGTTCTATGGTAATCCATAACCAAATGTATTCTGACCTTACCTTGATTAGTGTCTCATAAACAATGAATTCCACTACCTTCCTTTTCCTTGAGGATATTTTCTTTGGATGGTACTTTCTCCTGATAAAACATGACCGCCTTTCTGAAACCCGTCTCAATGATAACCCTAAAAAGTACAAATACAGACCATAGAATACATATTTTGAAGGTGTTCTGTTTCTAGTACTCACAAAAGAGGTATGGCATCTTCAAGCTATAGGCTTATCGTTAAATGAACAGAGCTGGTATTTTTGAATGACTATTCTATAAAATATTAAATCTATTTTTTTGACCATTTTTATTTGCGTTTAAAATGACTCCCTTAATGAACTATGTAAATACATTGCAACTAGTGTGAGGGAATGTTTAACAAGTAGCGATTTCGTGTTTATTTCCAAGTACTGGCAAGATCCTTGTTCACCAACGGTATTTTTTTATTGGTTAATACGATAGTTAGAATTCGCTTTATTGAGAAAATTGTGTTGTGATTACTTCCTTTATCATCCATAGACTATAAGATCTACGTTATCATTTCCAAAAAAAACCATATATTGGACAAGTCAGTCAGTACAATATAGGACACTGTTAAAATTTTGACGAAACTGCTAATTTTTTAATCTATGTTTTATTTGAGTATCGTTTCACTTTTCAAATTGTACCTATAAAGTATCTACAAAATAAAAGAAAGAAAAGACGGTTTATTCAATTAATACTCTGTTCTTTATATCTTCTAGTGAACTCTTTTTCAATTTCTTCCTTCTTGATTACTTCTCCTCGTCTGCCTGGGGTTCTGATCGCTTGCTGGTTCACTTGTCGCCTTTCTTCTTCTAATTCATTAAATCCTCTTTGGTAATCATTTATTTGTTGCTTTTTCTTTTGAAGCTCCAAAGCGTAGGATTTTCTAAAGAATTCTTCTTCGGAATCAATAATTATATTGCTATTCCCTAATTCCACATACTTATATAGTCGGTCTTGATATATCAACATTTAATTTTCTCATGGTAAGGTCATATCAGAATGCTATGAAATTTGATTTCTATCAATAACTTTAATGATTTGTATGATTATAAATAATTACAATTGAATCAGAGGATTTTTGTCAAAATATCGACTAAAAATTTATTCTTGGCTGCAATTTTAATGCCCTTATTGGCCTTGATCCCAGTTGCCTACGCTCAAAATAATGAAACTGGTTTTATAAACAAAGAGACTTTAAACCAAGCTCCTGATGCATTAAAAAGTGCTTATAATGAAGCCAAAAATACTTCCATGGGACTTGTAGACCAAGCTCCTGATGCATTAAAAAGTGCTTATAATGAAGCCAAAAATACTTCCATGGGACTTGTAGACCAGGCAACAAATCTTATCAAAAACGATACTAATTCAAGCAAGCTGCTAAATCAATTAGATGAAGATGTTGGAAATTTAATAAAGGAGTTCTCCAATTTCTTTTCAAGGTAGTCTAAATTAGATTCTCTCCTCACTTTTTTTTCGCTATCACACAATTTGTCCTATATAGTTACTTGAAAATATGCTGATACTAATCCCCTTTGACCTGATAAATATTGGTTGAAATTAAATATAAATACAATTACTTGCATAAATAACAATGTTTTTACCGATTCCTAAATTATGCAAGTAAACCTGATTAGTTCAACTATATTAATTGTTTTAACACGAATTTCTATAAATACGAAAAAAACCTATTTCTAGACTTACATTATTTATATTTATATAAATCAGACTCAAAACATAATCATGAAGGGTTGATTGTTTACATTAAGGAGAATAGTTTTAATGCAGAAACAGATCCTAGTCGACAACCAAGTAGATGGTATTACATACTTTGACATTATGGGGCAGGGCCATCTTGATAGGGAGTCTACCTCTAGAATTGTACAAGGTTATAAAACTGGAGAAAAATATACCCTTTGAATTTGCTCTTCGCATCCGAATCGAGACCGTCGTATCTGATTCAAGAGTAAACTTAATTATCGAAGCATTAAAGAATAATGCAATTGTACATGATATAATCTTTATTTTTGATGTACCTGAATCACAAGACTTGTAGTTTAAAATCCTGGCATTATCTGATTATTTTAATTTATTGTTTAGTAGCATCAAATAATGTTTCATGGCGATTGAGATCTTGTTACTTAGTCCATGTCGGCACATTGAATCTTTGCAGGATTTACCTTGTGGTTTTCAACACAAATTCAATCGTGATAACCTACTAGCTGGTCTTTTGAAATCGTAAGATAATATTGTTATGCAATCATACTATCATTTGAATACAAAACAAGCGGTAGCAATGTAAATTCAATCAATTCTGGCTTTATGGGCTGAAAAATCTGAAATCCACCCGAGATCGATCCGAATGTATAACTTTTTATAATTTACTTTTAGTTCTTCTTATATATGAGTGATAACAAGAGCGGAGATTCTAACTCAAATAAGTCTGAAAAGAAATATTCGAGGGAAATCGTTTTGGCAAAATGGGATGATAGGTTCGTAGCTTGGCTCATTGACTTTGTTATATTATCGATAATAATAAACATCCTGTTTTACGTCTTTTCAGCGGAGTACTCTTTTCCATTTTGGGGAATTTACATTGATGGTGAAAATGGGATAGGTATCAAGCAACCATATGAGTATATTATTGCTAGCTCGGTATTCTTCCTTTATTGGGTAATCCTAGAATTTTTAAGTGGACAAACTATTGGAAAAAGGGTCGTTCACATTAAGACTACAAATTTGTTTGGCGAAAGATCAAATATTGTAAACATTGCTATTGAGGTGTTCGGAAAATCTTTCCTATTACCGATTGATATTATACTGGGACTTATTTTTTCATGTAAGAGAAGACAAAGGATTTTCAATAAAGTAAGTGGAACTATCGTGATCAAGCTGAAAAAAACAGAAGACGATGAGAATGACAGTATAAAATATACCAAAGACTATTGAAAAACTAATCTTCATAACTAAATTAAAGTGCTGACAAATTCCTTTTTAGGAATCAATCTTTTGATTTGTTAGCAAAGTCTAAGGTAATGATGGCATTATTTTCCAAAACTATATCCTTGTAATTATCTGGCTTACTTTGGGAACTGTTTTCTGAAATCATCGAAACGTTTACTAAGATATCATTTTTTGAAATATTTTCAATGAAAGATGAGTTATCAAAGATATCCCATACTTTCAAAAACTGATCAAGAGAGAACGCAGTTTTAACTGGCGATTCGATATGAATTATGCCTGAATCATCATGGGTATGCAGCCAGAATATGCAATCATTTGGGATAATTCCTATTCCAGCAGGGATACTGTGACTTTCATTTTCCATATTTATAACTAATTTCGTGTGGTTATGATAAACTAGATGTTCGACCTTATCACAAGTAATTCCAGAAATGTTGGTAGGGATTGTTCTGAAGTCGTTATTATTAATAGCATTTGATTGGTCGTCTTGACCAAAAACTGCGTAATTCTGACTCGCAAGCATAAAGATTATTAAGAAAAACAGCAGGTTTAAAGGAATGATCTTCTGGTTGGTTTTGTTCAATGAAGTAAAACTGATATTCTAATATTTAAATTACTAAATTTTTCACTGAATTACCCATCAAGAGCAGAATCCTGCCATTTCAGGTTCAGCTTTCTCCAATGTTTTAACTGAAAGGGAATAAATAAAAGAGTGGGATTTCAATTAGTACAATTTGAACAAAAATTATCCGATCTGGCCTTTTTGGAGTGGAATAGGCTTTGCACTATTTGGAATATTGCTAGTGGCACTGAAGGCAAATGTGAGAGTTTCATTTGTTTTCTTTGCTGTTGCACTGTTCCTATTTATAATTTGGGTATACCTGATTTTGAAAACTGATAGGAAAAAGAAATTGGGCAAAATCGAACTTCAAAAATGCTTATGTCCTATATGCAAACACGAAGTAACAAATGTCTGTGTTAAACAAAAATGCCCTTGTTGCATAGATATGAAAGATAATTCTGTCGTTGGACATTCTGTAGAATAGCATTAGCAACAGAGGCAGGCATGTTGTCAAATCAACCTTAGACATTGCTTTTTAGTCACACATCGTCATTACCCACTCATCATAATCTACCTGAATAATCGTCCTTTCTTTCCAAAAGCATCGAGTTAAATCTCTCTTACCAGTTAGAATTTTTTTATACTTTGGGAAAAGAGTAAGTGATTACGCGGCTATGCAAAACCCACGAGAAGTTAGGTTTGCATAACTTCTCGAAGGGCATGAAATACCTACTAATCACATTTGAACACTTTCAAATGAGATTATATATCATAATACAATTTGGATATTTAAATTTTATTTGAATACAAGACTCTGTTAACGAAGTTATGACAGATATGCCTCTGTTATAATTGCCAGTAATAAACAACTTGAAGATAGTATAATATTGTCTATTTGTACTTTTTAGGTCA
>JBGTFK010000242.1:0-1740 GCA_041747305.1 Candidatus Nitrosocosmicus sp.
CTATGAATAAAACAATTAAAGAAGTGGCAAAAATGATGGACAATAAGATAAATTGGAATTCTTCCTCAATACAATCGAAAAGGTTAACCAAAGAACAGGTACAAATAGTTGAAGAATTCGTAAATGCATTTAACAAGAGAATATCCATGTTCCTTGTCTCCTAGCATATTATAAAAATTGAGTATTTTGATATTATTGGCTGTATCTTTATGTGAAAATGGGCACATCGCTCTAATATGAGCAGTCTTAATAACTCCAATGCAAAAAAACCATGTATCAACCAAGTTATTTATTTCAATTGCATTGATTATGACTGTTGGGATTTTTGCCATTTCATCTTCAAATCCTGACTGGCATCCTCAGAAAATTTGGTTATCCAGCGTTTATGTAATTCTTGAATAGGAAGAAGATTGATGTAATTCCATCGGTATTTTCCACGATGCTTAACTTTAATCAAATTAGCCTTTTCTAAGACGGTCAAATGTTGCATTACCGTACATCGATCCATTTTTTTTAAGATTAGACACAATTCTGAGGTTGTTAGTGGTTTATCCTTAATCAAATCAAGGATTTCACGTCTGCTAGCATGACCCAGTGCCTTAAGGATGTGGTCATACTCACTCTCTGAATACATGTTACATTTATATAACATATATTACTAATAAACCTTATAAAGGCGTATATTGATGGATTTGAAATTTAGCGTACAAGCCAAGATAAAAAAGCCTGTCGAGGAGGTATATGATGCAGTATATGATCCAAAGAAATTAAGCAAATATTTTACTACAGGTGGAGCAAGTGGACCACTCGAGGAAGGAAAGGAGGTTATGTGGGATTTTCATGATTACCCTGGCGCCTTTTCAGTATACGTAAAACAGACAATTAAGAACCAGAAAATCGTTTTTGAATGGGCTAGTGCAGTTGAATCTAATCGCTTGACAGTGGAGATGGACTTTGAGCCCCTTGGAGATGATACCACACTAGTAAAGATTTCAGAGGCAGGATGGATAAACGAAGACCAGCCATCACTGGATGAATCCTATAGTAACTGCCAAGGTTGGACTCAAATGATTTGTTGTTTAAAGGTATATATAGAATATAATAAGAATTTAAGAGAGTTCTTTTATTGATATTTACTGGGTTTTTCATATAAAGTTGTATATCCTATTTTATTATTTATTTAGATACAAAAAATTAAGCGATATACAAGCATAACCAAGCAGAACATTCTTAATTTGAAGAGCAGTAGAATTCCAAATTGATAGATATTTATTCCTTATAAAGATAACTACCAATATAAAATACTTGGTTAATTTTATAATAAAGTATCACCTTGATAATAGGTAACGTAATTATCAGCCGCATCAATAATAGCCATCAATATGATACTTACTATTTAACACTAATTTGTTATAGTCATGTACAACTTCAAAAGTAAAAAATATCTTAAAATATAAAAAGATTAAAGGAATAAATCTTAGTCGTTAGAAAAATTATCATCTATAAAAGTAGTCAAGATTTTTGAAATATTAAATAAAAAAAAGATACATCTTTCTACTTATCGAAAGTAGATGTACTCAATTGCCTATTCCTGAAATTGACTGATTCTCAAAATGATTATTTATATTATCAGGATCAAAATAAATGTCAATTTTTCCTTGTGATAAAGCAATTACTGTTGGTTCATTTGTAACCGGACCGTCCCTCATGGTTATAGTTGAGGTACCATTAAGATGGATC
>JBGTFK010000243.1:0-9103 GCA_041747305.1 Candidatus Nitrosocosmicus sp.
TGATAGTATATGAATAATCTAGGCAAGTTATCCGTTGTGTTGATAGCTATTTTCGTAGCAGGTAATTCCATTTATCCAGTTAGTCAGCTGGTAAATGCACAATTGGATATTTTAGAGACACCTACAAATCCAAATAACACCTCAACAACAACAACGACAGCAACTACTACAGCCGTGGACCCTGATAAAAGTGCAAAGATAAAAGAAGCATTAGCTAATATATTTGAAATATATCAAGCTCTCGCAGAAGATGGCGATGTAGATTCTCTGCTAAAGCTAAATACCATAGAGAGAATATTGCTAGAGTTATTGAGATAATAAGATAACTTTAATTTTTTTTATTTTAATGTAATAATAATTTTTCAGGCTTTATAAGTATTCAAAAAAAAGAGTGGTTTATTGTTGACCGTCCCATGCTATGGGAGTACCAAGCATGTATGGTTTTACATTCACTGGAATGCTGTTTTCACCAGTTGGTGGTATCGCGTTTGATGGATTTGCATCATCGGTTAAGCCTAATAAGTTGCTTGTACCATTGTCTGGGCCATCAACTACAATTAATCCTGCTTGACCTTTGAACAATTGAGAGTAGTCATGGTTTACAGGTGCGTAAACTCCTGGTTGGTCAAATACTACATCAACGATTGCCGAATTTGATCCACCGATAGTGTATGTTTGTGCACCGACTCCGCTAATAATGTTAGCTTCTGTAACTCTGTCAAGTATTTCACCAACAATGTGGAAGTTTGTTGGAAGGTCACCGTGATTAAGTAAGAAGAATCTCACATGGTCGCCTACATCAAAGAACAGTGTTGTTGCATTTGGTGTCTTGGTAATTACTGGATCATATCCAAATGGAATACCATTTATCCATGAAGCAGTTGGAGCATGTGCAAACATTGCTGCGGCATCATATTGGCCTGATGGGTCTAAATAGTATTCTGAGAATTGGAATGCAACTTCTTTAGCATCTGCATCTACATCTGTTGTTGTTAATGCATTGGTACCATTCTCTACACCTACACCTTCATAACCTGTATAACCAACTTGTGGATCAACGATTACACCACCAACCATACCTTGGAATACGTGTTGGTCCATTGTTAATACATTATTTCCTTCACAATGATATTTGAAGAATCCTGGTTGACTTGCTACAAAGCTGTATTGTTTTGAATCGCTTACATTAATTGCACCAAAGTTTGGAACTGCACTTATTGTGGATGCATGATGATCCAAGCTATGAATCAATGTGTTGTCAGGGTGATTGATTATGTTAACGTTCAAAACATCACCTTGAGTTACACGAATAGTTGGTCCGGGGATAGTACCGTTCCATGTTAAAGCGGCTACACTCTGACCACTAGGTAGTGTGAGATTTTTCTCTATTGCTACAAATGTTACATTTTTCACTGGTGCTTCACTATCCTCTGCATCTTCAGTAGAGATTTGTTTGAAAGATCCGCCCATTACTAAATTCATATCGGCTAATGTTAATTGACCTTGTTCATTTGATATTGCAAATGATTTCATGTTTATGCCAGGAAGTAAAATTAATCCAGACATTAGAACAGCTGACAAAGCAAAAACTGCTAGTGTACTCTTCATTAGGCTAAATTAGCTAGAAGATATTTTTAAACCTTTTGGACATAAGAATTCTATAGAAAAATGTATCATTTCCAAAATTTTTATAAACATTTGCAACTATTGTAAATAATTCAAAATATCCCTCAAAGAAATAAAATATTGAACAGCTATTTAACACAACAAATATATCTTATATTTTAATGAATAATTTGAATAAACTTAGGTATTTTTAAGGGATCAATATCAATTTAATATCTAAAGGATAATCGATCATGAGTAATTTGCAATATAAAAGATGACAGCCAGTGAATTTGATTAATCTCACTTGGTTAACTAGAGTTTGCGAAACCCGACGATCTATTGGCAATTGGATTCAATGGAAATCCTATTGATTAGAATACTCGAAAATAAGAATAATAATCAATTTAATAATTCAAGCCTCTGACAATATCAATCAAACAGATGTATTGTCTCGAGAAGATATTGATCTATTGCAATATAGTCCACCCAACTATTTGAATTTAAGACTAAAAGTGGTCATTAGTGGTATTTATAGATAGTGGTGTTGATTCGCATTAACTGCCACTAAATATAGAACCTTGGCTTAAAAATAGACCGGCATTAAATTCGTAGAAATGTTAAAATGAAATGTTTCAATAAAACATAATTGTTTAAAAAATTTCTTTGATTTTGGAATATTTAGTATAATTTTTATAATATCTGCTACTTCTTATTAATTCTGTAAGATAAATGTCTGCTTGATGAGGAGAAATGTTCATCCCTTGAGCTACATACGACACCATCTTTACTTTACCTTTTATCGAATGATTGAAATTTAGTGTATTCTGAACTAATTTAACAGGATCGGAGCTACTTAAAGCTCCAATAATAATATTCGAAAGATAATTTGTTCGTTTAATTTGCTGAACATCACCTAATGCTTTCTCTAATTCTTCAAAAGGTTGAATTAACCTTCCAAATATATCTAAAATAAGTTGTTCGTCACCCTCAGGTTCGTACGGCTCACCTGCCCCATTATTTGAAGCATTGCTGTTCTTGAATAGCACTCCTGTTTTCTTATTGAAAATTGTTGCTAGTCCATGATGTATTTGCTCATTATGTCGTAGAGCATTCCATTTTCTACTAAAATTTTTTTTACATCTGTTGCACCTGTAATCATTCATTATTTATCATTCATTATTTATCATATGGACACGCATATTAAAAGAGTCACTCAGAGTGACTCAAAAGATAAAAAACTACATGGATGTTGACAGCATTTTAGAGAAATGAAACTAACACTTTATACTATTCACCAAATGTATCCATGTGAAGCGGTAGAATCAATGTCAATAAGGCAAACATAGGTTTGATATTACAGGATAGATTTATTTTTTAATAGATACTTGTGGATCAAAGATCCATACTGGATAGCTTTCTTAGGGTGCATAGCGGCTTCTTTTGGAACGCCAATTCTCATTGCAACCTCTCGCAAAATATGTTTTCTTAACAAATCATCTTGGCCCTTTATTTTATATTTTAAGGGGATATTTTTTGCATAGTCAATAAATGCTCTTGATAGAAATGGTTGGTATGAGCACATATTTAGTTCTGATATCACATCGGAAATTTCTCTCATCATGTGATCTTCGTTAGCTAATTTTTCTTCCATGTAGGTGATTACAGACTCCTCATCGTGTCCATAATAAGATCTGTATCTGTCATATCCACAAAATAACTCATCAAAACCATTAGCGGTTAGGAAAGAATGCCCCAATTCATAATATTTTACGATCTTACTAATCTGATAAAAAGCAACACAGTTTTCAATGTGTGAAAGAACATTGCAAGAAAGTTTTGATTTTACAACCTTAATGTCATCTAGGATATCCTCTTCCTTAATTTCATAAGCTATGTGATTTGCAGATAAAGAGAGAGAACTGGAAATAGATTTAGAAAATACAATGTCATGAGAATTTGCAAAACCAATTGTTACTAGATGGACTTTTTTATCCAGATCTTTACAAATTTTTGTCAATAAAGAACTATCAACCCCTCCAGAAAATGCAATCACAACCTTGTCAGAATTTTTTATGAACTCTTTTACCGTAGAATACAAATGCTGGGTTAATTCGTCGCATATGAGCACTTTTACGTTTGGGTTACCTCAGAATATATTTGTAATAATTATAATAGAGAGAAGATAAATAAAAATAGATTTGGATAAAGATCTGAAATACATAGGTCAAAGCAAAAGCTTGATCAAAAATAGAACAGGATATTCAATCTCAAAACTATTGGACTTTCTAGAAATAGAATATAATTACGATAATGTTTTAAATGATTCAAAATTAAGTATAGATTTTAAAATTGGAGACAAGTTCATCAAAATAATTGAAAACGATAGTGACATGAATGAATTTAAAATCATTCAAGAGAGATTCCCATTTGTAGATATGATTGCGGTAGGGAGATCATCTTACTTAGGCAAAATAAATGAGATGCAAAACATCTTCCTGTTTGACAAAGAAAGCAAACAAGTTGGATCCATATTTATCGAAGACCCATCATTATCATTTGATTATGCTCACATATTACCGCTGGTCGAAAAGTGTTCAATAATTCATGGTCACACATCTACTGTCATGGTAGAAATCATAGGGGAAATGAAAAATAATCTAGTGATCGACTTCTCGGAGGCTAAAAAATTAATAAAAGAAGCGTTATATCAAATCGATCATAAATTTTTTATTAATAGAAAATATCTAAAGAAGGAAGATAAGGATCATTTTTTTATTGAATTTGATGGTCCTAAAGGTTATTTTGATTTAAAAGTTCCAAAGTATACAACTTATCTTTTAGAAGGCGAGGCGACTGTAGAAAATCTTTCTACAGAAATAATAAGAATGCTAGCAGATAAAATGCCTGAGAATGTGCAGGCACTTGGCGTATATATATACGAGGGCGTCAATAAAGGAGCTCATATTCTTTCTTATATCCGGTAAACGCTAATAATGATTAAAATTCTGACACTTTCATTCTAATAGTATGATATTCTAAAATTATTCAAGATTCCGACCACATCTAAAATTCTATTTAGATGGGTAAAGAATTTTCATCGAGACTAAGCTAGGAAGGTTAATAACTAATTAATAAATGAGTATTACAAATTAAAAGTTGAGTTCAAAGATTACAGAAAAGATATGGTCATCAGATATTGAGAGAAAGATCATAGAAGATTGGAAAGCTAATAATGTTTATGACAACGTTGAAACTAATTATAGTAAAGATAAATATTTTGTAATAGATACACCCCCTCCCTATCCATCCGGAAGACCGTGGCATATTGGTGCAGCTGCTCACTATTCGCAGATCGATATG
Source organism: Candidatus Nitrosocosmicus sp. (assembly GCA_041747305.1). Lineage (GTDB taxonomy): Archaea > Thermoproteota > Nitrososphaeria > Nitrososphaerales > Nitrososphaeraceae > Nitrosocosmicus. The sequence goes on from JBGTFK010000243.1 coordinate 4,969, forward strand.
ATATCAAGAGTTGCCCGTTTAAAGGGCTTTAAAGTTATTTTTCCCATTGGTGTGGATCGTAATGGTATTCCTGTAGAAATCCATACAGAAAAAAAATACAAGATCAGAATGAGAAATACAGAAAGGAAAGAATTTTTAAAGTTATGCAAGATAACACTTGACGATACGGAAAGCGAGTTTATAGAAATTCTAGAAAGCCTGGGTTTAAGTGCGAATTTTAAACAGAAATACCAGACTGATTCTCCGGATTTTAGAGCTTTTACCCAGTCAACATTCATTGAAATGTGGAACAAGGGATTAGTATATCTTGGAAATAGGCCAAACAACTACTGCATTGATTGTGGTACCACAATAGCGGATGCAGAAATTACATATGAAGAGATCGGGACCAAATTAGTTTATATAAAATTTTTCTTAGAGAATAATAACGAATCCATAGTAATTGCCACTACCAGACCAGAACTCCTATTTGCTTGTCAAGCGGTAATTGTGAATCCAGATGATGAAAGATATAAGGAAATGCAAGGAAAGACTTTGAGAATTCCGATCTTTAATAGAGAAGTAAGAATAAGACCACATCACTCTGCTAACAAAAGCTTTGGATCTGGAGCGGTTATGGTTTGTAGTTATGGTGACCTAAACGATGTTCAATTATTCAGAGAAATGGGTCTGACGGAAATTAAATCTATTGATTTGAACGGAAAAACAACAGAATTTGCCGGAATGTTTTCCAATTTACGCTTAAAAGAAGCAAGAAGTAAAATAACAGAGGAGCTAGAAAAGCAAGGGGTAGTAGAAAAGATTGAAATCATCTCCCATAGAACTCCCCTTTGTGAAAGAAGTAAAACCCCGATTGAAATTATTTCTTTGGAGGATTATTATCTAAAACAAGTTGATTTTAAGTCAAATTTGTTAGAACAATCTAAGGAGATAAAATTTTATCCAGAAATGCATAGACAAATCCTATTAAATTGGATAAATTCAATTTCCATAGACTGGCCGATCTCAAGAAGAAGGTTTTATGGAACTGAAATTCCGATATGGTATTGTACAGAATGTAAAAAACCAAACCTTCCTGAACCGGGAAAATATTATAGACCCTGGGATGAACTCCCACCATTTGATAAATGCAAATCATGTAATAATGACAAGTTTGAAGGAGAAAAGAAGATTTTCGATACATGGATGGATTCAAGCATTACTCCTCTTTATATTACGAAATTCTACAAAAATAAGGAAATTTTTAATAATATTTACCCTGTCTCCATTAGGCCTCAAGGAAAAGACATTGTAAGGACATGGCTTTACTATACTCTTTTAAGATGCCTGTACCTTACGAACCAAATTCCGTGGCAGAGTGCGTGGATAATGGGATACGGAGTTGATGAAAAAGGGGAGAAAATGAGTAAAAGTAAGGGAAATGTAATTGATCCTCTCCCCATTATTAAAAAGTATGGTGCTGATGCATTTAGATTTTGGTCTGCTAGCGAGACAAACGTTGGGTATGACTTTAGATGTTCGGAACTAAAAATACAAAGTGCGCAAAAATTCTTATCGAAATTGTGGAACATTGGAAGATTCATCTCTAATTTCGAAATAATTGATGAAAACAGTAAACCTCAGCAGCTAAAAGCAACTGATAAATGGATTTTATCAGAACTCTCAAGCATGACCAAGAAATGTCTTGAAGGTTATGAGGAATTAAATTTTTTTATCCCCGCTAATGCACTGAGAGAATTTACATGGAATATTTTTGCTGCCCATTATATTGAAATGATAAAAAGTAGAGCGTATAACAATGAATCGGAAGAAGAAAGGAAATCAGCTCTATATACAGTTCATAAATGTTTTAAAACCATATTGCTTTTGTTAGAACCGATTTCTCCATTCATTACATATGAGCTGTGGAAGAAAATCTATGAGGACGGAGAGATAGTTTCAGAGCAAAAAAAAATTCCCTCTGTGGAGAAAGAATATGATGCACTTGTTTCATCTACACATCATATTATCAAATTCAATTCAGAAATATGGAATAAGAAGAAGGAAACCCTTTCTAGGGTTACAAATAAGCCGCTTTCCTTAAAAGACCCTATAAAATCACAGATACCTAGCGAACTAGAGTTATTTAAGGATGATTTGATAATGATGCATAATATTATAGTAGAGTAAGAAATTTCTAGAAAAGAAGGTAAATAGGCTATGAGTGTTAAGCCTTATTTCCACTAACTATATCTAAAATATCTTCTGCCAAATCAATTACGTTTTGAGACTCCAAGTTAGGCTCCAAAGTAATCAACAACATTTTCTTATCTAAGTAAAACGTTAGCAGCGATAACTTCTCACGTTCTACATATACAAAACGGGATTTACCCATAGTATCGTCAAACCTTTCTCTCATTGACTTTCTAAGAGCAGTATGGGTCAGATACAATTCTTCGCTTGGTTGATCAACAATTGAATCAATTCCGTGACGCATTCCACCCACTATCAAAGAGCCGGTTTCATCAATTAATCCAGCATAGCGGATACCATCGTTTAGTTCAAAAATAGTATCAATTATTTTTTGGTAGTCCATAAATAAATAGAATAGTCACTATTTATTGAATGTTAAGATTATCTTCACGTTTATTTCAATATAATCCAAAAAACATTTTTATTCGAATGTATAGAAATAGTAAAAACTTTGTAATTATAAAGATCTTATTATAAGTAAATCTCCTTAATCTTATTAACCTATAACGAATAAACGACATAACTTTTTAATAATTTTTTTGTTAATTAACATATGAGGAAGAAAAGTATAGAAGAAAAGTATAGAAGAGAATCAGTGGAAAGAAAAGGAGTACTAATTCGCAGCTATTTCCCTCACACTGAGGTTCTTTATATCGACGTTTGAGGATCCGTCCCATCTGAATGTAACAATGGGTCCTCCCCATGAAATTAATTCATCTGGACTTCCACCACATCTATCACCATCTTCTCCGAATCCGCCGCTATCAGTATAACCAAACACTTTCTTCCATTGACCATTATTGTTTTCATCAACCCAGTTTTCAAGTTTTACGGCAGGTTCGCCATTTACGACAGTGTTAAACATGATAGTTTTGAATCCTACCCATTTACCTTCGATTGAACCTATATTTTTCTGGGCAGGTGTAAATGAGTAACCGCCTGAATGCCATTGTTCTTTAGCAAATCGAGATTTTCCGTCTGCGAATAATCCTCCTTTGTATGCAGTACCTTCACAAGGAACATCGGAGTTATGTTTTCCACCGTGGGCATACAATGTCAAATCAAAGTCATCTGAAGCTGAATTGATTTTAACATATTCTGTTATTTCCAAATTCCTCCAATCATTAACGGCTTGCATATACCCCTTGGCTGACATGGATTTTTGATCATAAGTATCAATATCATCTTGATGATATCCAGTACTAGTAAATACATTCATCCTAACCTTATCAGATGTTACCTTATATGATCCATCAGCATTCTTCTTTAAGGTCAATTTGGGATCAAACCTATTATCAGAAGACGGATTATTCATATTCATGAACCACTTTTCGCCGTTTGGTTTGTCAGGATAAATTTTCTTTACACCAAAGACATCTGTCTGGTTGCTGGGATCAGGGTTGGGATCAGGGTTGGGATCAGGGTTGGGATCAGGGTCTGGGTTGGGGTCTGGACCTGGACCAGGACCTGGGTCTGTTGATGAAGGTATAGAAAATGCTCGGATCTCAGAAATAGAAGCCCAATCATTTTCCGTATTACCATTTACAGTAACTCGAATGTATTTTGCAGTCAAATTAGAGTCTTGAATCAGATAACGTTCATGTGAGTTGGTTTGTCCACTGCTTTTCCCAGAAAATAGAGTAGTAAAGGTATTACCATCCTGAGAAGTAGACAAGATAAAGTCGTTTATCCTTACATCACCCCTATGCCACGCAATATCTACAGCACAAAGTATACCGTTTTTCTCAAGCTCAATTTGAATATAAGAGCCTGATCCGTAGTTTGACCATCTGGTGTTAAAGTTATTGTCAAGCACGTTTTGAGGTCTGTTACCATCATCACCACTAGCACCTATTCTAGTAACTTTATCTTGAATACAGCCTACAGGTAGTTGACCTGGGTT
>JBGTFK010000244.1:0-35451 GCA_041747305.1 Candidatus Nitrosocosmicus sp.
AAACAGAGAAAACTGAATCTACTTCCACTTCTCTTGCAAGTCCATTAAAGAAAGTAAGTACTACACCCACCCAATCAGATGAAGATGCCGAAACAGAGAAAACTGAATCTACTTCCACTTCTCTTGCAAGTCCATTAAAGAAAATAAACACAGATGAGAAAAAAATTATCACTCCAGCTAAGAGCATTTGTTGCAAGAATGATACTAGTGCCGGTTCAGAATCTACTTCCACTTCTCTTGCAAGTCCATTAAAGAAAGTAAGTACTACACCCACCCAATCAGATGAAGATGCCGAAACAGAGAAAACTGAATCTACTTCCACTTCTCTTGCAAGTCCATTAAAGAAAGTAAGTACTACACCCACCCAATCAGATGAAGATGCCGAAACAGAACAGTCGAATCATGACCTTTCGGAGGAAAAAATCAAAGATCGAAACCTTTCTGACCTAATTCAAGGCAACCTAGGTAAACTGCTTAGCGTAAATTCAGATGAGATAGAGGATAACACCGAGGATAACACCGAGGATAACACCGAGGATAACACCGAGGATAACACCGAGGATAACACCGAGGATAACACCGAGGATAAATTAGATGAATTGAGGACTCTGGTAAGTGCAGTCCTGTCTTAATTCATCTTGAATTAGCTATTAGAATTGATTAGACATTCAAGAATTTTGAACATGTTTTTTACTTCTTTTGAAGGCCCTTTGATGTCTATCTTAATACCGCCATTAATGGATATCTTTGCCAGATCTACTAATCCACCTTTTTCTTTGTATTCTAATCCTTGCAATCTTTCAATTTTTTCACAAATTACATCCTCTGATTTTGATATGAATCCGCTTTCTCTGTATAATAGGATCCTCTTGTTTGTAATGAACAAGTCATATTTTTTGTTGGCATATTCGATGTCCCTTCGACAAACAAATTTCACTTGTTCCTCAGGCACTAAGAAATCTTTAAGAGGCATTCTAAAATAATTTCTAAATAGCTATATATTGAATGTAGTCTATGGATTTAATCCGTTTGGTAATTATAATTTAGCTTCTTCTAGACAAAAACTTGCTTGGTTGATATCGTAAATTATGACGATCTTGCCTTAGCATAATAAACCTCCATTTTTTTTCAACTCCGGTTGAGATGCCAATTCTGATAGTTTGAGCCACCCTGAATTTGTGAAATCTAGAAACACTCTCATTTTCCTTGAAATAAAAGTAATTATTTATTGTGTGATCTGTTGCATCAAGATTGTTATATTTGATGGTAATACTAAATGCCTGTGTTAATCTTCCTGGTCCCGTGGTCAAGTTGTATATATTTTCTGTTTTTCTAAACAACTTCATCAGGTTAACTCCTTCGATAGGCTCTATTGACCGAATTAGAACTGCACCTGCCAATTGATTACGATTCCTTGCTACGATATTGAGACAATAATGATTCCCGTAAATGAAGTAAATATAGAGTCGGCCAACTTTTCCAAACATTGATGCATTTCTAGGAGTCAATCTTTTGTATGCATGGCTCGCGGGGTCATCAGTATATCCATATGCTTCCGTTTCTGTAATTATTCCGCTGGTCTTGAAGTAATTGCCCATAAAATTTGTATACTTGAATAATACCTTTCCAATCAGGGACTTGGCTACCTTGGGCGTTTCATCATCAAAAAATGATCTTTTGAGCCTCAAATATTATGTTAAAGTAATATAAGGTTTCTATATTTTTTTACCTATGGAATATAGAATTAAGGATATTTCCTTGGCAGATAAGGGTAAAAAAAAAATCGAGTGGGCTGAAGCAAATATGCCCGTATTACTGTCTTTAAAGAATAAATATAAAGAATCACAACCGCTAAAGGATCTTGTGGTTGGTGGTTGTTTGCACGTAACCAAGGAAACAGCGGTTTTAACTAAAACACTTGCAGCAGTTGGGGCCAAAATTGCGTGGTCAGGGTGTAATCCATTAAGCACTAGCGACGATATTGCTGCTTCACTCGTAAGAGACGAAGAATTGTCAGTTTTCGCTAGCAGGGGAGTATCAACTAGCGAATATTATGAAGACATATACTCAGTCCTGAAATTCAATCCTGATATTACAATTGATGACGGAGCCGACCTCACAATCGAATTTCATAAAGCATTTGAAAAATTCGGAAAGAATATCATTGGAGGGACAGAGGAAACTACTACAGGAGTATTGAGACTAAAAGCTCTTGAAAAAACATCAAAACTTAGTTATCCTATAGTGGCCGTTAATGATGCTGAAACCAAGCATGACTTTGATAACGTTTATGGTACGGGCCAATCTGCATTAGATGGTATTATTCGGGCCACTAATGTATTAATTGCTGGTAAATCCGTGGTTGTCGCTGGATACGGACATGTAGGAAAGGGTATAGCAAGTAGAGCCAGAGGATTAGGTGCTTCGGTGATTGTAACTGAGATTGATCCCATAAATGCCCTAAAAGCAAAGATGGACGGTTTCATAGTTGCTCCCATGGAAGAAGCGTCGTCGATTGGCGATTTATTCATTACATCGACAGGGTGCAAGGATGTCATAGTTGGTTCTCATATAGAAAGAATGAAGAATGGTGTTATACTAGCAAACGCAGGGCACTTTAACGTAGAGATTTCTATCGAAGAAATCAAAGGTTTGGCTAAGAGTTCAAAACATGTAAATGAAAATGTCGAACAATTTATTTTGAAAAATGATACCCGAATAAATGTAATTGGGGAGGGAAGATTGGTAAACCTAGTAGCTGCAGAGGGTCATCCATCCGAAGTTATGGATATGAGTTTTGCTAACCAGTTCTTATCAGTGCTTAACTTGGTTAATAATAAGGGTAAATTTGAAAATAAAATCTACGAGATCGATAGAGACCAAGATCTACTTATTGCTGGCCTAAAGTTAGAAGCAATGGGAATTAACATTGATAAATTATCTGATGTACAAAATAAGTATCTCAGTGAATATGGCGAGGGGACTTGATCATTCAAATATAACCAATCACCATCCTTCATTTATAACGAAAACTTGGTAGCCAAAAGTTAATTAATCTTCATATTTTATCTCTAGAAGAGCATTCATTGCTGGATGGGTGGTCTAGTCTGGTTAGGATACCTGTCTCACACACAGGTGGTCGAGAGTTCAAATCTCTCCTCATCCATCGCGCTTTAAACACTAGTACACAATCAGGTAAAGAGTAACATTAGGATATATACAACAAAAGTAATTGCCAGAAAAATCTTAGTTACTAGAAATGATTTCTCTAGGGCGTTTGAATAATCATCGAATTGGTCGTTTCCCATGACCATTACCTGGCTTTCTATCTTGAACACGTCAAAGGCGGATTTGTCAAGAGAACTTTTTGCTCTTGTGGCCAAAGATTTGAATACGTCCAATATTTTGGATTCCGCAGTAACATCTCCCAATGTGTAATAACCTTTGGTGTTTCTCTTTCCTGATGTAGAATGAGTATCAGATGTACATATTTCAATAACCTTTAATTTTTCTGCTCCAAGGGAATCTACAATTTTTTCCCTAAACCCATTTTTCATGTTATTAGAATCGATCCAGCATAGTGAATAATTTATTTTGTTGATCGAGATAATCAATAGTCCAAATTGGCCATGTCCTAAATCTGGTTGTTTCAATAAATCTTTGTTGACCTGTTCTTCTATTTGATAACTATTCGAATATCCTACCATGAAGGGAAATTGTTCTGATTCTCTTAACTTGATCAAGCATTCTTTACCTATTCTAATCAATACTTCAATATTATCTTGTTCGATTTTCTCTCCAAGTGAATTATGAGCATCGATAATCAATATTTGTTCAAAACCTATTTGTTTGGCATATATTTCAAGTTCTGTTTTGACATCAGGAGGTATGTCCTCCATCCCAGAGGGAGATTTTGAAAACAAGATTATTACATTTTTCCCCAAGGCAAACCCACTGCAATTACAATCATTGTTGCGGATTGTCAGCGGGATTGAGCATTTGTCACCCGACTCTAAATGATTGTGCTGATCTAATGACATTAAATATTTTTCAACCTCTTTTTTAGAGGGTATGTTTAAAGAATGGTCTGAGATACTATGCATGACCATCGCAGAATTAGAATAAAATTTGAAAATATCGTAAGGTAAATTGCTTCCCCCTATTGGATTAAATGGGCCTGGATGGAGTTCTGGTAATACAATAGAAATTTCCTTTTGATTCTCAGGCCTTAATTTTACGATTAGGGTGTTAACCATTTTTGGACTCGCTTTTGCTTCTGCAATCTTTTCCATTTCATCAGATTTATTCTCAGTCCAGGCAATAAGAAAAGCTTGCAATATCTTAAAAGCGCTAGTAAAATTGGGTCTACCAATTCTGTCTATTACTATCGTCCATAATACCCCTATGAATAGAATCACAGACCCAAAGATGTATACTGTGAAGTTTGTGTAAAATATATGGTTAAAGTAAAAAAAAGAAAATAAAATGAAAATGATTAATGGTTGAATGAATGAAATCGGAATAGTCCGCTTTAACGATGCACCAAATACTGAAACGAAAATTCCTATTCTTAGGCCTATGGCCATAAACATACCTTGTAAAACGAAATTTATGTTCAAAGTATTGGTATTAATAATAAATTCTGAAATATATCCACCAATTACAGTCAGAGTCCAAAGCAAATTTGCAAAAGCAGATACGTGTAAGACTTTAGAGAATCTGTTTAAAGGTGTACCGCGCAATGAAAGATAGTCGAAAACAAGTGTGACTGAAAACACAGATGCAATAATTGGAAGGCTAATTAGAAAATCAGTAAGGTAGTGTGGGGTAATGACGAAATTAATTAGCGCGACATTTGTGATTAAGCTTAAGATTGATATTAGAAAAGAAAATTTTTCTGAAGAGGGGTTTATGTTTGTAAAAAGCCATCTTTTATGAAGGCTGGAAACACTATCAGACTCAAAATTACTCATTAATAGTCAAAAAAATTTAGACTGGAATCAAAATTTTTAATGCTATTGAAATGGCAATTAAAGCACCTGCAATTCCTAATATAATTTCCGGCTTTACCTTAACCCCTTTAGTTTCATCCTCAAAAAACCTTAATAGACCGGCACTTGATGCAGGTAAAGGTGCATTCTTCTTCGCCTTCTTACTCATATTTAAAAATTCTTTCAATGGAAATAAAAGCATTTCTGTATTAAAAAAAATTTAAATAACAAATCGAATTCTAAATCATATTTAAATGACGATCTTTTACCTTAATTAGTTTGAAACTAGTGCAAATCGGGGTTATAGGATACAACAGCGGCTCCTTTCCAATTAAATCAAAAACGCTTGATTTAGCTTACGAAGTAGGGAGTTTTATAGCAAGAAAAAATGCTATCTTAGTTTGTGGTGGTTTAGGAGGAGTAATGGAACACTCTTGTAAAGGCGCTAAAGACAATAATGGGTTCACAATTGGGATAGTTCCACAAGAAGATTATTCGAGTGCCAACAAATACTGTGATGCAGTAATATGTACTGGCATTGGACTGTCTAGGGATTTTATCGTGGCTTATTCTTCTGATGGTCTTATTTCCATAGGAGGTGGAGTGGGAACATTAATTGAGCTTTGTGTAGGTTATATTGCAAAAAAACCAATGATTTCCATTTCTGATAGTGGAGGTACTTCTGATATCTATGGGGGAAAATACTTAGATGAACGCAATAAAGTCATGATTGAGAAAACAAAGTCTCCGATGGACGCGGTGGAATACATACTTAAAAAGAATAACATAGACCAATGAGAGAATTTGTTGTATTTAATCAAATTATCAGTAAATGATGCTACAATACAAATAAGATCATTAGTGAGCTGAAATCACTCTATTTTATGGAGTACAAATATTGATTCGGGTGATAAAAGGATCCGTATTTTGATTCCAATTCTAGTAATTTATTAATGACGTTACTGGGCCCAATCTTTTTAAATACATCAAAAATATCCATCTTAAGTCCCATTCCAAACTTCAATGCAATGTTCAAATCCTCAATAGTACAAACCTGATTATCGATTAGCCATGAGGCATTATTGGCTGCGACCCCTAAAATCGAGTATGGATCATATTTTGATGCCTTTTCCCCAGTGAGATCTATCCTTTCATAATTGTTGCCCTTGTAATCATAGAAGCCTCTCCCAGATTTTTGACCCAAATTTTGATTATCGTACAACTCTCTAATTTTTGGATGCGGCATGAGGACTGATTTGTCCCTCAAATTCATTTCATGAGAAGCTTTGTAAATAACATCAAGGCCGGTATAATCGGCAAGTTCAAGAATTCCCATTGGAAATTCCAATTTAAACTTTACTGCAGAATCGATTACCTCCTTAGAAACATTATCTCTATCCATTGAAAAAAGTGCCTCATGTATCAATGGTATGAAGACTCTATTGACGATAAATCCTGATACATCCTTGTTACAAACTACTGGACGTTTGTTGATTTTATTGATATAACCTGTCACTTCTTCAGTTACTTTGGAATCAGTTTTAGTACCCGGAATCACTTCAACCAGTTTCATCAATTGAGGGGGATTAAAAAAATGAACACCAATGAATTTATCCGGACGGTCAGTTAGGCTACTCAATTCTGTTATGGGTAACGTACTAGTATTTGATGCAAAAATAATGTTCTTTTCTACCAAACTGTTTAACTCTTTATATACTTTTTTCTTTAGATTAAAATCTTCGGGAACCGCCTCAATTATTAAATCAGCGCTTTGTATCGCTGTCTGAAGGTCGACCAGAGGGGTAATATTATTATAAAAAATATCCACTTCCTCTTTGGAAATCTTATTTTTTTCTGCAAGCTTTTGTAGAGACCATCTAATCTTCTCCATTGCCTTATCCAAGAATTTCTGTTCAATGTCACGTAATACCACTTTGTAACCTGCCATTGCCGATACTTGAGCAATTCCGTGACCCATAATACCTGAACCTAAAACAGTTATATTTTTTATTGTCATAATCAGCGGTAAGCTAGTATCAAAATATAACTTTTGTTTTCTTCCCGTTAACTCGATCTAAAATTCATCCGTGATTCTAGTTTGTTTTGTTCCCTTTATTATAATTTTACTGCTTTTCTTTCCAACCGCTTTGTCTACCATTCTCAGGATATTGTTATCTCTAGTCTCTTTTGCATAAATCAAATATATCCACGCGCTGTCCTTTTCTTCAGTTTTCCTGATAACCCTACCTATTCTTTGGGCAATCTGATTAATGTTGGAAGTGTTAGACAGAATTATGGCTATCCTGACCTGAGGAATATCAAAACCTATTTCCAACGTGTGGACGGACAATAGAGGGTAAAAATCTTCTCCCCATTTTTCAAGGATCTTTTTTCGATCCTTAGTCTTTATTTTTGAATGGATTATCTCAGATCTAATATTTTTCTTCTCAAGGATATCCTTTAACGTTATGATTGAATCTATCGTCTCACTAAAAACCATTATCTTTTCGTTATTATGTTTTTCAATAATGGAAACTGCTTTTTCTAATTTATGCTTGGATGAATTAAGTAAATCCTTTCTCAATCTTACTTGGTTAAACCATTCCTTTGCGTACTTAGACCGCATTCCGCCTTGGTAAAGGACCTTTGAGATTACGCCTGGATCATAAGCATTTAGCTTGTATGAAATGTTTCTAATGGACTCACTGGTTTTTTTGTACGTATCTTTTTCTTCGCTTGTAAGACTTACTTCAATAGAAACGATTTCGGGTTTTGCTAGCCTACCGTCATCTACGGCTTCTTTGATAAGGTATTTCTTTACAGGTGGAATTATTTCAATAATTTCCTTGTACTTTGGGTCTAACTCATTAATGGTAGCGGTTAGCCCTAAAATCTTTCTTTTCGGATCAGCCGTAATTATTCTAAATAGTTTCTTGAAAGAAAAGGCTGTGTTACTTAATAAATGAACTTCATCAAGAATGACCAGTTTTGCTTTTTCAATCAAAGGATAATTATTTATTGCACTTTGATATGTAGAAATTGTAATTTCTTTTTGTTCCTTTCTCTCTCCATAATATGTACCCACATATTCGCTTGAAATATTATACCTTAAGAGTCTGTTAACATTTTGTTCGATAAGGACGATCCTAGGAACTAGAAACAAAATGTTAAAAGAATTTGATAAATCTTTGTTGACTTGCGACTTCCTCATGACTTCTAAACATGCTCTTCTAGCAGCCTCGTATGCTATTTCAGTCTTACCAGTACCGGTTGAATAGATGATGGATCCACGGTAGCCGTTCTTAATCCATGAATCCACTGCCGTCACTTGATCTGGTTTTAGAACAAAGGGAAATTTGAGTGAGGATATGGCAGGAGACATATCACTATTTATGTCCTTTTTTATATAATTCTTCCACAATCATATGTGCACCAATTCTCTCAAACTAGATACCCGTTAAAACTCAGGTTTTCAGAATTGCTGGTAGGTTTACAATAATTTTTGGAAATCAATTAAGAAAAAATCTTGTCAAAATTGATTCTTTTTTTACACTTTCTGAGATAATGAGGTATTCACGAAATTCTAATATTAAATTCGAAATATTGTGATACTTATTAATTCCTCTACTATTTCAGGGCGATAGGCTACGTTATGATCATTATCTGTCTAAGATATTAATGGCTAAGGAAGGCTTAATAAGAGGAAATAGGTATATGAACCAATAATAGATGGCTGTAATATGCAAAAAATGTGGCCTACCTGATGATTTATGTGCATGCGGAGAGTTAGATAAAGAAGATACCAGAATTGTCGTAAGATTGGAAACCAGACGATTTTCTAAAACAACTACAATGATTGAGGGATTGGATCCAAAAATTAATGACATTCACACAATTGTTAAGGAGCTGAAAAGCAGGTTGGCATGTGGCGGTACAGCAAAAGATGGTTTTATCCTTTTACAGGGTGATCATAGGGATATTGTCAAAAATTATTTAGTAGTAAAGGGTTTTAACGAAGCTTCTATAGAAGTAATGTAGATTTATAAATTTAAGAAAAGAATATTGTTAAATAAATTATCTGTAAATAAAGTTTTAACTTATATAAATAATATACTACTCGTTATCGTTATCTTGGTAACGGCTTTTTCTTTTCTTATAGGTGTCTTTTTAGTTTTTTTTACTAACATTGGTGGTGATGTTCATTGGTATAGCGATGTTCCTCTAGATTTTTTGATATTTGTCATTTTTGGACATGATTCAATAAGTTTCAACTTGGGAATTTCCTTCATGTTTTTTTGGATCGTTTACTTAGCATGCTATCTGTTTTGTTTTTTAAAACCTATTTCAATCCTTCACTTATCGTCCGTGAAAAAGTCGTTTCAAATGTTTGGACTTGAAAGAATAAAAATCCAGCGAGATAATTATCTTACTATAACTATTTCTTGGTTTTCAGGCTATTTTGTACTCTCAATATTGATTGATGTCATACAACAGCTATTTGGAGTAAAGTTGGGGAATCCATTGACGGCTAACCCGTTACTGTCTTTTTTTTATTTGTCCGCAGCCCCTCTTAATGAAGAAATATTCTTTAGGGTTCTTCTTTTAGGACTACCTTTATTCTTATTATTAATCCCATTTGGTAAAGGTTTATTCCTTTCAACACTTTATCATCCATACAAGAATATCTCATATAAGAAAGGAAAATACACTTCTATAGCAATAGCAATAATTATTGCATTAAATTCACTGATTTTTGGATTATCTCATGTATTGTTCGGAGGTGGCTATGAAATTGGAAAAATAACTCAAGCTGGGTTAGGGGGCATTATAATAGCATGGCTTTATTACAGGTACAGTCTTTCTTCAGCTATAACATTCCATTGGATTTCTAATTATGTATTTTTTGCGTACAGTATTTTTGGATTCGTTTTGTTTCAAAGTCCTTGGAACACTGAATCCGACAATATATTCTTGGCTATAGTGTCAGTGGTTTTCATATCGATGGGAGTCATATTTTTATGTAGATTTTTTGAACAATTTATTAAAAAATATTTGAAAAAAATAAAAATGTGACTTATTTTACAATTTCAAGTGAGTTTTGAGTCCTTTATACCTATTTCTTATAGTAACTTCAGTAACACCGGCCGCTTCTGCCACATCTTTTTGAGTTTTATTTTCACCATTCATTACGCAAGCTACATACAGTGCTGCAGCTGCTAAACCCATCGGATCCTTGCCCGCTGATATCTTGCCTTCTTCTGCCTTCTTCAGAATTTCTAAAGCTTTCCTCTTGGTTTTTTCTGTAAGGCCGGCCTTGCTTGCAATCCTTGCAACACATTTTACCGGATCAACCACTGGCATTTTAAGATCCAATTCTCTTATCAGTAACCTATAACACCTTGCAACGTCCTTCTTTTTTATATTACTGGCATTGGCAACATCTTTTAACGTTCTAGGTGTTTCTGTATCCCTGCATGCAGCATAAAGGGCAGCTGCAACTAGTGCTGAGATAGATCTCCCTCTCACCAAACCCTTTTCTAGAGCCTTTCTATAGACATAAGCAGCTTTTTCAATCACTGCATCACCCACTGCTAATTTGTCTTTTAATCTATCCAATTCACTGAATGCTTGCCTGAAATTCCTGTCAACAGGTTCATGTACTTGACTCCTGCTATCCCATGTTCTTAATCTTTCAATGGTACTCTTCATAGATGCCGAGAGCGGTTTACCAGATGCATCCTTATCCACTGGTCCAATAATCGTAGCTAAGCCCATATCATGCATAGCCAAAGAGGTGGGAACACCTGCTCTGCTTCTATCCTCATGTTCTTCTTTTGAAAATGCTCTCCATTCTGGTCCGGTTTCCTCTATCCTTTCCGTAACTACAAAGCCGCAATTGCCGCAAAACATTTCCCCCGTTGAATTATCTGTAACCATTGGACCCTTGCCACATCGTGGACAGCGGTCACCAAACATAGAAATATCTTTTACCAATATTCATCACCATAAAACTTATAAAGCAATTTCACATGTATTTATATCTTTCCTTCCATATAAATATATCGGAAATTATCAAAACAAATAAGTTAGTACTTTGCTTTAGTTCTTTTTCTCCTCTCTACTTTAGCGTATTTTTTGCTCTCGCTTCTTTTTGAACTGTAGGCATGAGTTCTTTTTGCACTTTTATTGCTCATGGATCAAAATAATAAGCGATTCTTTATATACTATAGTTTTTTCAAGATGAAATGACAGATACTAAAATAATGAATTTATAATGCATTATTCCATCAATACTTTATTCATGAGGAATATCTTGCATTTGCTGACTTTTTTGACTGCACTTTTTATTATTGCTCTTTTCACTTACAATAATTATGCCTTTTCTCAGATGAATCAGACAGGCGGATACGCTGACGAGGTTAAATTCATACGGTTTTCTAACGAAAATGTCGCTTACCAGGAAGTGAGTAATGGTCACCTTGACAGTTACTTTTTTCAAATTCCTCTACAACTTGTTGAATCAGCTAAAAAAAACCCAAACCTAGAAGTGTTTGAGAAAGAGGGCCTTTCTTATGGTTTGTTATTAAATCCTTACAATGGGAACCAAACATTCAACCCCTTCTCGATCAAAGAAATTCGATTCGCAATGAATTTCTTGATTGATAGAAACTTTATTGTAAATAATATTTTAAAAGGGTTCAGTAATCCTATTGTAGAACCATATGGACCCACCTCTCCAGAATATCCTAATGTTTTGCCCGTAGTCGACCCATTGAAAATCCGTTATGACGCTAACTTTGCTACGAAAAGTATCAAGGACTCTATGACAAAGGCGGGAGCGGTTGTAGACCAAACAGGCAAGTATGTTCTAAACGGAAAACCAGTGCAGGTCAAGGTATTGATTAGAAATGACGATCTGATAAGAAAATCATTTGGTGATTTTGTTGCATCTGAAATTGAAAAGGTTGGATTTATGGTAATTAAAGAATATGGCGACTTGACAAAAGCCAACAGGGTTGTTTATGGATCAAACCCTGCAGATTTGGAATGGAATATATACACAGAATCATACATCTCCAGTTCGTTCTCAAGGTATAATCCAACAACTGTTAGTCAGATGTATGCTCCTTGGTTTGGAAATATGCCCGGGTCTCAGAATCCAGGCTTTTGGCAATATTCTAATTCAACAATTGATGATCTGACACAGAATCTAGTTTTTAACAATTTTACTTCTGAAACAGAACGAAATAGTCTGTTGCAACAAGCGGAGTCGGTAGGGTTACAAGAAGCAGTACGTCTCTTTTTTGCAAGATCCTTCGATCCATATATATCTTCATCAAAAATTAGTGGCCTAATTAATGACTATTCTGCTGGGATCGCTAATAAGCTGTCATTGATAAACGCTATAAAACACGATACTGACAATTCTACGCTCAATATCGGGATGAAGGAAGTTTATCAAGGAGCCTGGAACAATGTTAAAGGTTGTACTGATTTTTATTGCAGGATTATTTATTCACTTGTCACTGATACTCCGACGATATCTAATCCATATTCTGGCGACCCTGAGCCCTCTAGGAACAAATGGACCAATCTGTTCTCAAAAGGACCTACTGATACCGTCATTGTTCCAAGTGATGCCATTACTTGGAACCCGTACAAACAAAGTTGGGATGAAAACAAAAATCAAAGTAATTCTGCACTAACCAAAGTTACCATGCAACCTTTATTTTCAAAATGGCATAATGGGGAGCTTATGGATAAGTACGATCTCTTGTACCCTTATTATTTTCCATTCGAATGGTCAACTGATACCAAAAACAATGATGAGACCTTCGATGCCGAGTATTCAAGTTTAATTTTTCCAACCTTATCGCTTATTAAGGGAATAAAGTTTTATGACAACAGTACTTTTGATACCTATGTTGATCTTTGGCATTATGACAAAAATTTAGTTCCCTCTTACGGGACTTTATGGCCTTCTGAACCATGGGAAATTACTGCCGCTACAGAACGATTGGTTGCTGATAATAAATTAGCTTATTCAAAATCTGAGGCTAATATTAAAAATATAGATCAGTTATCTTTGAATCTTCCGGTGCAATCTGAAATGATAAAACAAGAATTGATTGAGATGTCTAAGGAAAAATATATTCCCAATCCTTTGAAAGGTATGGTAAGTTTGGAATATGCACTCGAACGCTACAAGTCATCAATAGATTGGATAACTATTCATCACAATGCAGTCATTGGAAATGGAC
This sequence comes from Candidatus Nitrosocosmicus sp., assembly GCA_041747305.1. Lineage (GTDB taxonomy): Archaea > Thermoproteota > Nitrososphaeria > Nitrososphaerales > Nitrososphaeraceae > Nitrosocosmicus. Next base: position 13,253 of record JBGTFK010000244.1, read on the forward strand.
CCTATTACTTGGAAACTTTCAATCCCACAGGAGGGGTTGTAGTATTACAAGCCTTTAGAGATAACATATACCCGTTCAGAACAGGAATATATTCTGACTTCGAAAACCCTCCTGAACTAGGTATTGACAGTATTAATATTCCAAAATTCCTAAAAATAGGGGATCCTTATGATTTTAATTTGCAGTTAAATTTAAAAAATCTATCTAATCGCTCAAATAGTCTTGGGGGTAACATTGATTATTTCATTTCTGACAGAAATAATGAGATCGTAGTCGAAGGCTCTTCGGTGATTAATAATAACTTTATTAATCAATCTAGTAGTAAAGGTCAACTTGAAACTCAATTGAAAGATTCTGGAATTGTTACCATATCTTTGAATGCAAGTCAGACACAGGAACTTACACCCGGACCAGCAAAAATAAAACTAATCATTACCTCTGCGGAGTCGCCAAAACCACTCATTCAAGAAAAAACCTTGATCGCCCGACCTTGAGTATGGTTCAATAAAACGATATAGACGAATTTGTCTTGATGACCATCATCATTTACCTGTTAAAAAAAATTTCAATTTCAATTTTAGTCTTAATTATCACACTTTTAGTTACAATATTCCTGCTAGGCTCTACAATTGACAAAATAATGGTAGATAATATACGAATGCAGGTAACTAATTCTCTCTCCGACTCCATATCTGAAAATCAAAGATTAAACCAGCTACAAGACCCACAGGAAAGGCAGTCAATTATCGATAAACAAATTAGCATCCAGATTAAAAGTCTGGGGTTGGACGAGCCCTGGTATTCTCCAAAAAAAATCAGCAATAGTCTTCTTCAAATAATTACATTGAACTTGGGTAATTCTAGATTTTTTACTACCAATGATGGTTCAAGCAGCATAAATGAATTAATAATTGAAAAATTACCAAATACTATTCTGTTGTTTACTTCCTCATCGATAACTGTAGTAGTCATAGGGATAGTATTAGGATCTTATTTAGCAAAGAGGGAAGGAAAAATTTCCGATAAATTGATAGCCGGTCTTGCCTCTGCTAGTCAGAGTATACCTCCGTGGTGGTTTTCAATGATAATGATTGTCTTATTTTCATATTTGCTGCAAATTTTTCCTGCAAGATCTACACCTCTAATTTCTCCAGGTACTCCAGGATACATCATTGATTTATTATATCATATGACTTTGCCTTTTATTACCATGGTTATCATAGGTTTTGCATCATCTGTTTATTACGTTAAATATATAATTTTGAGAATAATCGATGAAGATTATATAAAAACCTTGGGAATTATTGGTTTGCCTTCTAGAAAGATATTGCTCAAGCACGCATTGAAGAATGCTGGGCCTCAATTGACTACAATGCTGGGATTAGGACTTACAGCAACTTTAGGAGGGTCTATATTGATAGAAGAAATATTTGATTGGCCAGGTATGGGAAACCTGTTTTACAATGCTATTATTCAAAATGATTCTCCTTTAATCATAGGTCTAGTATACTTCTTTACCCTGCTTTATTTATTGACAAGATTGGTACTGGACCTTACACTATCATTTTTGGATCCCCGAATTAGAACTGGAGACGAATGAGCTAGAGGATGTGGTTTAATTATTTTGGCGAATAAAATGAAATTTCGTTTAAAGAAATACAAGGGCGGAGTCCTGGGCATTGCTTTGCTTTTGTTCCTGATCGGGATCACTATCTATACTGTTTTATATATTCCAGCAAAGGAACGAGCAGAATGGAATAATCCCTTTTATTGGATTAATTACCCCAAAAATGCTGCCCCTGCTTGGGTTAATTATTTCTTGATGCCGTTTCAGCAGCAATTACCCGAACATAAGATATATTCCAAAGACGAGGCTGTAATTTCAACTTATACAGAAACCGACTTTAAAATGGATAACCTTACCTTTTCCTACGAATTCATATCTGGGCAATTTCCCTCTGGTTTTAGTATCCCATTTTCATTAGAATTTGGTGAAATTCCCCCAGCAGTAGAAATTTCGGTTAAACGGCCCGATGGATTGGCATTTGTTATATATTCCAATTCATTAGACTCCGTACCTGGCGTTCAAAATAATGTTGGGACTCAATTATCTAATGTAAGCTCACAACAGCACGAAGTATCTCAAAGAGTTTTTTCTTCATCTAAAGAAGTAATTGATTCCCTAATGGAATATTCATATTTGTTTAACTTTTCCTTAAGTGATTTGCCTGCTGAAAAAATTGTCTTTTCTGAGACTAATTCAAATATGCCCCTCAAAGGAACATATCAATTTATATTCACTACTTACTCTTTTGATGATGACGCCATTCTAAGAGAAATAAATCTAATAATAGAAGGCAAAGTGTTTGGATTATTAGGAACAGATGAATTTAGACGGGACATAACCTTCGGAATTATGATTGGGACTCCAGTAGCACTCCTTATAGGAGTCGCGGTTGCTTCAACTGCGACAACAATTGGTCTTTTCTATGGATTGATTGCTGGTTATAGGGGTGGGAAAACAGGAACGCTTATGGTTATAGTGATTGATATTTTTCTTTCGATTCCAACGATGGTATTATTTATAATATTATCACTTAATTTTGGGAGGAGCCTATTATTTTTGATTGGACTATTTGTATTGTTTGGCTGGCCAGGATTGGCCTTGATAAACCGCACATTTAGTGTTCAAATTAAGAATTATCCTTATGTTGAAGCTTCTAAATTGATGGGTGAATCTGACTTTAAAGTCGTGTTGAGGCATATTGTACCTCAGTTAATCCCCTTTACCCTTGCCAATTTTGCGCTTTCGGTGCCAGCAGCAATTTTGGCTGAATCGGCCTTGAGTTTTTTAGGATTTGGAGATCCATCTTTTCCCACATGGGGTCAAATGTTGCAGGATGCTCACTTCTCATCCGCTGAAATTTTAGGATATTGGTGGTGGATATTACCTCCTGGACTAATGATTGCTATTACTAGCATGGCTTTCATTCTAATCGGAAGATCATTGGAGTATAGGACTAAGTTGAGCAAAAAACAATAATTTCTTTTCTAGATTCTTCTTTCAAGTGGTACTTCCCCGCCCTGACTATCGTATGCATGGATATCCTCTTCATTATAAGGATGACAAATAATGATTGAGATTAAACCGTAGAAATGATTTAAATCCTCAAGTGAAGGTTGACTCGAACCACTGGGATGGGAATGAGCTGTACCCAGATATTTTAAGTCAAGTGGCAATTCGTTTATTGGAAACCCGGAATAGAATGGGCCATGGACAGAAAAAGGCGGGATAACCAAATTGTTTATAAATATCTCTGCTTTTTTTCGTTCACCTTCTAAGATTAGTATGCCCTCATAGGGATGATGCATTTTAGCGTAAGAAATCAACCCGTTAATAACATTCTGGGTGATTGCTATGATTTTCTTTTTGCTTTTTTTTCGGTCCAGATCTTTATTTTTTTTACCACCGAGAAACCCAAAATCCATACAAGATTTTAGAACTTACTAAGATAAAAAATTAAATTTTCGTTTATTTAGAATCGTAACTATATGATCTTATAGTAAAAAAATTACCTAAATTTTTATGCTATTTTGAACTTGTTGATTAAATAACAAACTTTTAATATTTTTGTAAAGCATTATTTTTAGCTTGATTTATCAAATTTCCTTCGTGTTTATTTTTTCTACCTTTATATTTCTTGGTGGACTCCTATCCGCAGCAAGTGCACAAATTCTCCCTCAAAACAATAATCAAAACTCAGATTCCACCTCTATTACTGCTCCTTCATCTGCTCCTCCTTTGGTTAAGAACCCTTATGGAGTCAGAATTACAAATCCCACAAATGGTGACCAGGTTTTTCTCAACGGTACCGATTATTTTGATACCACAGGAAAAAGGCTTTCCGTTGAAGGTTTTTCAGTTTCAAACAATGGTAATTTGACTAATTGCGATGTTTCGATAGTGACTAATAGCATTTTTCCTTATCAAAATGTAAATGGGACTGGTCCCCTTGGTGCAAACGACTTTTCCAAATGGAACTATAAATTCAATTCCAACTACGCAAACCTACATGAAGGCTCAAATAAAATCACTTCAAAATTAGCATGTGAGGGGGGTACCGCTATGGCCCATTATAGTATTAATGTAACGGGATTAAAATTTAATGGGACATTTCCTGCATCCTCCACAAATTTGGCTATAACTGACGAAAATATTCCAGGTACATCTGAGAATAATCTAAGTACGACTACTATCAACTCGGCTAAAGAAGATTTAACACTTCCAGTTACCGGGATCGCAATAGAATCTCCTTCTAATGGTGAAACAGTTGATATTGATAAGCCCATAAATATTAACGGCAGTTCGGAATATCCAAATAATTATGATTGTGAGGTACTTTTAGCTGATGGTAATACCGCAGGCGTGATAGCGCCAACTAGTGCTAACCAGTCTAATTTTAAGAAAACGAAACCTGGAGGCATTAACGGGACGGATGATTATCGAAGTTGGAGTATGGTTCTTGAACCGGGATTAAATAACCTCGAAAATGGATCACAATCATTAACTGCAAAATTGCAATGCTATTCTCCACTATCTTCAGTGAAATTTGCCAAAGTAAATATTGTTACTAATACTTCAAAGCCATTAGAACTCAAATCCATGGATGTCAGTATTGACAAAACTGGACAGGGTACAAACCAAAAAATTGTCATAGGGCTAAATGACGCTACTACCAATGATCCTTTGGCAAATAGTGCACTTACCGGTACAATTAACGATGATTCATTCTCGGGCACTACAGACTCGCTTGGGAAATATAGTGTGAATATACCATCTAGTGTCATAGATTCTGCCGCAACCATTGACGTATCCGTAACGGCTTCTGCTGATGGTTACAAGATTAAAAAGACAAGTACAACTTTTGAGGGGTCGCCTGCCGTCGCTGACGAAACAACTCCACCTACATCCGATACTGATAATCGGGATGTACCAAACAACGAAGAGGATCTTGCGGATAAAATATTCGATGATGTACAAAAGCAGCTAAGCGAGCAGGGAATTAATATTCCTCTCCCGTTTGGATAGATTTCATACAGGTTAGCTAATTATACATTGCATGGATTTAAGGAGCATTAACATCAACAACTACATTCGCATCAAGAAGCACTAATATTTTCCATTCTTTTTTCAAATTCGTTTCATCGTGCTAATTATGCATTCAATCAAGAAATAACAAAGTTATTATTCTTTATCTTTTAAGTTATCTTGAATTTAGATTTATGACTGACAATGTATACAAATTTTTGATTCTTGAGTTAGGCATTGCTATTGTAGATGAAAAGAATCAAACCCAATCCTTTAAGAAATTTCCTGACCCTATAAAATCCCATCTTAAAATTAAGAATAGGGACTTTGAAGAAATTTCGGAAAGCTTGGAATTTTTTAAAGTTAAACCTGAATTATTGCAAACAAATTATCCGGAATTAATAGATTATTTGAAAAATAATATGATTAATGCTGAAATGATTTCTGACGTCGATGAAAAACAATTTCAAATCGACAAAATTAAGTTTTACTCACCGATGTACGGTTCTAATCCACAAGACCATCCAGGCCTAGTGGGTATCATATCGGATGATTTAAGAGAGTTCGCTCTCAAATGGTCTTCCATAAGAGTTCAGGAAGCATCAGAGCAGTTGGATTTGCATATCAGTCAATCAATTAATGCATTAGATGAGATAGATAAGATACTAAATACGGTTGGAACTCGTATGCGAGAATGGTATGGGCTTCACTTTCCTGAATTAGATAATCTACTTCAAAATATTACCACATATGCAAATATTGTATCCAAGGTTGGAAAGCGGGAAGAGTTAACAGGAGAATTCTTAAAAACTTTGGACATCCCGGAAAACAAAATTGAAATTATACTAATGACCGCCAGTAGAAGTAAGGGAGGAAAAATTACAGAAGAAAATTTATTAATATTGCAAAGTTTAGCCAATCAAGTCATTTCATTGGCACTAATTAGAAAGACCTTGGAGGACCATATTGACCTGTCAATGGAAATGATATCACCTAATCTGAAGGAATTACTAACTGCAACAGTCGGAGCACGATTGATAGCCAAAGCAGGGAGCTTAAAAAGACTAGCTTCATTGTCATCCAGTACGATCCAGATTCTTGGTGCTGAGAAGGCCTTATTTAGAACCTTAAAAACTGGCGCTAATCCACCAAAGCACGGCTTGCTTTTTCAGCATCCTGTAATACATTCAGCGCCAAAGTGGCAGAGAGGCAAGTTGGCTAGGGCCATTTCTTCAAAAGCTGCAATCGCTGCCAGAGTTGATCTATATAGTCGTAATCCAGAATCCAGCAATACGTTGGCAAGTAAGTTAAATGATAGGATATCAGAAATTCAAGAAAAGTATAAGGAGCCTTCCGAAATCCAACAGAGACAACAACAGCAAAATTTCAAACGTGGCGATAGAGATTCATATACTAGAAATAAAGGAAAGAAATACGGGAGAGATAGAGATAGAGATGGAGATAGGGATAGAGATTTTAAATTTAAGAAGAATAAATTCAAAAAAAAATTCCATAAATCAAATAAAAAGTAATGGATTGTGTTTTCAGTAGAAGGTGTGTTAGATGAATCAATTATCTTTGTATAAATCATACGATAATGGGGCTTTTGTTATTTTGGTAGACCACGCAAAGGAGAAATATCTGGCAACCCAAAATCTAGACGCAGGTAAAAGTGTTTATGGCGAAAAAATAATAAAAATTGACGATCTTGAATATAGAATTTGGGAACCTTATAGAAGTAAATTAGCTGGAGCACTATTTAAGAATCTTAAGGAAAATCCAATCAAGGAATCTTCTTCAGTGCTCTATTTGGGAGCGTCAACCGGAACAACCGTGAGTCATGTTTCAGACATAGTGGGAAATAAAGGAATAGTATTTGCAGTAGAACCGTCTGTTCGCGTCGCTAGGGAATTATTGGAAAATGTCGCATCAAGAAGAAAAAACATCATTCCTATTTTAATGGATGCAAGAAGATTTTTACATTATTATTCGTACTATGGAATGGTGAATGTAGTGTACTCAGACATAGCACAACCCGATCAAACGGATATCGCGATCAATAATTGCAAATGTTACCTAAAACCAGGAGGTGATTTGATAATAGTCATCAAGACGAGAAGCATTGACGTGTTGACAGATCCTAAGTTGGTAACTCAAAACGAAGCAAAAAAACTTGAGAATAATCAATTCCAAATTTTACAGATTATTAATCTAGAACCCTTTGATAAAGATCATTCATTAATTCATGCCAAATATCTATGTTAGGTTGGTTGATAGGTCAAAGTTCTTGTTAGAAAAGCTTTGTTTGAACGCACTCGTTTATTAGGTTCTTGACGGGACTCCACGAGAATCTAATGTATTCTTTATTTTCGCTATCAAAAAGATGATTTCTCAGAAATAATTTTGTTGATGGATCAGAGGGGTATCCTGAGCCTATTTTCTTACATAAGACCTCCTCTATTTTCTTAATCTCTCTATCCCTAGTTACCTTGGCAATTATAGATGCTGCAGAAACTATCAAATTGTCTGTGTCAGCTTTGTGAAAACAGTATATCTTGACTGACTTGTTTGTCAAGTTTTTTAGTATTGACTGTTTGAATCGATCGGGCTTTACATCACATGCGTCAATAATAATTTTGTCTGCGTTAATATTGTCTGCGATGATGGTCATAAATTTTGATTCTAGGACATTCAATTTTTTTTGGCTGACGTATTTGTCAATCATTACCGGATTAATCCTGCATACGAAAACAGAAACAGCTGTTTGTAAAATTTTAGAATACAAAGTCTCCCTTTTTTGGACAGTAAGTTTTTTAGAATCTGTTATGCCCTCATTTCTAATACTTTCTATTCCTGTTGGGTCGAATGAGATGCCTGCGATTACTAGCGGACCAATCACAGAACCTCTCCCCGCTTCGTCAATTCCGCCTAACAGCATTTTTATATAGTCTAGTTGAGTTCCTTAATCCTATATTAATGAAATACCTTTGATTACTAGCACGAATGAGCTAAATCACCGTGTTAAGACAGAACCTGTTATTAAATTGGTTATTGGCTTTTTGAATTCTTAGTTTATTCAATTACTTCATATTCTAATATCCCTGTTTGAAGTCTACTCTATTGAACTATATTATGAACCTGTAGTTTTGACAATTTGCAGAAAAAAAGAAACCCATGAACCTATTTAAGGTATAATATGTTGGAACATCGTAGATAGTCTGAAGAATAGATATAGAAACAGGGTTACTCGGATATCGAGTTATATGACCAGTTATTAGAATTTGGTACAAATAACAAATCATTAATTTGGTTAATTAACAAGAAGGAATTAAATTGAGCAAATTCTCAATGATTTGTTAATCGAACCTGTAGATCGGTAGAATGAATTGCGTTTACACTATGTGATCAATTTGTTTCTGGAAGATCAATGTTACAACCTACGATATCACTCTTTGTAGTGAAAAATTTGCTTATTTCGCATTAACCCTAGAGCTACACATTACATCCACTTGAACTAGAATTCACTTAGCAGATGTACTCTACCGTATTAGCTAGAATATATCTATTATTGAATATTATTGGGATTTACTTTGAATTATCAACTCAAAATTCCAAGACTGTAAAAATATACATTTGCTGTTCAATTAAAAAATGTTCGACTAGGGAAGGTAAATCATATACTTAGATAATCTATTTCAGATCTTAAAAATTTAGTCATCTTTGAGGCAAAACTTTTTAATTTCATGAGAAAATGCATATAGAAATTCAAGTCCACGAAAAATAAAGTTTAATTCGAGAAGAATAACCATTCAATAGAATAGTGCAGACCTTCTTATAGACTCGGAAACGGCAGCGTAGCGTAATTTTACTCACATAATCTAAGATTGAGATTAAATAAATATGGGATAAACCTCCCTTTATGTTTTGGAAAGAAAGAACACTGAATATGAATGGTCAAAGATCAAAGAAGGGGAAGTCACACTTTTGGTTCCATCGCAAGCCATAAATCAAAAGGAGCCTCCTAAATTTCCTGCTTTCTTTAATCCAGCTGCAAAATATAATAGAGATATTTCTATTTTGATATACCGAAATTCCATTGATCAATCAAGGAAGAATATTTCCTTTGTTGATTCCATGTGTGGGTTGGGAGCAAGAGGAGTAAGAGTGGCAAAAGAAATCCCTCAGATACAGAAAGTGGTTTTCAATGATTTTAATATGTTATCAACTCAAACTGCAAAGGTTAATGCCATAATCAACAATATTTATCACAAGTCAAATTTTTATACATCTGAGATCTGTAGTTTCCTGTCTTCTAGTTTTAATTTTGATAACCGTGCAACGGTAATTGATTTGGATCCTTTCGGAACGCCTGCACCCTTTTTGGATTGTATCTTGCGCGCGGTTGAAAATGACGGTATGATCTCTATTACTGCAACCGACACCGCAGTACTGCAGGGTGTTTATCCACGAGTCTGTTATAGGAAGTATTATGGAATACCTTTGAGAACTAGGTATTCTCTGGAAATAGGTACCAGGTTGTTACTATCTTGTACATCTTTAGTTGCTTCCAGGCTTGATCTGTACATTAATCCAATATTTGCACATTCATACAGAAATTATATTCGAATTTATTGTAAAGTATCAAAAAGCAATTATTTGGCGAATAAAATATCTGACAAATTAGGCTATATTCTTCATTGTTTCGAATGTGGGTATCGAGAATTGATGAAAAAAGTTCCTTCTGAAATGAATTGTCCGTTGTGTCAGAAAAAAATGAGGATGGGTGGTCCATTATGGGTATCTCGGTTATTCGATAAAACCGTGCTTTTCAAAATACTGGCTGAAATACTTGAATCTGAAACAAGAATGGCAAAAGGAGCAAATCTTAGCAAACAAGATATGAATCCTCACAAGCGGTTTTTCGAGATTGCCTCCAAAGAATTGGATCATATTCCGTATCATTACAACAGTGACGAGTTTGGGAAATTAATGAAGAATAGTACCCATCCACTTACCAAAATTGTTGATAAGTTGATTACGGATGGATATGACGCCAGCTCGACTATTTTTTCACCAACAGGATTTAAGACAGAAGCGAATCTGCGAGAAATCAAGTCTAGTCTTTCTAATCTTTAGAGATCTTGTACCTTATGGGTTTATCCTTGACAACAATATGATGCTTAAAATACAAATATTCTCTATTCAAGTATTGTTTTATTATTCAAACACTAACCAGTGTGATTTCGGAATTTGGAATTATGATGGATTTTGAATATTTACCATTCTTCTCGATTACCATCTCTAACCCATCCTTTATCCTTTGCAGAGATTTCAATCCCAATTTGTCGGAATAAATTCGGGGAAGACTTGAAACTAAAAAGATCTGATATTTTTCTCTTAACATTTTTAGAAAATTAATGTGCTCCGCATCTTTTGAATATTGATATTTATTCAGCCCATCTAAATCCAATCTGTTTTCAACAAGTTTAAGCAACGTACCATTACCTACTCCACCCCGATTTTCCGATAATAATATGATTATTCCATTGTCGCTCACTGAGTGGTAATTATTCCATAAGAGGTTTAGACTATTTCCAAGCGTCATTTGGCAGGAATAGTTAGTGTTACCTGAAATGAAAGCGGATTTTGAGGATTCAGCGGTTGGTTGTGTTATTGACTTAAATCTTTGAATGGCTTCGTTAAAAGAATATGAAATGTCTCCGATGAAAATCGAGTCTATTCCATCGTTATTAGAAATTAAATGTATCGACTGAGAACTAATTTTAGATGTAACCTCAATTGCCAACTTCAGAGGATCACTATACCGACCAGGCTGAGGTAATGAATCAAATATGAATGCGTACACTTGGTTCATTTCATCTGGATAACATTCCCTCAGTAGTCTGACCGGGGACCCAGTAAAACCAAATACCGGATCATATTCGATCCTATCTATTAAGATGGTGTTGCTAAATTTGTTTACCTTCTCCAATACTTCTTCGCTAGCTAGCCTACTGAGGCTAATACCATTTTCATTAAGATGTTGTCTCATTCTCTGAGGAATGAATTTTGAAAGTATACAGTATTCGATATTTTTGATGTTCAATTCTTTGGACATGTTTTGGATAAAAGTTAATATTGGTAAAATAAAGAAAAATGGGCTTGTAATCAGGATCAGAGTTGATTCTTGAATTACTAGTTTGTTTTGTATTTCAATTTCTAATTTCTCCAAATCTAACTTATTCATAAAGGGTCTCGGTATGTGGGAAATATTTTCATATTTGATATCCAAAATGATCTCCGAGTCGCCATAGCCTAACCATATTTCCGGCATACTAGATTATGTAAGAATGAGTAACATATAAAATCAAAGATCCTCTAATTAGGAGAAGTTGAACGAAAAAGATAGATTGCAGTTGGAAGAAGATCTCATACTCTTTTTATTCGATAGAAATGCTATCAAGAGTGGAAATTTTACACTATCGAGTGGCAGGAAGAGCCGTTTCTATTTGGATTTGCGAATTCTGCAAAGTTATCCATTGTATTTCAGAAAGACCATATCCTTGCTGAAAAACCTTATTCAATCTCAAATTGGCTTTGAAAGTTTTGATTATATATGCTCTGTACCAACTTCAGGGACCATTTTTGGTTCAGCTCTTTCGTACGAACTCTTTAAACCTCATATTTACATCAGGAAGGACCTTAAGAGCTATGGTACGCAGAAAAAAATAGAGGGAGCATTAGAACCAAATTCAAAAATATTATTTGTTGACGATGTAATTACAACTGGACATTCAATTTTATCTGGAATAGAATCGTTGACCAATCATTCAGTTATAAGTGGAGTAGTAGTGCTTGTCGATAGACAGCAAAGGTCTCGAGATTTGTTTGATCACTTCGCACTGGGGATAAGAAGTGCAATTCCGATACTCCGGATTATCAAAATCTTGAATGACAACGCTAGGATTGATAAGAACGAATACGATGCAATAAGAGAAGAGATAATAGATTTTTAGCTTTCGTATATCATTAAATTCTTTTCTTCCAAAAGAGTGTGCAAATTGGTGACTGCCCTATATACTTCGGTTTCTTTTTTTGCACCGGTGCAAACAAGCTTACCACTGGCAAACAATAAAATTACCGTTTTTGGATCTAACATCCTATGAATTAATCCTGGAAATTGTTCGGGCTCGTACATACTTCTCGGCAATATTCTAGCTGCTAATTCTAAATGAATCTTGCCTCCTAAGCTTGCTGAGGCAACAATGTTCTGAATCTCGATGATTGGATCGTTTTCTACAGGAATTCCACCCTTTCGTAACTTTTGAACCACACTTCTAACTGCCTTGATAGCTTGTTCTTCTGATTTTGCTCCGGTACATACCATCTTGCCTGAACTAAAAATTAAGGTAGCAGTTTTTGGAGCTTTTAGTCTAAATACTAACCCTGGAAATTGATCTGGATGATATTCTACATCGGGAAATATCTGTGTTATCAAATTTAAATTTATAGTTTGATTGACCGTTGCAGATGCCACAACGTTTTCTATACTTACCATTGGCTTTGTTTGGGGCATTATTCGTTTCCTTGGGGGTATATAAATACTCGATATAAATATACCTTTATGTGATATTGTCAAGTTTGCTCAATACCCTCCTTTTTAACATCTTCTTATAATTATTTCATTATTTAACCGAATAGCTAAAATAAAAACAAGTATTTATAAAATGATTATCGAGATTATATTAAATTAATAATAACATGTAATTTTTATATATAAAAAAAGAATCTTGATTTTTTTCTCATTTTATTCCAACAGAAATCAAAGTCATGGTCCAATTTAGAATGGTTAATTGATATTTGAATGTCTTACATTATACATTTTAAATACCCTTCTCAAAAATGAAATCTATGTCTCAAAAAACTAGAATTGATAAGGATTCATTAGGCGAGGTAGCAGTGCCAGAAAATGCATATTATGGTCCATTCACTACCAGAGCAAAGGAACAGTATCAAATAACAAAAATCCCTCCACATAAGAACTTTATCAAGTCATTCATGATGATCAAGAAAGCAGCTGCTATAACAAACCGAGACCTCGGAGTTTTGTCGTCCCAAATTGCCAGCGCAATAATCAGTAGCTGTGACGAAATATTGACAGGAAAATTGTCTGATCAATTTGTCATCGAGACACTTAATTCAGGAGCCAGTACAGCTTTTAATATGAATTGCAATGAGGTAATTGCAAACCGGGCACTCGAGATCCTTGGCAAACCAAAGGGTTCTTACGAAATAATCAGTCCAAATGACCATGTGAATATGTCTCAGTCAAGTAACGATACCTCTCCTACCGCCATACATATTTCCATAATCATGAATTGTCAAGAGTTACTACAATCATTGGACCAATTGATCCGTTCGATAGAAAAAAAGTCAGTTGAGTTTAAAGATGATATAAAAATCGGTAGAACGCACTTGATGGATGCAATCCCTGTCACCATGGGTGACGAATTTAGCTCGTACCTGTATGCACTATTAAAATCAAGAGAATTTATCCACAGATCTCTGGAACAACTTTACTATGTCGCCCTTGGGGGAACGGCCGTAGGAACGGGCGCAAATACTCCAAAAGGATATCTCCCTCTTGTGGTGGAAAATCTGGCAATTATTTCTGGATTGCCGTTGAAGCCGTCTCCTAACTTATTCTATTCTCTACAAAGTAAGCTCGATGTAACGAATTGCTCATCTGCTATAAAAAATCTTGCTATCGAATTGACAAAAATGTCAAACGATTTTAGGTTGATGGCCTCAGGCCCTACGGCCGGATTCGCAGAAATCACTATCCCAGCAGTTCATGCAGGATCCTCAATAATGCCGGGAAAAGTCAATCCTTCTCTTTCTGAGACCCTGAATATGGTTTGTTTTATAGTGATTGGTAACGATCTTTCAGTTACTCTGGCATCTCAAGCAGGACAGTTTGAATTAAACGTAATGCTTGGAGGGATGGTTAGATCAGTTTTAGATTCCACAGACATGCTTACTAATTTTCTACCTATATTTTCCAAGAATATGGTTGATGGTATACAGGCGAACAAACAAAAACTTGAATTAAGCGTACAGAAGAGCCCTGTGTTGGTAACATTATTGAATCCCATAATAGGTTATCTAAAGGCAGCTGAGGTTTACAAAGAGGCAATGTTAAGCAATAAAACCATTAAAGAAGTAATAATTGAGAGAAAATTGATGAGTGAGGAGGAATTCGATAAGACATTATCCAAAGAGGGACTCCAATCATGATCAATATCCATGGTCTTATTTCTCAATTGAAGGATGATATCCACAAATATCACAAAGTTTGAATTGTTCACCATCTAGATGGTTGAAGTGTACCCCGCAAGTATTACAGGTATGATGAGAATCTTCATATCCATCAGAAGCTACAAAATCGTTACTAGTTAAACTGGGACTTTTGCAATTTATACATCTGCAATTGCATTCCATACGAATAATCATCTATCTCATAATAAAAAATGTATTGTTTAAATTATGCAAACGGTAAGTACATCGATACAATTGAAGAAAATTATTTCCTCACGGTTTTCATGTCTAGTTTTTTTCTTATTGTTGCTAATCCCATTAGTCAATAATGGATTTGAAAGTGTCCAAGCGCAACTGCAAGAACAAAATCAAACCGCTTTGGTGTCGGTAGGAGGAGCGAATTTATTAGCCAGTCTTTCAATGACCCCAGATTCCCAGTCTAAAGGATTAGCAATTAAAGATTCACTCAATGAAAATGAAGGAATGCTATTCATTTTTGAGTCACCGCAAAAATACTCTTTTTGGATGAAGGACATGAAATTCCCAATCGACATAATTTGGATTGATTCAGCTGGCAAGATCGTCCACATTGAAAAAAATCTTCCGCCCTGTGTTTTCCTGCTACCTTGTCCTTCCTATACACCGGATGCGGATTCACTGTATGTATTAGAAGTTGTCTCTAATTTTACAAACAAATTTGACATAAATATCGGCGACCCAGTCGACTCTATTGTGATAAAACAGAGTCAAGGTTAGATTTTTTAATCTAGGATTTGAAACTATCAACTAGCTTCTTGTGGTAACTACTGAGGCATTGTGACCCTGAATCTTTGTCCTTTCCTATGACCCGAATTTTTTTTAATTGCTTCACAGAATAAATTGATTTCAGAAAATTAAAACAAGTTTCACAGACATACATATATCTTAACAACATTTTACTAGGCAATTAATTTGTTATTTTAGTTTGATGGATTCATAAAAATGCTATCTTTGTAAACTTTGATTAAATTTGCAGCGGGAATCAGGACCCAAGTAGATATGAATTATAATAGGAAATATTTATGGAGAATACGATTATCATTCAAATTTGGTCCTTTAATAATCGTTAATCATTAGTGTTCTCAATTTATTAGATTAAGCATTTTTGTTCTAACATGTCGGTGTAGTGAATTTCTTGACCTATAGATTCTAAGTTTTAAATTCAACTCTTTGAATTAATACGACATCACATTTGTCTTTGCTTGCCACACGTAGGTAAATACTTGTTAAATCTCAACTATTTACCAGTAAAACAATTCATAACGAACGCATTAGGATTTCCTATTCAGGTCTTTATTATATGTTAACACTTAAAAATAGGTAGTATTGTAAAAGAAGATATCATGGCTGCCCGCAAAAGTACTACTAGAAAAATAAGACTATTGAAGAAAATAAAGCAAAATAGACCGGTGCCAGCCTGGATTATTATTCGGACACACCGACATGTTAGAACAAATCCAAAAAGAAGGTCATGGCGCAGGTCAGATGTGAATATAGGATAAAAAGGAGATAATGTAAAATGTCAAACGTTGAGGATACACTCGCAAGAATATATACAATAAATTTCAGTAAAGCCTGGTTAACACCAAAGCATAAGAGAACTGATAGGGTAGTTAACATGATTAAGGAATTCGCTATAAAACATATGAAAAGCTCGCAAATAAAGATAGATCAAGAGCTGAATCGATACATTTGGGAAAGAGGCAAAACTAATCCCCCAAGAAAGGTGAGGGTTAGAATTGTGAAAGACGAAGATGACCAGGTAATAGTATCTCTATATGAGGATATTGTCATCGAATCAGATTCTCAAACTAAGACAGAAGTGTCAGAAAAGGTCGAAGTGGAAGACAAAAGTGTTCCAATTGATGAGAGCGGAGCGGAAGAAAAGAAATTACAATGACGTAATTTAATCCTGAATTTTATCAAAATAATTTTTTTGTATTTAGAATTATCGATAACATCAGAAATAAAGAATAACAGACCATCGCTTACTTATGGAACTTATTTCTTTTTTAAGTATCAAAATTAATTACTGGATCTTCTACTAACTAAAGGAAACCCTGATTCAATATCTTTGAAATAAGGCAATCGAATATCATCCATTGCTATCTCAGGTTCAAAATCCAGAATATTTTTCTTCGGAATCAAGAGGTTCAGCGGATCGTATCCTGATACAATGTCTTTATTTGTTTTCACCAAGATATGACATTTTGTAATTTCATTCCCTTCTTCTAGTATGTTTACTTCTTGTTCAGCTTCTGAAAGTAGATTATGGGTTGTCTCTATTACATTTTTCAATATTAAAATTTTTTCAGTAGGTTGATACAAATAGAGCGAGCATTTTTGAATGCTGTTAATATCAATTTTTTGTGTTAGCTGAGCCATTGTTTCTATAAATGCATCCTTTATACCCTCTGTTGATTTATTAGAAATGACAAAATTAAATTTATCTGGAAAACTCTTAGTCACTGATTGGACTATTATATCGACTATTGCTGTATTCGTAATCTTGTAGCATTGGTCAATGGATACGTCATTTCCATTTCTTACTATTGCATTGTTATCAATTACGATAACACTGTTAACGAATTTACATAAAAAAGAAAGAGATACTCCACAACGAAATAACTTTTCCTTCTCAAATCCAAAAGGAAGTATGGTTAAGCAAATAATCTCTCGCTTCATGTTATTCTTTAGCATTTGAGATAAGACTGGCAATACTGCTGATCCAAACTTGGAAGCTAAGTTTCCAACAATGATAATAGATTGGTATTTGTTAACCTTTAACAAGATATCATCTCTTGATTCTAATAATTTTTTTCTTATTTGGTCTAATGATGGATTAATTCTCGATGGAATTGTTATTTCAATTTTATTATCAACATCTGAGTTGGTTGGGGAATGATTCTCCAAAAAAAGATAATCTAAGTTTACTTTTCCCAATACTTCCCTTGTTATCTTTATCCCTGCATTCCCAACACCGATGATACATGCATTCAAAGTATTAGCATTATTCAATGGTCATTAACAAACCTTAGTCGATAGATAAAAGTGTTGTGTGTATCTTGTGGTAGTGGACTAAACTGGAATTGCGTGCAAGACATGATTTGAATAGTCTACTATTCTAACCCTGATCCTCTTACCTATGAATGGATTGTCAAAATACAATGTGCTATTCTTATAAGGGCCAGTTTTGAAAACCATATTTTCTTCCTTTTTATCTGTGTATTTCTGATATATCTTTGTTTCAGGTATTCTAGTATGATGGTTAGGTTGGGACTTCCTTTCTGGAAATAATTCATCAGGATCACGGTCTAGAATTATTGATTTGTAATAATCATTTCTACCCTTCAGCTTTCCGTTTTCAATTTCGTTGATGAGCATCCCCCCTTCCCAATTTATCCAATTGGAATTTCTCCTTTTTGCTATTGCCTTGATTAATTTATGCAGCCTTTGTGATCTAGATGAAATTACGTCATCATTGACTTTCTTTAATTTCGATGCGGCTGTTCCGGGTCTAGAACTGAATTTCGATGAATTAACAATATCTGGATCTATGAATGATATTAAATCTAATGTCTGTTCAAAATCCTCATCAGTTTCGGTAGGGAATCCAGTAATAATGTCTGTTGCTATTGTGATTTCCGGAATCTTGTCTTTCAATCTCATGACAAGATCTTTGGTGGTATTAACTGTGTGTCCTCTTTTCATTTTTCTTAAGATTCTTTCGCTCCCGCTCTGGATGGGTATATGGATGAATTTAAATAGCTTGTTACTTTCTGAATATAGCATCGATAGATCGTTTATCATCATGTTAATATACATGGGGTTCATCATTCCGAGTCTTATTTTAAATTCTTGTTCTATTTTTTCACAGCTCCTTAACAAGTTTATTAGGTTAGTTCCAATGTCCATTCCATAACACCCATTATCTGTTGATGTAAGCCAAAATTCTTTACTCCCATGTTCCAAATCCTCTCTTATTTGTTTAACTATTTCACCAATTCTAAAACTCCTTAAGTGACCCTTTGCGAGCTTTGTTTGGCAAAAGGTACATTCGCTTAGACACCCAGTTGAGATTTCAACAATACTAATTATTGGACTTATCCTAACTCTAGGAATATTTATTTTTTCAATGTTTGAGTTTTCTAATCTTGACACGGTTTGTCCACCCATTGCTGCATGAGCGACCTCAACTACCTTATCAATCGAATTTGGTCCAATAATGCTGGCTTGGGAATTGGCGGATTTTACTAAACTCCTATCCGCTGCCGGCAAGCAACCGGCTATTATCAAAGGTTTATTAGTATTAGTCAAATACTTAATCCGATTGATCATTTTATGTTCGGTAGAATTTTTTACTGAGCAGGTTACTATCAAATTAATACTCGAGTTCTCGGGATTCTTAGCCAACCTGAATCCTCGTAATCTTAGCTGTCCAGCCATCATTTCTAAATCAGCAAAATTTGCCGAGCAGCCATACCCTTCAATCCAGAAGCTGGGTCTTTGTTGATACTCATCGTTTTTTGAATCTTCATCTGTTCCAAATCCGGGATTTTTTCTTATGTTTTTTTTAGAAGTCATCTCTGTTCCTCTTAAAAGTTTGATCTGGTCAATTAATTGTGGCTTCAAGGAAATGAAAATTGACTCGCCATCTATTGTTCTGTTGGTTGTAATAGATCTCAATCTCACATCTTGGTTGAATCGAATTGAGCAATATACCTTTTCCCCAACAAACCTTGGTTGAATCGAATTGAGCAATATACCTTTTCCCCAACAAACTGATTAGTACCTTAGAGTTTTCATTAGTTAATATATATCTCTCGAAACCGAAAACGTACTTTAGTCATGATTCTTCTTAATAATTTGTATGGAGTGACCAAACAAATCTTTATCATTGCATATATGACAGGATTCCTTTGGTTAAGAAGAAATCCGCTGTCATTAATATTCACGGCTATTTCCCCATTTTCATTGCTATTTATCTTGTTTGTAGTAAGTAGTGGTGAATATGTACAATTTGCGGTCGCTGGAAGTCTGGTTATGGCACTAGTAGGCTACGGTTTGGCTTTAGGTCAGGATATTTCATTCTACAAAATTGAATATAAAATGCAAGATGTATTTGTTGCTTCTCCAGTTTCTTCAATAACCTATATGCTGGGATTGGCCTTGTCACAATTGCTGTATGGGCTGCCAGCCCTCATGGTATTGCTGTCACTTGCAGTATATTTTTCAGTATCTTTGAATTTCCTCCCATTGTTATTGTTAAATGTCTTTCTCATTTGGGGGACTATGTCTTCCATAGGATTTTTTTTGTCCTCTCACATGTTACATATGCGAAATGCCACTCAGCTAATTTCTTTCGTAAATGTTATTATTGCAATTATACCTCCAGTCTTTTATTCAATAGAAATACTACCTGTGGAATTACAATTCATTTCATATTTTGTTCCCACCACTCATGCCTCATTAATGTTGCAATATTCAATGGGTTTCCCAGTTCCTGAGGGTTGGTCTATTTCTTTAGGATTACTTGTCCAAACTGCATACTTCGTCTTTTTTATATTGGTGGCAAAGAAAAAGGCTTTATGGAGAGAAAATTAGCATGCAGAATGGATGATTAGTATGATAAAACTCCTGTTTTAGCGCAGTTATTGTTTATTTTGTTCAAAGATCCTTCTAGTTGATTCGACCAATCTAGTTACATCTTTCTTATCATTGGCGTTTGAAAATGCTCCCATCTTCCCGGGCAAGAAAAATATATCATGTTTAGCCGTTAGTGCCAGATTATAATTAATTAACAGTTCTCTGTCACCTAGTGCTGCGTCAACAGCATTCTCTATTCTCTCTGTCTTTTCGTTTAGAAAATGAATCATGAATAAAGAACCAATTCCTGTCACTTGGACTCGTATACCGAGCTCAACGAATAATTTTGTTAACTCTCTTCTTGCAGTCTCTCCGAGACTATTGATTTTCTCATAGATTCCTGGATTTTTTCGTAATTCTTTTAAGGTAAAATATCCCGCCTTCATTGTCAGTGGGTTTGCAGAAAATGTGCCTCCGCCAATCGAGCAATATGAAGATTTAGTATTGTCTAGGGTTGCATCTGCCATTTTCATTATCTCTTTCTTTCCGCAGACTGCTCCAATGGGAAGTCCTCCACCAATAATCTTGCCTAAGGTAAAAAGGTCCGGGTCTAACTTGAATAAATTCATAGATCCATCAAAGGCAAACCTGAACCCCGTGACTATTTCGTCTAGTATGAATAGACTTCCATTCCTTTTCGCAAACTCTTGTAATCCAAGCAGGTACCCGTCCTGAGGAGTGATACATCCTGCTCCACCCAAAATCGGTTCGACAATAATGGCAGCAAGATCATCCTTGATAGACTCCAGCACTTTTATGGATCTTTCTAAATCGTTAAATTGTAATGATTCAATAAAATGACCCTCATCTTCAATAAGTCCCAGACCTTCATCTGCTTCATAAGGATAATTCACCGATTGCAAGAGGTTCGTATTAAAACCATGCCATCCCCCTTCTACCTTGGCAATCACCCGCTTGCCTGTCGAAGCCCTCGCTAAACGAATTGCATACATGGTCGCTTCTGATCCAGTACTACAGAATCTTAAATTCTCTGCCAGGGGTATGGCCTTATTAATTTCATTGCCTAGTTTCCAACTTGCTTTATTTGCGGTCCCAAATAGAGTACCTTTGCCAATTTGTTTCTTTAGTTTCGATGTCACGATCTCTGGAGAATGCCCCAGGATAAGAGCCCAGTGACCATTCCAAAAATCCAAATACCTGTTTCCATCAACATCAAATAAATATTTACCACGTGACTTGATGGTAAAGAAAGGATAAGGTTTAAAGTATCGAATATTATGATTTATTCCACCGGGAAAAATGTCTCTGGATTTGAAATACAAATTCATGGATTCAAATGTTTTACTCTTGTATAATTCTGCATAATCTTCATATTTCATAACTATTTTATTGTCCCTTTGCAGAATCTTTTATATGTTTTTAAATTTTGTATAGAGATAATGAATGTTCAAGGAAATTCCAGTCTGGATTGTTTTGATTAATAATCCATTTTACATTCGATAATTATTCTGCAGAATCCCAGTCCTTTACCATCTGCCGACTTAATCGATCTATTAGTAACTTAAATATCGAATTTATGAATTATCTAAGAACAAGATTTATATTAATATTTTTTTGATTGTAAGTAGAACGCATCCAAGACAAAAGGCAGCGTCGGTAATGAAGTTGGCTAGTGCCACAATGTGATTTACAGACCTCCAGGTGCGCTCATAACAATATAACGCTACAAAATATAAAAAAATAGGGAGATTCGATCAAAAAAATCAGTGCTGACCTGATAGATTGAATCTGACATGGGAATGATCAGATAGACTAGAATTTGAGATTATGATCCTAATAAAAGTACAAAACATAATTTAGTAAAGACTTAGAACAATTACTAAATCATGGATTTCCAAAATTACAGCTTTGAATTAGAAGCATAGAAGACGTTTTTTCAAGTTAATGTAATTTAACTTGGAGAATGATTACTTGGGGTAATAGAAAATGCATATTTCTTTTACATAAAAACAACATACAAATCTAGTTTTTCGATCGTACTCTTTCTCTTTATTGTTAATCTCTAAAAAAAGAGAGCAATAACAATAAAGAAACTCAATAAACGTCCTTTTGACTTTTTATTCCAAGATAAGGAAAAAGAAGAAAA
>JBGTFK010000245.1:0-3768 GCA_041747305.1 Candidatus Nitrosocosmicus sp.
ACCTGAGCCGGTGCTGTCAGAAGAATCACCACCTGAGCCGGTGCTGTCAGAAGAATCACCACCTGAGCCGGTGCTGTCAGAAGAATCACCACCTGAGCCGGTGCTGTCAGAAGAATCACCACCTGAGCCGGTGCCTTGGCCCGCTGAGATACTTCCGCTATTATCCTGACTTTGCAGATCTATGTTGTTACCTGACCCAAGGTCATTAGATACATCACCGAGACTATCCTGCTCATCTGAAGATTCATTATCTGTACCAATTTGTTCTAGACCGCTAGACTCTCCGTCCTTTTGAATGGGAGATTCAGTTTCTGTTTGATTTATTGCTTCGCCTATTGAAACATCAGAACTAAGATTTGGTAGATCACTTCCATGACATAAACCATTGGGTAACGAAACATCACAATTATTGTTGTTATATTCATTATTGTTTATGTTTATTGGTAATCCATTTGCATTATTGATACCTATTTCATTGTCCTGTACCAAATTGTTATAGGTAGCGTTATTATTATTACTTTGGCCATCGATGAATATGCCGTTTAAAGAGTCTTGAACGGTATTCAAATAAATATCATTATTATCAGAGTCCACCAACGCCGTGCCACCCAAATCGTTTGATTTAAGCAGGTTTGTATCTATGCTTGAATTGGAGGAAGAATAAGTTACAATCCCAATGGTATTGTTAGTCAATCGGTTGTCTTGGATCGTAGAATTGGTAGAACTTGTAACAAACACTCCCACGTGATTATCCGAAAAGTCTATTGCAGAAATACTGTTGTTCTCTCCAGCTGTTGACAATATTCCGGCTTGAAAGTCGGAAATTGTACCAGGACCTTGAACAGTTACGTTCTCAGTATTGGTAAGCATTATCCCGATTTTAGAACTATTTTGACTTGGCCCGGTAACTGAAAACCCATTCAAATCAATGATGATGTCCTCCCCACCTACAAGTAGTCCATCGCTCTTACAATCAAGATTAGATGTCAATGCTACACTCTCATCGATTACTTGTCCACAGGAAATACTAGTTGTACCAGGTCCACTTGGTTCCAAATTATTATTTGTTATAGGGTTGTCAATTTCATTACTTACCTCATTATTGGAACAATAGTCGGGAATACCGGTATTTTTAGGCTTACTACCGTCGTCGTTAGCGTTTGTAATTTTGCTTGGGCTAGATGGTGTTGTGGGAGGTGTAATTATATTGCCTGTTTTCCCACTGGGTTTAGCATCAGAACTTGAAGATCCTTTACCATCACTTGAAGAACTTGCAATTGCTTTAGTCCCGGCTGATGATTTTGCAGATCCTTTAGTATCGCCTGAAGATCCTGATCCTTTACCATCGCCTGAAGAACCTGTAGATCCTTTAGTATTGCCTGAGTTGGTATTATCATCGTTTATGTTTGTAATTTTGCTTGGGCTAGATGGTGTTGTGGGAGGTGTAATTATATTGCCTGTTTTCCCACTGGGTTTAGCATCAGAACTTGAAGGATTGTCGTCATCATCTAGTTTTTGAACTTTGTCTTGACCATTTTGTGAAGTTTTAGAGCTTTTATTTTCATCACATAAAATATCCCTTAGTGAATCCAGAGAGTTGTTGTCATGCAATTGCGCTGCTACACTATTATTTGTCGAAATAGTGGACGTATTAAAAGTTAGTAACAATACAAGAAAAATGACTGGAATTATACTTTTCTTATTATTTATCAATATGTTGTAAAGTTTGATTCAAAATATATCGATTTTCAGTATTTACTAATTAGAAAGAATCACAGGGTTTTTAATGATAGATTGTTATTTAGGTAATCATATTGCCAAACATATTTAGTGATTGTTGTACACTCCTTTTTAATAGGATCCTCTAAGGGAAAAAGTTTCGATAAGTGATCGTATATATTTAATAAGATGATTACTCTGTAACTGACAATTTCATTTGGATTTTCCAAAGCAAGTCCTTGCAGATCTTAAGATTAGGTTATCTCGATAGACCCGGGTATCTGATTTATACAATTGATATATCTAATTGACAATAAATGATAAAATCTGTTCTCACTACTATTCCTACTCTATTACAATCAAACTGATGAATATATCATGGATAGATCAATAATAAATATATTGCCAAAGTATCTAGAATGTTTCTACTAATAGGAAATATCTAAAAATAATCTGGTATATCGTGATGTCATAATTGCTAAGTAACAGAATTCTATTAGAAAAATAAATCACGGTGTTAAGTCATTGAGTTGGTCTCTTAACTTTGGACAATACTCTAATCTTTACGTTGTAAATTGGATCCCCATTTTGCAAATAGATGTCTGATTTTGTAATGCCGGCGATTGTATTTTTCAATCTTACTCGTGTATTATCATTTAGCAAATATTCATTCCATTTTTCAGATGTTGCAGAGTAGGCTATCTCTTTTTTATATGAAGATTCCATCTCCTCCTTTGTATACAATTTCTTATGTGTGGGCCCAGTTGCTTTATCTGAAAAAATGAAAGACTGGATTGACTGAAAATTAAATTCATATTCTTTTGATTGGTCCAACTTTGATTTTTTCACCCCAGTTAACACTACTCTACTTTTGAGTTTTGTATCATCGCTTAGTAGGTATGTATCCCAATACTCCTTTATTACCTTAAAATCCAGTGTAACAAAATCACTCATATAGACTAAATCTCATCAAAGCATATTTTAATCAATCCAGCTAGTCAGCAGCCGCCCATCTAATCCTGATAAGAAAATCAAAAAGAAAGAAAGGTCAATCAAATCGACTTATTCATCCATATATCAACAACCCGGCTTAGTCACATACTCAGCCAGAAGATGACTTCAAAAGCGATATTAAAAAAACAAAGATATTTTTTTAAAAACAAACAAATGTCAAAAATATATAAAATTTAACACCACAAATTCTTCATACCAAAGTATCTAAAAACTGAAATGGATTTGTATTCCATATTCTAAAAGATGAAAAGAAATACTGGTTATGAGTTTTTTATTATTTCTTTGACTGGATTTTCTGTGTTTTTGATATTGTTACAATACTATTATGATCCTCTAGGTCAAGCTTTGATTGCACTATTTGTATTTGATTTTATTGTATCCATCATTTTGGCAGTTGACTTTGCCATAAGAATAAAAAAGTCAAAACAAGGATACAAATATTTTTTAACTCATTTGTATGAAATTCCTGCCTTAATCCCCTTGTACGCCTTAACCTTACTTGAAGCAGACACAGTATATGGCGCAGGCTTGAAGAGTTTAAGGCTTATTCAGATTTTTAGGTTTATGCATATTTTATCAAGGACTTTGATAATAATGGATGAAGTCAAAAATAGGCTTCTATATGTTGTTTTACTATCTGTGATTACAGTTACAGCGGGGGCATTTACCATGTATGTTGTAGAGCACAATGCACCAGATTCAAAAATAACAAACCTTGGAGATGCATTTTGGTGGGCGGTGGTTACAGTTACCACGGTTGGATATGGTGATGTATACCCGATTACGTTTGAAGGAAGAATAATAGCTACAGTAATAATGGTTATTGGTATTGCAATTTTAGGTATATTAATTTCTACTCTTGGAGCACAATTTATTGAGTCAAAAATAAAAAATCAGCGCAGAAAAGATGAAAATAATATCAAAATAGTGATTAAAGATAAGATCGACAGACTAGAGGGCTTGCAAAGCGAGGAAATTGTAACACTTTTAAACCTCATTTCCAGTCTTCACGGGGAACTTAAGAACAATAATAGC
>JBGTFK010000246.1:0-2570 GCA_041747305.1 Candidatus Nitrosocosmicus sp.
ATACGGATAAACCAGATCCCATTAGGGAAAGTGCATGTATATGGTGTATGGCATGTGCCACGGTTTGCCCTACTAATTCCATCAAGGTAGATGAAGCCAATTTACAGATTCATGAAGACCAAGCGCAAAAGTTCGTTGATAGCTAATGTGTATATAAAATAACGCGTAGATTAATATATTCATATTACAGTTAGTAACGATGTTTGATGTTCTAGACATTTACTCTTCAAAAATTAATCATAATAAATTGAGCTAACTTCTAATAAAGGAACGCGTAGAAAGAATTGAGGCTAGACTATTAGAGATAAAGAGTGGTGCTGAAAGAGGAGGATTAACGATAGTAACGCAGTTGATCGATGAAAACATTCCTCCTGAGGAATTATTATCAACATACTTTAAGGACAAAAATATTAATTTAATAGTAGTAGGAAAAGGAGAAAATTTCAAGGCAGTGATGTTAGGTAGTAATGCACCTACAATAGCAAGTTATGCAGATTGTAGTTTTACGATAATAAAGTGAAATGTCTTAATTGACTAAATTTAACTATGCTACCAATTGACCTCTAAATATATGAACTTTCATCATTTGTGCTTGCAGTTATCTTACTACTAAGACTGAACATTTTGCATTGGTCATCACACCTTGTGCTACACTACCGACCAGTACTCTATCAAGTCTTGACTTACCAGTACTCCCTAAAACAATCAAGTCAATATTTTCTGCATCGGCACTACCAATAATTTCATTCACAACTGATGATGTAGTCCCTTTTACCAGTGTCTTAATATTAATACTATGTTCGTTAGCCTTTACCATAATATTCTTTAACCAATCTTTCATCTGCTCAACATCGTAAGCATGGAGCTCTTCCCATCCATACTGGGGTAAGCGTCTTAAGTAATATGGGATAAATGAAATATGAATTGCGATAACTTCTGCCTTGTATTTTTCTGCCATGTCTAGAACCCTTTTTGCAGCTTTGATCGAAGACTCTGATCCGTCTATACAGACCATTATTTTAGAGATTTCTTCAGACACAAGATAAGAAAATTTGCAAATAGTAATAAATTCATTTGTTTGTTCTTTAATAGGTATTGATTAATAATCTCTATAGTTGGGTTTATGCATCTCACGAATTTTATCATGCATAAATAAAATTTATCAAATTAATCAATCATAATAAAATGTTAACTACATTCTACCAACCTGGTCAATTATGGTCAAAATCTTCCTTATTTTATAAGAATGGGATAATTGACCTGTTTTCTGTTGCGATATCGTTAGGAATGCAGCCCTATCTAAAAACTTAAACCCTTTATTGATTATGTATCATATTTCTAAAAAAAGAAGTCTATTAACTTCATTGTCAATGTGGATATCAATAGAATCGGAATTAGAATTTTCACGACTTGAAAGATCCATATGGGAACTTTGATCTTACTATGCAAGTTCACCTGTTCGATAATTTTTTTCCTATCCATAAACCATAAAATCACAATTATAAATAAGGCAGCTGAAATCGTTAGTCCAAACTCACTTATGAGTGTATCAAAAATGTCTAATAAAGGCGTGTTGGATATGCTAAGATTTAATGAACTATGGCTTAATGCTAAAGGCAGGCCTATTATTGTTGAAATTATTATAACTAATCCAGATGCTTTGGACTTACTAAATCTAAATGTATCTTCTAATACTGATACTGGTATCTGCAACATTCCTATAGATGAGGTAATTCCTGCAAGCATTAAAAGAAAGAAAAATGATCCTCCCATAATCATTCCAAATGTCATATTGGAAAAGACCGTTGGAAGTACCTTAAACACAAGTGATACATCTTCTGATGGGTCCATACTGATTGAAAAAACAAAGGCAAAAATCATCAGGCCGGCTGTAAAAGCGATTATCAAATCTGCGGAAATGATGATAATGGATGATATAAGAATAGAGTGTTTGTCATTAATGTAACTTCCATATGTCAATAATACTCCCAGACCTATTGAAAGTGAAAAAAATACCTGTCCAAAAGCCACAGACCAAACACTGGGGTCCTTTAATTTTGAAAAGTCAGCCGATAAATAGAATTTGATTCCATTTTCTGCACCCTCCAAAGTCATACCAATTATAGCCAGCGGAATCATTATTGCTGTTAACAATAACACGCCAATCTTACTATTTTTTTCAATACCTCTACACACTTCAAGTCTAATTATTAGATAGTTGAGTATCACAACTACAAAAAATGACAAAACAGGGTAGAAAGAGTTAGTGTATTTATCAAATGAACTATCTTGACCTAAAACCGTTATTACAAAAAAAAGATAAAATCCAACCGATAACAATCATATAGTAATTTGCCAGTGCAAAGGTAACGGATACTATCAATACTCCTATCCATTTGAATTTTCTTCTAATGTTAGAAAGAGCCGCTACCAATGATGTTTTATAATATCCCCCTACCGCAAGTTCAAGGGTCATAAAAAGAAAGTCCGAATGTGAAAATAATAACCAAATACGTTATGAGAAATGCTCCACCACCATTTTCTCATACGATATATGGAAATCTCCAAAT
>JBGTFK010000247.1:0-8413 GCA_041747305.1 Candidatus Nitrosocosmicus sp.
TTTTCTTCTGCTTCTCGTTTGGTCTTTTCTTCTGCTTCTCGTTTGGTCTTTTCTTCTGCTTCTCGTTTGGTCTTTTCTTCTGCTTCTCGTTTGGGTATTACATAACCTTTTGGAAGTGTCATAGTTAATTTGACACAAGTGAAGATTAATGTTTTTCTAAGATTCTTAGAATAATTAATTCAAATTAATGCCATTATTGAATCAAAATTTTTTTTTGACTTGTCCATTTTATAGTCGGATAACAGATTTAAGAATTTGACTCTCTTTTTATCATAATTAACAAATTTGTTTATTTGATCTGAAATGACACCTTTGAAAATTAACCCTTGAAATGCAGATGTAACATTATTAACTTTTCTTATGCAACTAGCACTTTCAAAATCCACTATTGTGCATTTTGAACCACAGTGGGAAATTATTATATGATTATCCAACTTGTTTAGTTGACCATGATCTATGTTTAGTTTATCAAGCGTGTAACATTGAGTCAAAATATTAATGATAATTCTTCGTACCAAGTCTAAGTTCATTTTTGATTTTAAGAACCAGTTTCTTGCGGACAAACCTTCGATGAATTCCATTAAAAGAGCATTTTTTGTATAAGAGTAAACCTTGGGTCCCAAATGATTCTTATTTATGCGCTGATAAAATTCAAATTCATTTTTCATGTCGGTTCTACACGAGTCAATTCTCTTAATTTTTAGTGCCATGGTTTTACTATGCATATTTTGAACTTTTAACACTAATCCTTCACTTCCTTTCCCCAGAATCCTAATAGATTTTAAAAGAGTATTACCTTCCAGAATTACAAATTTTAGATTTAACGATCTGAGTTCACTCAACCTAGAATAATAATTAGAGGTACTAAATCTTGGATAACATAATAAATCAATCAAATTAGCTGATGATAAAACAAATCTGTTAGAATACTCTTCCATCTGTATATAATAATTCAGAAACGGTATTTTTTATATGTTCATCTAAAGAAGGATATTGATCAAGAGTATATATTCTGAAGGATCGAATAAAATCGCTCTTCAACCCTCTAGGGATCCCTATTAGATCAGGCTTATTCGTGAGAACAAAGTCCAAATAATCCTTTGCGTTAGTGAATTCTCTAAAAAGAAGACACCTAGTTCTAGAGTTGTTGTCCAACCATTTTAATGGAGAGCCATCATTAATCTCTATAAATTTTTCTACATCATGTAATCTAAATATTTCAGGCCCTAACTTAAAAGATAATTTAGAAATTATTAGAGATTCATATAACAAAGCAATAACACAAACTTTTTCCTTTTCATGCACATTACAGTGATATTTCAATATTCTAAAACCATATGATTCGACAAATCTACATACGGATCTGGTCATTTTCTTAAGCTGTCCCCAGATGACATCAGATGGTCTATGACTATATTTGAATTCAATTATCAGAATGAAAGAAGACAATAAATCTTTGAGATCATTGTTTGAGTGAGATACTGGTTCCTCTCGAAAATAATTATTGCCAGGATCTGATAAAAACTTTCTTGAACTCTGGATTAGAGTCGCTACTGAGCGAGATGAAATAGCACTGCCCAAATTTCTATTTTCATCGATTGGATCTAATATTACCAGAAAACTATCAAAAATCCTCTTATATTTTTCCTGTTCATGATCGGGTTTTGTGATGCCGATAACAGAGTTATCAGTAGTATACGTAGAAAAAAATTTAATAGCAGATAAAAAAGATCCAAATTTCAAAATTAGAACTTCACAAACATATCCACTAAACCCTTCTATAGAAATCTCTGCTCCATAAATTTTTAGAGATTTCAAAAACTTCTTAAGTACTCTCACTTGATTTTTCTTTTCCTGGTTCAAATTACTGATTACATACGAGGTATGGAATGGAGAACGGTCAGCTGCACTTTTCCAATCCCCGAATGAAGCATCAAAGCACGGAACAATGTTAAATTTAACTCCGTCAACATAAGCTTCTACATAAGGATGATCTGCATATCTAAGATAGGGAGAGTATTCTTTTAGAGATTGCATTCCAATTAACTTTCCGTAAGTTTCAAAATGACCATAATCAACATCATTCTTAAATTTGATAAAAATATCAATATCGGCTTCGTTTTTAAGCCATGTTCCTTTAGCAAAAGATCCACCGAATACGATTTCCTGTATCATAAAACCAAGTTTATATTCAGAAACACAAGATTCAAGTTTATTCTTCAACTTGTTAGCCATAGTATGAAGGTTAATTTCTTCTTCTGATGTAGGAGTACATTCCTTCAATATTCCTTCGATTAATTTATCGATACTAGGATCACTCATTTCTTTTGCGCTCGTGCATCAATGGTAAATAAATCAGAATATATAGGACCATCTGCTGTGAGCATGCTTCGCTTTAATTTAATTTGGCATATTTCATCTGTAAATGGATCAAATCGAAAAACAGGATCAAAAGATTTACGACCCTTAAAATGTCGATTTATACGAAAAATTGTAAGATGAGGTACATGTACAGATTTTTCCTTAGTAAAATCGTTTTGTGTTTTCTTCCCGTAGCCTATATCTTTTTCCAGCAATTTTGAAATTGCAACATAAAGGTCATTTAATTTTTTAGAACTTTGATTATCCAGCCCCAACCAGATGACGCTAGGGTTAGAGTTTTTTGGAAAACACCCTACGTGAGTGAATCTAATCTCAAATGGATCAAAATCTAAACTTTTCAAATTGGATATAATTTCTCTTGTTTCAAAATCGGTCTTTTCCCCAAAAAACATTATTGTCAAATGAAGATTATACTTGTTGATGATTCTAACATAATGTTGGACAAATTCATATTGTTTTATAATTTGATTCTGAATATGGATTATTTTCTCAACCTTTGGAATATCTATTGCCACAAATATACGCATGAATATAATCAAATGAAGATCTAACTATATTAATTCGCAATAATCGAAGTAATCAAAAAATAAATATTGATTGAATGTTCATAGATTAGATTAGAGGTTGTCGGTTCTAAACCAATTCATAATTTGTTTAACAGGAATGCCTGGTGCAGGAAAATCGACAGTTGCTACTTTCCTCCAAAGTAAAGGATTTCATTTAATAACTATGGGTGACGTAATAAGAGAAAAAGCGGTTGAAAACAACTTGCCGATGGATGACAAAAGTCTTGGCGATTTGATGAAAAATTTAAGAAAGCATCACGGAAATGAAGTTGTAGCAAAGTTAGTGATGGAGAAGATTAAAGAATTGGAAAATACTAGTCTTATTGTAGTAGATGGGATTAGAAGTTATGAGGAGTATATCGTATTAAAAAACATAGGTTTTGTAAAGTTATTAGCCATTCATGCATCATCAACTATTAGATATAACCATATAAAATTACGAGACAGGTCTGATACACCATCAAATCATGAAAAGTTTTTACAAAGAGATGAACGTGAGATGAGTGTGGGCATAAGCAAAGCAATCGCTCTTGCGGACGAATCGATATCAAATAATGATCTATCTTTAATCGAGCTTAAGAATCATGTAAAAGTAATCATTAAAAAGTGGTCAGATGAGTATAATAACCGGAAGCAAAAAAACTTTCTTACCACATAGAACAAAAATGGAACTTGAAAGTATAGAAGTTATTGTCGTAACTCCAATTAATTTGACTGATGACATACAAAAAGTGGTTTTTGCAGTCAAAAACCTATTACCAGATTCGGAACTAGTGATAAGAAAAAATAATGTGTATACCAAGATGAATAATTTTGATGGTTTGAGAAAAATAAAAGACAAGATAAGGTCAAAAAAAACACTGGCTGTTTTACAGAGAATTTTGTATAACAATTACAACATGCAAAGTACTTGGTTTTTACTAAATAAACAGGCTGCATTTTCTGACGTGGTGGTATTAGTAGAAAACGAAAATGAATCCCCATTGGGACCAATAAAAATAACTGTGAACGGCTGCGAATTAGAAAGAATTAATGAATGGTTTGAGAAATAGAAGAATAAATAAAACACTCACTCTGCTGAAAGGTCCCAGTAGTTAGCATCTTTAAATTCGGTTTTGGGTTTTCCAAGAGATTTCCACTCCTTAAATGATTTTGGATATAGCTTCACGTTTGAAATTCCAGCGGTCTTTAAGGCAAAAAAGGCCAATCCTGACAACGTTCCGACGCTTCCACAGTAAGTGATTATCTCATTGTTTAAGTCAATACCCCTATTTTCCATGAATCGTTTAAGTTCAGAAGGATTTCTTAAAATGGAATTTTCCGAGCGCAACATGGTGTACGGAATATTCTTTGAATTAGGAATGTGTTCTGTTAAAAAATTCAATCTTTCTCGAGAATCAATTATGATCTTATTTTTATCATTTTGAGCATTTTCTATATATTCAGCATCTGCAAATATGGAATAATCGATATCAATAGAATGTGAAACTTTAGGATATTTATTAGACTTTCTTTCAATTTCTAAACCTAATTTTTTCCAATTATCATAGGTAACTTCCAATAATGCAACATTTCTGTGCCCAACAAACTTAAATGACCACGCTACTCTTGACGCTAATGCACCAAATGTATCATCATAAATGACTACCAAAGTATCATTCGATATACCAAGGTTATTCAAAATATTAATTATAGACTCTGGGTCATCGTTGGACAATAATTCAGCTAATGGTAAAGAAACGGCCGTCTTTATATGACCTTTCAAATATTCGTCTCTTTTTCTAACATCCACAACTCTAACTTTATTTTTTTTTATTAGGGTTCTTAGAGTATCAATATCACATACAAGATTCAAAGAAGGTGTTGATGGTGTTGATCGAGGTTTTGCTTTTACACGTTTATTTACTATCTTTGCCTTTACCTTTACCTTGACATCATTTTTCTTTCGCTTTATGGATTTGCTCAAGCAGCACATTCGCCTCTAGCAGTTTTTGCGACAAAATTGGTATCGGTTCCATAGTCTTTGTAAAAATCAGGTGCGGTGGAAAATGCGGGTAACTCGATTATAGGTAAAAGTAGCTTCTTCATATCATCTACATTCTTAATTTCGCCAGATCCATTTCCATTTGAAATCTTGTAAATCCATTCATTTAATTTTTCATTACCTGTCCTTTCTTTTTTGAAATGTTCAAATATTTTGAGAACTACATCCAGCACCTTTTTAGCTGGAACACGCATGATTGCTTTGCCCAGTTCGCCATTCTCACCAGTACTACCCGCAAAAAGCATTGTATAGATTGGAACCATGGATGTTCCAATCCTAGTAGCACCACCATAGAAACCGATAGTTGCGACTTCATGCTGTCCACAAGAATTAGGACATCCGCTAATTTTGATAGTAGAATCAACAAAGTCTTTATCTAAATCAATATTTAATTCCAAAAATTTACTTTGGACCTCCTTTGCAAGCCTATGAGAATTGGTGATAGCTAGATTACACGATGTAGTTCCGGAACAACCTACAGTAGATACAATTGTATTTGCGCCAGGATTTCCTAGTCCATTGCCAGATAGTTTTTGGAAAACCTTTGGTAATTGCTCTGCTTTTATATATCGGACCAGAAAGTTTTGCTGAGGAGTCGTTCGGGCTTTTTTTTCTAACGAAAATTCCCTGATACATTCTGCAAAAATCCGTAACTGACTAGAGGTGATATCGCCTGCACCTAAGGTTATATACACACTGTAATAACCAGACTGTTTCTGAGCAACAACATTGGTATTTAGCCATCGAGTGTATGGCGTGTCTGCAGAATCGGAATTTAATACGGGTAATTTAATTTTGCTCTTAGTAGAGGTAGAGGAAATTGAAGTATTATTCGAATCCCCAGTATTCAAAAAACCATCGTATGATTTTCTTGTGGGTATAGAAGTTGTCGCTTCAACCAGGATTCGTTCCTTCAATAACAAGCCCTGAAATTTCTCCCATCCGATTTCACTGACCAAATAACGCATTCTATTTCTTGCAAGATTTTCTCTGTTTCCTAGTCGGTCATAAAGTCGAATTGTAGCCATAGAAGTAGATAAAAGCCTAGATTCTGGAGTAAACTCCTCTAATAAATGACCTATAAACGAGGCAGCGCCCAAGCCGCCTCCCAAATAGACCCGGAAGCCCCTTATTCCATCACGGACTGTAGGAACGAGTCCTACGTCGGCTATCCTTACATAACCATGTTCTGGACAGCATGAAAAATTAAATTTAAATTTTCTGGGAAGATTTTGACACATAGGATTTCTTAGAAAAAACCTCGCTATTGCTTTAGCGTAAGGAGTAGTATCAAATGGTTCATTAGGGCATACTCCTGCAAAATGACTGCACATTACATTTCTAATAGTATTACCGCAAGCCTCCCTAGAAGTAAGTCCTACTTCAGCTAAACCGCGAAATACTTCACTTACATCTTCTAATTGCACCCAGTGCAATTGAATATTTTGTCTGGTAGATACATGAGCAGATCCGATTGAGAATGATTCTGATAGATTGGCAATCTTTTCAAGCTGGGAAGGTGTGATATCACCACCTGGAACCTTTATTCTTATCATACTAAATTCGCTATTTAATCTAGAGCCATATGCACCGTTTTGAAGTCTAAAGCGCCTAAATTCATCTGCATTCAATTTATCTTGACGATATAGCTTTACCTTATTAGCAAAATATTCAGATTCTTCTGCTAAACCCCATTTTTCATTAGTCTCAAGTTCTTTATTTTTCGCTGAAGAAAGAACATCATAATCAATAGATTTTGCCAATGTTAATTATATTGTGTTTAACAAACCTTATATTTTTTATGGAATATGCTTATTTGACATATATTGAGCAATTTTTGGTTCATTCAGGATTTCAAATTTAGAAAAACTTATAGTTACAATTAAAAAACCTATATTAAGGTGGGGTCGTAGCGAAGCCAGGCATCGCAACGGGCTCCAGATCAAATAATGGGCAATTATTGAAGAAACCCGTGGATCAGGGGTTCAAATAATATAAGTATGTATATTAGAACAATTCCCTTCGGCCCCATCCCTCCTCAATCACTCTTGAGTTTACGTACAATAACAAATAAACTGGATATTTACGAATTAGAAGGAATCAGGGATAATATTATATTAAAAAATTAGCAATAATAAATTATTACACATCTATGCATTAAATGGAATGGATAGAAAACGCTGTCTAATCAGTATTAAGTGAAAAATATTGAATATTTAACAAGATTTTGGAAAAATTATTTGTTCTTCTTGAAGCTAAAATAACAAGAATGACATCGATCTTTACCATAAATAACTCCAGCTTTACCACATTCAGAGCATTTTTTCTCATTATCAACAGTAGAATCCAATGATTTTATCTTTTGAATACATTTGTCACACAATGGAGCATCCAAATTATGACTAGATATGAAGACATCTCCACATTGTGAACATCTGAAACTATAAATTTTTCCTCTAGGTTTCCATTTCTTGAATGGATTAACTGTAAAAGTATATAATATTTTTCTAAATGGATTGGCCATAAAGTAAGTAATATTTATGCAATCAGACATTTTAGTTTAATGGCATAGAGAATTCACGAAAGGAAGTCATAAACAAAACAGAGAACTATAAGCTCCTATATAGTTGTCTATTCCCTATACGGATAAAAAAAACTCCTGAGGAAATCAATATCAAAGAAATAAATAAAAATAAAGGATTTATCATTTGTCTAAGATAGTCAGGTGCACTTGAAAGATAATTGCAATTCTCCTCACAAATCTTTGTAACAGGAAACAGTAGTAAAATCAATCCAAATAAAATCAACATAGCGACTCCAGCAGTAGAGATTAGAGCCCCTAGTTTTATCATACGACGATATCTTAATGCAGTGTCCATCTAACAATCTTGCCTAAATACTAATATTCAAGTTTGGATGAATCTATAGTAACGTATTTGTATTCACTATTTTTTGAAACTCTATTGAATTGTTTGTTATAATATAAAAAAGGAACATCATTTTGTATGTGAAGATCCCAAATTTTATGTATTTGATCGAAATACACTTTTCTCTTTTTTATTTTGCGTCTAATTAGCTCATGGCATAATATATGAGATATTTTTGCACAATTATTATCAGCAAAGAACTTTTCATTTTTGAAATCTGAAGAAAAGACTTTGGGTCTAAACCAAGTGGCTTGGCCAAAATTCTCCCCGTGATATCCCTCCATACGACAATCCGACCACCAAGATCTAAAATAAGTAAGATAGAAATGAAATATGGATGAACCCCTCTCTCGATGATCTCTTAATAGATATGCGAGATTGATCCTATCAAATAACCTTCCAGGAATTACAGGTAAGATATCTACTTCCACAGATAAATCTTCTTTAAATTCATGTTTAATCCACCATTGAAAAAATCGCACCATCGAAGAAAC
>JBGTFK010000248.1:0-2200 GCA_041747305.1 Candidatus Nitrosocosmicus sp.
GTACCAGATACTTGTTTATTATAATTTCAAGATGCAAAAAGATAATCCTAGAAGAGCAATCAAATACCTGATTGGCTGTTGATGTATTTCTGAGCTTGATTATTGATTGATATGTCAAAATGAATTATGACCCATGCTCAACTACTTATATTTTACAACTAAATTTATTGTTCCATATGAAAGTAGTGATCCTATGAGTGATGAAATTGTATCTGCCTCAATAGCAGAATAATCTAATTTCAATAATTGGATTATACGCAGAAACCTTGTAATATTATTAACAGCATCAAATCCGGAATTATCAAATATCATGAATCTATATTAACAAAATCAGAAACTGACACAGAACTGATGCTTTCAATGTTATTGGCATTATTAGTAGAGCAAAAATATAGAATGACTAATTTTAACAAGCGGGTATAATTTAGGCAACAGAACTGATTTTATTTTTCTGATAGCATTTTAATAATTCAATCACATCTTGTTGAACAAATATTGCTGTTAATTTATATATCTAGGATTGATTAAACATGATTCTTTGTTCAAATAACAGAGGGTATAAACTATACAAGCCTTTGGATGCCTCTATAAGGCTCTGTTAACTTAACGAAATTTTTCAACTGCTTTCCAATCAGTTGATTCATTTTGGAACAATAGCTCATAAATCCTGCTCAAAATACAGAAAATCTTTGATGTAATCGGTTCATTTGATACGAGGTTATTTAAAATTTAATCTCGTGTTAACTCTTAAGTTAACAGAGCCCCTCTATAATCTCAAAGTATATACGGGACCAAAATTTAATTATTTTCTAACTTATTGAACGTTAAATACTATATTATACATTTTAGATTATGAATGAAAATACTAGTTCGAGTAATTTTAACTGGAAAGATAATAGTATAGAATGGAAAGACATTATTAAAAAAGAAGCAAGAGGATATGAGAAAGGAGATGATTTGGGTGAGGTGCAAGAAATCGGACAGGAATTTGTTGTAACAGAAAGAGGTCGCGTCAAAAAAAACAAATTTTATTTACCTAAACTATTAGTTGCAGGTTATGATGGAGAAGTTCTTTGGTTTAATATAACAGAACAAGAAGCAGAAGACAATTTCAAGAAAGATGAACCACCCCAGATGGGTGAGTATTCAAGGTACAAGTCAGCATCCGTAACAGAACAGCCAGACACACAAACGTCCGATCAATCGGAATCTTCGCGAGATCTTCAAAAGTATATTCCCCTTATTGAGAAAAGACAAATAGATAATGTTGGGACCGATGCATCGTATACCCGGTCTCATGCAGGCATATTAGACTGGGACTCTATTCTCAAAAAGGGGGCAAGAACTGTGGATTCTATAGCGGTGGGCATTGTCACTGCAGTAAACGATGAAAATGTAATAATAACTTCTGATGGTGCTAAAGACGAATTTAGCTTACCAAAAAACGAAATTCAATCATATAATGGACAAGAGGTCGTTCTAAATACAACTTCCGATAGATTAGGCCAGTTCAAGGTAAAAGTTCCAAGATAGTTAGAAAAACAATACTCCAACTTTAGACTTTTTTACGACATAATGTCATGACTTGTACATTGGTAACCTAGTTCAAATATTTGATAGCCTTGAAGTATTATAACTATATAACAAAAATTTAGTTTCCTATGTTATTCAAATTAGTAAAGTTTACAAAGAATAAATTTATTCGGTGTAGGTTTAAGGTGGATATAGGGATACTAAAAAACTATGTTAAGTATTCATAAATATAAATGGACTCTATATTAAAAGCAACACTAAAACGTCAAATTCCTTTTCTAATTGGAGGTACAATAACTGGGATTATGATGACATATTATTACGGTTTTCTGTTTACCATTGTAGTAAATAGCATCATCTGGTTTATTATTTCGATGATTGTTAATAAATACTATTGGCACTATACTGGTTTTAGGGATGAAATATTTCTTTTCAAAAAATATGTAATGAATAGAAACAAAACTAGAACCAGATAATCTTGATATGATTTAGGATGATGTATATATATCAAATTGAATAATGGGCTCTGTTCATTTAACAGGTTTTATCTCTTTATAGGGGCAGTCAACAATGAACCTCTGCCAATTCCGTACATGTTTTAACTTGCAATTCTTCGTCCTACACGGAAAGTAATCATCAAATCCTTCAGTTCTATCCTTTATTTACT
>JBGTFK010000249.1:0-10366 GCA_041747305.1 Candidatus Nitrosocosmicus sp.
TAAGGTCATTTCAAGAGGCCGACTATATACACTCAACACCTATGATGGTAATAATTCCTCGACTGGATATAAATATCGCATCAATAACGCGCATACGTCCGACATTAGAGAGTTTTATAGCTCAGATTGTTCTGTTGGGAAGATTGTGACTGGTCTGTTTCCTGTTCTGCAAGACCATTCCATCCTGTCCTGAGACATTATTTTATGCGTAAGATGACAAAGGCAGATTCACAAAAACTAGTCCTATGGATAGTGTTAATGCAACAAAAAAATACAGTTAAACTTAACCTTTTTAGTGTCATAAACCTTATGAGATAATTGCAAATATAATAGCTATTGTTAATTATGACTTTTTGATTTAGCAGAATAAAATTAGCCTGGTTTTGATTGTATGGATTCATTTGAACCTGACTAGGTATAGACCTTTTCCTTGTTGACAATTTGTCAAAATAGCCATGATTTTATCTCCCATTTATTTAGTCCATATGTATCGCCGAATACCATTCAAAAGCTTTTTTTTAACCTGAGAATGAGATAAGAGTCAACTATATCCAATGTCTTTTTATTGAAAAAGTGCGTATATATAGCATACTCGGAGCAGGGTTATTGACGATTAGAATATATGAGCGCGAGACTCTGGGTTATTCTAAACTTTGAAGAACTTCGAACTGTTTTCTCCTTTCTTGTAAAGTTCAAAACATCGAAAATAAATCATTAGAACTTACTAAAAGCAGTAAGACGACTTATAATAGCGAAATTGCAAATCTCCCAACAATTCCTCACAATGATGAAAATTTTATACTCTTAAACCATACCATGACAAATTATATAACTGCGCCGATTTTATACATCCCAAGGGGTCCGTAGCGTAGTCAGGATATCGCGGCGGTCTTCGGAACCGCAGGTCATGGGATCGAAGCCCACCGGGCCCGTTATTCACATGGGTTCAAATAATTCTTGGTTGTATAGGAGATTAGAGAAGAGAAGGAGGTATAATATTGCCCGCTAAATTAACCACAACCATTCAAAATATAGAAATCAAGGTCATAAATCAGACCAACAGGCAAATAATTAATGACTTTTATGAATATTTACAGAATATAGATACTTCTGAAAACTATCAAAATGGTTTACTCAAGGTCTTAATCAGATATGCAGAGTATATAGGGAAGAATACAACTTTTTATCAGGTTCAAGAAAAAGAGCAAATACTAGAATACCTAGATTCAAAAAGGAAAACAGATAAAGAAGATCCAGATAAAAAATGGATTACTACATGGAATGATTACCTCTGGAGATTAAAGTATTTCTATAGATGGTTATACAATGCAAGAGATAAAGGAATATACTCAAAATCTTACGATACTTGGAATACCCCATCTTTCATCAACATAAAAATGAAAAGAACAAAAAGATTGAGCCCTTACTTAGAAACAGAAATATGGGAGAAAGACGAATTGGCGATAATTATTAAATATGAGCCGTATAAAAGAAACAAAGCTATTCTATCTTTGTTGTGGGATTTGGATGCAAGACCTCATGAGATCACATTATTAAAAATCAAACACATTAGGTTAAAGGAAAGATATGGTGAAGGTGAAATACCTCATGAAGCTAAAACGGGTAGTGGACCTATGCTTCTGACATTTTCCTTTCCATATGTAAGAGACTGGTTAAATGAACATCCTTTTAAAAACGAGCCTGAAGCAAGATTAATATGCAATCTCTTAACAGGCTCATCAATTGGTCCTGACCAAATATACGACGTGATGAGACAACTCAAAAAAAGAATTGAAAGACTGATTGAGAACAATAAAATTAATGATCTTAATGAATTGGAACAAATTTATCATTTACTAAAATCAAAGAAATGGAACCCTTATTGTATAAGACATTCTGCTATAACTGCCGATTCCGACTACCTTCCAGAATACGCGTTAAAGAAGAAAGTAAGATGGTCAATGAATTCCAAACAAGGAACTAGATACATAAAAAGAAGAATGGGTAATGAACTAAAAAGCAAGATTTTAGAATACAATGGAATAAATACAGAAGAAATACAAAAAAAGAAACCCGTTCAGTCAATTTGTCCACGGTGTGATCTGTCAAACATATTAGAAAACAAATATTGTTCAAAATGTAGTTACCCGCTAAAACCAGAAGCGTTTGACGAAATCAAAGAACAGGAGAATAAGAAGATAGTGGAATTGGAATCAAAATATAAAGAAATGGATTCTGTTTTACAAAATTTAGTCCGAGCCTTTTCTTCAGTTGATGAACAAGGAAAAAATGTGATAGCAAAACAATTAATTGAATCTGGAACTTTTAATTAAAATTTCAATCTTATTGGATAATTGCAAATATTATCTTTTGAGATACCAAGGTACCCAATTGAAAGTTTCATTAAATACGAGGATAAAAAAATCTAAATTAATATTATATTATTTAAATTAAATATGTCAAATTACCGTATTATTAGAGAGCATTCCTTTCAGATAGAGGGCATTTACATCATTTTCAATATCATATAGTTCTACTGTTGACTCATATCTATTTATATAGGCTGATAAATTATCGATTTCCATTGCAATTTCCAGTTGAAAAGGATATATTTTACTACATTTCTTACATTTTAATAAAATCGTAATTTTATCGCAATTTAGTAAATTCTCATTTCTAATTTGTTCCCATTGATTCTTTATATTATAATCAAATACGATTTCTGAATTAATCTTATCAATAAGATCGCTTTTCATAGCTTCCTCATAAGATCGAAAATTGTTATTTGATCTTATGTTGTACTGGAACGTTTGAATTGTATTTGATGAGAAGTTCAATAACTGTGACAAACGTCTTTCATAATGGGTTTCCACATCTAATTTGAATTGAAATTTAATTAATCTTTCTATGTTGGGATTATAATACTTGTTTTTAATATAGAATTCATTCAAACAGCTAAAATATAACTTTCTAAATTCATCATCCCTAATCAATTTTTTAAATATCATATTGTTTACTTTGCTTCTTAATTCACCAAAGTTAAATATGAGGTCTGGTGCTCGTTCACGAACAGAGTCTAAAAATGTAAGTACAACTTCATCATATCTTTCCTTACATCTTTCAATTAATCCTTTTAGAAAGTGATAGTTATAATTCCCCCATTCTTTATTTCCCGGAGGAATATAAATAATCCAAATCTTCAGAAGTGACTCTAATGCCTCTTTGTATTCGCTAGTCCCCTTCGTTAATATCTTAAATTCTACTAGCGAGGCAATCAGCATACCAAGAAGAGTTACATCATATACTTTAGTAGGAATTTTTGGATTTCGCAATGATGGCTCTCCTTCTTTGCTAATAACAATTAAATCTAAATCTATTAATTTGTTTAAAGATGAAGAAACATTTTGTATTTTAGAATGGGTCTTGCTGTAAGTGGATTTCTTAGATCCTTTGTTTGTGTCTCTTAGCTGGCGATTATTTTTCAACAACCATTTACTAAGTTCCCATACTCTAAATTCAGTATTTGACGAGTTATTATCTTTATTAACTTCATTTCTATCCTTATTCTTAATCTCAGGTTTTATTTTTCCATCCCTTTTTCCTATAATATAGCGAAGTATATCTCTATAAAATTCCGAATCTACATCTGTTC
Organism: Candidatus Nitrosocosmicus sp.; assembly: GCA_041747305.1. Taxonomy (GTDB): domain Archaea; phylum Thermoproteota; class Nitrososphaeria; order Nitrososphaerales; family Nitrososphaeraceae; genus Nitrosocosmicus. The sequence goes on from JBGTFK010000249.1 coordinate 3,653, forward strand.
CATCTAAAATTTGTAAGATAGTAGTTTTTTCACCCTTTATTTTATTAGTATTATTTTTTTTAGTCAATTATTAGTATTAGTATTATTTGTTAATGCCTATTAATGTGTATATTGTCATTACTCCTGAATATGAATCCCAAAATTCATAACATAATCAAAATGAGTGAAGCCTCACGAGGAGTAATCCTTCCAAAAGGTTTTCTTCAGGAGCTTGAAATAGAGAAAGGAGATTTTGTAGAGATCAACAAAGACGATGACAAGATAACTATCAAAAAATTAAAGGTGTAAAGATAAAAAATGAAAAATGAAAAAGAATACTCTATTATTATAAAGGATAAACAGGAAATTAAACTTTACGAAGAGGAAAGCAGGCATATAAAGAGTCCTAGCGTATTGAATTTATCAGTTACTCAATGTCCGACAGCTTGCAATGATTGTAAAACAATTTACTCAAACAAATCAACTGGAATTAAGATCGTGTGTAAATGTTCTTGTCATGATATAGCATAATTTCGGAGGTAGATTGAAGGATTGTATATCTCAAATAATACAAATAATACTAATGATAAGAACCTAATTAACTCAAAGGAATTAGTTGAGTTACACAACGCAGGTTTTAAATTGGTTTCCTTAACAGAAGATCATAAGTTCGTGGATGAATGGACTCCAATTTATGAGAATCCAAATTATTGGAAAGTGGAGGATTTTAACGATCCAAGCGTTTATTCAAAATTCAAAAATGTGGCTAGTGCTTTAGGGAGAACACATATCAGAGATTCTCAAGATCGTCAATTATATATTCAAGTATTAGACATTGATTCTGAAATCGCATCTGCTCTTATTAATACGCCTATATCTCAGCTTGCTGACTATGAAAAACTAGGTTCAAGATTCTACAATATCTTTGCAAATTCTTGGAATATAACAGAAAGAGAATTCTCGGATTTCACAATTCTTGACATTCTAAAGATGTTTACTTTTGTAACAAAGACGAGAAAAGAATACGGTTACCATTTCTGGTGGCTCTCGCATAACCAAAATATAACTATTCGAAAGAATGATTGTAAGGTAGATAGTGTTTTTGAAATATTAACAGACAAAGCACTATGTACCTTGCCTCCATCAACTCACCGAGAAGATAAGAAATTCCGATATTACCCACTAGGTATAACCGACAAAATATTACTCAACGACGAGTTATATGCCCTTTTCAGAGAACTTTTCAATGGTTGTTTAAGAGATGATTACAATGATAGGAAAAATATAAGAAATGAAAGTAAAAACACTGAGGATCTTCAACACAGAAACATAGAATATTGTAATCTTTCAGAAGAAACTATTCAAAATACTGTCGATTATCTTTTACCTTATTATATAGAACACGACAGAAACAATTTTGTACTTGCCTTTTCTGGAACCGCGTTTCATTTACGAATATCTGAAGAATCAGCCAAAAAAATAATAGAAAGAATATGTGACAAATCTGAGGACTCTGAGAAAAAAAACAGAGTAATTACTTTGGAGTCTACTTATAGAAAGGGTCTTGTTGGACGACCCATAACGGGAGCGCCGTCTCTTGCAGATCTTATTGTCAATCTTAAAGGTTATGATAAGCAGTTTGCAAATAATTTAATCAACAATCTTAAAACACTGTGGAAGAATGATATTTACCATACAAAGAATCCTGACAGTAAACAGGGCAATCCAGTTCCAAGAGAATTATCAATAGGACCAGCAAAGAGAGAAAAATCAGGGTTTGTAAAGGTAAAAGGGACGATTATTGGATTAACACCTGTTTACAATATGATAATATCTGTAGAATTGTGCTGCGATAATTGTGGATATGGCACAAATATCAACTTTGATCAACCCATTTTCAAGCTACCCTATAAAGATAAAAGCAAATGTCCGTTTTGCCCTAAAGGAGAAAACACTGGTAACTCGATATCAGCTACTCCTGAATACATTTCCGTGGTCGACTTAGAACTACAAGATTTAGAAACGTTTAGTGAAATTGAAAGACTTTCTGTCAAAGTATTTGAAAAGAATACATATGATGTCATAGCCGGAGAAGTAGTAAATGTAGTAGGTCAACTGCGAGTTATAAGAAAAAACGATAATCCCAACAATAAACTTGAAACAGTTTTGTTTGCTGATACCTTAGAATATGAAAGAAGAAAAGAGTTTGTTTTAACAGATAAAGATATTCAAGAAATAGAAGACTGGAAGCAAAAAGTTCAAACCGAGCACAAAAATCCTATAGACGAAGTAGTAAAGTTATTTGCACCCGAACTTATAGATCTAGATAGAATAAAAAAAGGTGTTTTACTTGTATGTGTAAATGCGGGTCTTAGAAATATAGACAATAGGTTTCCCAAAAGACAAAGGATAAATGCTCTCTTAATCGGCGATCCTGGACTAGCAAAAACAACAATATTAGAAAAGTCTACTAGATTGGTTCCCAACTCACAATATGCAGGAGGCCAAAGCTCTACAGGACTAAGCCTCACTTCTCAAATAAGTAAAGAAGATGGTGGAATGTATACGCTTAGATTTGGTCCAGTAGTATTAGCCAAGAATTCTCTTTGTTGTATTAATGAGCTTGGTCAGCTTCCTCTATCTGAACACAAGCATCTACTAGATACAATGGAAGAAAATGGTCATCCAATGGCAAAATACGGTTTTTCAACATTTATAGAAGCACATCCTTCTATTATTGCGTCTGCTAATCCTATAAACAATAAGTGGCAAAACGAGGAAGTTGCCAGTTTCGCAGAGTTTCCTACCCTATCTCAAATAATAGACAGATTCGATCTGATATTTGTATTACGTGAGAAAAAAGATCCTAAATACCTTCAAAGATATGTAGAAGAAAAGAAAAAAGTTTCTGAAAATTATAGAGCTGGCCTCTATGAGGGAAACGAGGATTTTATCAGAAAATATATCTTGTATGCTCGCAATTTTAAACCTACATTATCTAGCGATGCATTTTCACTATTAAAAGAATACTTTATCAATATGGGAGATGCTGGAATCTCTGGCCTTGCGCGTAAGTTTGATTCGCTAATCAGAATCACTCTAGCCATGGCAAAATTGAAATTAAAAGATATAGCTGAAGTTGATGACGCTGAGGAAGCAATGATGTTTTATAACGAAGGTTTGAAATACTTTAATTTATCTACTCAATTAGTAAAAAGGCCTAGAGATAGATCATATCTGGCTATCAAAGATATCATAAAGGAAAATAACGGATCACCTATTTTTCTGACAGATGCTGCAATAGAAGCCTCAAAAAGAAATCAAGATGTCAAATATCATTTGCTTGGACAAGGAAAATTCAAAAATAATTTTAACATAGATAGTCTTAGGCTAAATAATAGCCATGCTCTACAAGACATTCTAATTTTGATTAGAAACGATACTGATATACAAATTATTCAAGAAAAGCCCATAACACTCAGATGGGTAAAAACAAAAGAAAATGAGAAAAATAACAATGAAATTGTAAATACATTAGAGAAAGACTATAAAGAAATCGTCGATACCAAAGCAGCAGTTGATTCCACCCTTAGAGAACTTGATAAACAGAAAAATCAAAAAGTCATTAATAATCTGCCAACTCCAATTACTCCAAATTGTGACGAATATGATGTATGTGATGCCAACAAAACAGAATCAAGAATAATTATTCCAATTAGAACAGATACTAGTGTTATCGATACTCCTTCACCAATAAGTGAAAATGTAACAAAAGACGAGTCTAGTTTGAATAAATCGATTATAAACAAGAGTGATAATTCCACTACACGTAAGAGTCAAACAAGTATAACAAACAGTGCCGCTAATACAAAGGAGGATAATAACAATAAAGAAATATTAGAATCCGCTCAAAATTCCTCCTCACATGTATCACATACATCACATTTTAGTGATGAAAATACTTCTTACAGACAAGATTTTGAAAATTCCGAAAACAACCTAAAAGTTGATCATCAACAACAACTAGAACCTAAAATCCGACTAAAACATTCATCCAATGCAGACGTCTTTACTAACGAAGATATTCAAAAAGTAAGAGACCTCAAAGAACAGCAATTAACTACAGACAACCCTCCTACTTCTAAGTCCATTACCAGGTGAGTATATTTATGAAACTATTAGATATTAATGGAACTATTTCACAGATTAATGAAATTAATGAAATAAAAAGTTATAGAAACGAAGTCATAAACTCATCTAGCATCGACCTAGAATGGGTTCCTTATAAAGGTAAATATCAACATTCAAAAACCAAGATATTTGCAGCAGCCTTTTGTACCAATTGGGGTGAAAGGATTGTATTGCATATTTCTAAATATGAGAAACCAAATTGTCAGTATCCAGAAAAGGAACTGATAAAGGATATTTTATCTTACTTTAACCAATTTCCATTAACATTTGGTTGGTACACTACAGGAATTGCTATCTATGATGTTAAAAATGGAAAGAGATTGAAAGGTAGAGATTCAGACTTTTTCATACTACATCAAAGATGCCTATATTATAACTTGGATTCACCATTCGAAATAGGATATAATAGAAACTATATAGCTTTAAAAAAAGGGTCAGTAAATAAACACATTGATCTCATCAAGGTATTTGATAAAGAAGTAATACAGGATAATGTATTTGAAGAAAAATATCGAACTACAAGTTTAGAAAATGTAAGCTCTGCATTATTGGGAATTTCAAAATATGATAATATTGATGCAGGGACGGTAAATATATTAAATATACCAATTGATGAACAGAAAAAATATGTAAAGAGGGATGCCGAACTAGCAATGCTTTTAGCTCAATACAATAACTGTCTAGCTTTACGATTAATGAGTAGATTTTCTAGGTATGCTGAAATGGATTATTTCAAAGTGTGTAACACCGATGTGGGTAAATGGTATGAAAATAAATATAATAAGATGATTTCCAGAGGAGAAATCACTATTGACCGTACTCCACACTATAAGTTAGAAAAACAAGACTATGGTGGTGGACACCATACTATTCCTAAAAAGGGTTTCTTTATTAATACCAAAATATTTGAATTGGATGTAAAAGGAATGTATCCATATATTATAATAAGAAATAATTATTCATTTGATACTTTAAATTGTGATTGTTGTATAGGCGACCCTTCTGCATATGTGAATCAAAACACTGTTGATTTGATAAACGAGTGTCTAGAAGAGAAAAAAATTAGCAGACACGTTTCACGATATTGGATTTGTAAAAATAGAGTAGGAGCTTTGCCAATGGTTCTGCAAATAGTATTAGCAGATCGTGAAAAATATTTAAAACTATTAAAAGAAGAAAGATCTAAACCCCAATCAAATAATTTACTTATAGAAGAATATAATATGCAGCAGTTGGCTGCGAAATTGTTTGCAAATGCTGGATATGGATTGTTTGGAAGTGCGTTTTTTGATTATTCCAATTACAAAGTAGCAGAATGCATAACAGCTGAAGGAAGACGAATTCATAAACAAATGGAGAGTATGGCAAAACAAGAACCATTTAACTTTGATATCGTTTTTGGGTTTACTGATTCTATATTTGTCAAAACAAATGACAAAAATAATCAATACTCAGACGTAGAGCAGATTAACCGGTTCATTGATCATTGTAAAACAGACATAGGAATCACGGTCGAAATTAAGAATATTTTTATAAATTCAATGTATTACGGTAAAATGAATAGATTTGTGGGATGGTCAGGAAAAGAAAATGAAGAGATCATAATTAAAGGATTAGATGGCTTATCAAAATCAAATCCTTTATGGGTAAGACGATGGTTTTATAAAATTTTAACTGAAATTATTAAAAGACCAGAGAAAAGGTTTGAAAAGGTTCCCAATCTATTAAGAGAAGCGGTTTTTGAGCTGGAAAATGTAATTGGTAAATCAAAGGAAAGAATAGATCAAGAGATAAGGTTTACGCAGAAACTAGGATATACTCCCGAACATTATGAAGAAAACGATAGAAGAGGACGATTAGGTAGATTATTAGATAAAGATCAAGGTGAGGAAGTCTATTGGTTTGAAACAAATTCAATAGATGAATACACTGGTGCAAAATATTCAACCAATATACCTGATATTAGCAACATTAATTTCCAAAAATATGAAACATTATTAGTAAAGAAATTAAAAGATACACTAGAGATCGCTGGAATCAGAGTTAAAAAAATTGAATGAACACAACTTATATGATTCCGCTAGACAATTTCTATTGGCTAATCACCATTATTGATTCTGAAATTACATTATGGAGTTAAAAGTAGTTCGAAAATAATGATACAGTTACCTAAGACATTTTGAAAAGTGCAAAAGAAATACCTTGAATTCAAGTTATAATAAGAATACCTAAATGTGCTTTATCATGACAGATAGATGAATTTTATTGGATTAGACTATTGTTAAATTATAATTGATTACTGCTAAGAATCAACAAAAAAACAAAAGTCGATCCAGTAGAAACTAAACTTGTTTTGCACCTAAACGCCTGATCATAAATAACTCAAATTCATTTAATATCAAATGACTATAGAATAGTTTGGATTCCCTTCTATGATTATTTTATTCAGTATTTTTGACATCTTTGAATAGATAGGATTCTTAATTACTTCCTATATTTCTTATACTATCTCTTTCTGATGATTGATAATTTTATTCCATGCTA
>JBGTFK010000250.1:0-33605 GCA_041747305.1 Candidatus Nitrosocosmicus sp.
TGACTATAGAATAGTTTGGATTCCCTTCTATGATTATTTTATTCAGTATTTTTGACATCTTTGAATAGATAGGATTCTTAATTACTTCCTATATTTCTTATACTATCTCTTTCTGATGATTGATAATTTTATTCCATGCTATACTGAAAAGATCTGTCCTTAATACTTCATAGCGATATTGACTCATAGTAACTAATTGTATTATATGTCTGAATATCAAATATTGCTCTTACTGATATCAAGTGGTGAAATAGTTATCCTAGAACTGTTTTTATTGTGATATATATACCTACAATAATCAATAATATTGCAAAAATCTTTGTCAACATAGTTTTAGGTGACCTTGATGAGATAATAGTCCCAACTTTTCCTCCCCCTATTCCGCCAATTATCAATAGAGATGCTATCCAAAAATCTATTTGACTATCTAGAGAATATCTCACTGCAGTTGTCATACCAAACAGACTTACAGGAAGTAAGGATGTTCCGATAGAATTTACAATGTTTACGCCAAGGTGCATAAGAGATGGAACGATTAGAAAGCCCCCGCCAATTCCAAAATACCCAGCACCTAATCCAACAACTGAACCCATTATTACTGGTTTTATGTTACTTCCATTTCCATTGTATCCTGAATTTTTTTTTGCCTTTGAATTCTTATCGCAACCCTCGTCAGAATTACAAGGGCTCTTTTTTTCTAACAGTATTTTGATGGCTATAGAAATCATAAAAAGAGCAAAGAAAATTAAGAGAGTATTTGGTGGTGTTAATAAACCCATTTGAGATCCAATTAGCGTTCCCATTACTCCAGGAATTGCAAATAGTAAACTTGTCTTTAAAAGCACATGACCTTTCTTCCTGTGATCGAGGAAATTGATAATTGCATTAATGGCCACTACCAGAGCTGATGTTCCGATTGCTACATGTGGATTTAACCCAATTAAATATACTAATAATGGCACGGCAAGTATTGAACCTCCACCTCCAATTAATCCAAGTGTGAACCCAATTAATATGCCACAAAGTATTGATAGAGTAATTAGAATATGATTTTGAATGATAATAGCAGCAAAGTCTTGTAGAGGCAGAAAGATTTGAGGAGAAATATTTTGGTAAAATAGATTATGAAGTTCTGAATAGATTTGACCAAGAATCCCAGATAAAAAATAAACTGACCAAAAAAATATCTCATATATCATGTCTTTTATTAATCTCTTGTTTAGTAATATTAAAAATATTAAAATTGTTACCTATTATTATAATACTGTTTCTCTAGCTATCCAGATACGCTACATCTATTGGGACCCATTTCCAAATCAAAAATTTCTGATACTGAAGATGGAATGTGCTTTTCTCCTTTATTTATAGATATTATTTCTAGATGATTTGGTGGTGTTGTCATAACTTTTGAAGATATTTTATGAACAAAGTCTTCTTTTGTTATATGTGGATCTAAAAATGCGCTATTGTTCTTTATTTTTCCGAAGGTAGATGATAGAATTTCATTTGCCTTAACGTCATTTTCAAAATGAGCTGGTAATATTATGAGATCGTCCGGTAGTTTCATAAATTTTTGATGAATGGTATCATATAGATTTTCTGCAAATTCCTTAGCCGAATCTCTCAAATCTGGTCTTCCAACTCCATTTACAAAAATAGTGTCGCCAGTAAAGAGCAATTTTGTATTTTTACCTCTATTATCGTCCTTGTGATTGTCAACCAAAAGCGAAATACTTCCCAATGTGTGACCGGGTGTATGAATTGCTTTTATGTCAATTTTACCTAATTTTATTAGGTCACCATCTTTTATTTGTGCATCTACTTTACTACTGCTATCATTGTTTTCATGGGCGCTTTGAAGATATTGTGCATTCGTCTCTTTGGCTAAGGATCTTGCAGCAGAGATATGATCAGCATGCTGATGAGTGTCAATGACTTTAACAATTTGAGTTCCAATCTCTGTAGCCTTTTGAATATATTCATCGTAAGGAAACACAGGATCGATCACTACAGATTCCCCGTCTGAATCAAGTAAATATGACATACATCCTTTTCCGATACGCCTAAACTGAAATAACCTTATCTCCGTCAAATTACCTACATCATATATACTTGATGCAATTTCAAAAGAAGAACTCCATCCTTTCAGTCCTTCTTCTAACGATCTTACGTTGTAACCATACCTTTCTAGAATATATTTTCCAATTGTAGATCTATTTCCGCGTGGGCAAATTGTGACTATTTTCTTATCTTTTGGTATACTATCCAAAGTTTTCTTATCGGACAAAATACCTAACGGAATATTACTACTACCTGAGATACTCCATTCTTTAAATTCATCAGGTTCTCTTACATCTAGTAAAAATACCTGTTCTTTGGATTTTTCTGAATCAATTAGTTTCTTTAGATCAATAGGTGAAATATCCTTATCCGACGACTCATTTAACTCCCACTTCCAAGACGATATACCCCCTTTCAAATATTTTGCGTCTAGTCCCATTTGTCTCATCATCTCAGTCATTTGTTTTGCATAGTTTTCTTCCTCGCCTACAAGTATTATCTCCATATCTTTGGGTAAACGAGGCATAATCGTCTTTTTAGTTTCCTCATTGCATACGGCATAAGCAGCGCCTGGAATATGACCTTTCTCATAATCTTTGGAATCTCTTAGATCAAATAGCATTAGAGAAGAATTACTATCAAGTTTTGATTTTAACTCATCTGACGAAATATAAAATTTTTTATTTTCATATTCATTTTGATTTTTCATACTGTTGTAGATTGATAATTATATTATTTGTAACTGAGGTTTACATTGTACTTATTTGCAAGTATAACCTTGATTAAAGAGGTTGAACTAAAACGGATACACAAAAAAGGAAGAAAACATCAACTTTATCTTTCAGAATAGATAAAGAGTATGACCAAATTTTACGAAGCGAGGCAGAAGAAAAAAAAGTAAGTTTGAATACGTTAGTTAATCAAATATTTGGTGAATATGTAGACTGGAATAAATATATAAAAAGATTTGGAACAATAATCCTAAGTAAAGAAGCATTTGAGTTATTATTAGATAACCTCGACGAGGATAAAATTAAAACTGTAGCAATAGATATTGCTACAAAAGCACCAAAAGAATTCATTCTCTTTAAATGGAAAGAAATAGACCAATCAAACGTAATTGATTTTGTAAAAATGTTCTTTGATCATTGTGGCTATGGTCAATATGACTATCAAGTTACAGAAAATAAGGTAAATAAATTTAGTATACGTCATGATTTAGGCAAAAAAGGTTCCATTTTTTTGGACGCTTATTTAAAAACAGTGGTCAAGGATACGCTAGGAATAGAATGTCAATCCACCATTGCAGATAATTCAGTTACAATAATTTTCTAAAGAAAAGGAATTCCTGATAATTTTTATAAATTTTATTTATGCGTCTTTTTTTATTTCAATTTCGCATTTACCTTAATTATATGACTCATACTGTAAATAGCTGGACATCTTTCTTCAGCCATAGTAACCATTTGTTGAAGTATTTGTTTGTCTAGTACTTTTTCATCTTCACCTTGAGTATCAATTTCAAAATTTATGCCCTCGGTGATAGGCTCATCTGAAATATCAAAAGTTTTGGCAAAATTGACGTTACATTCTGCTTTTATATGGAGTTTACTAAGTTTAATACCTTGACTTGACAAGATACTTACAAACGTAGTTATAAAGCAAGAGGTAATTCCTGCAATACAATAACCCATTGGACCCAATCTGTTACCACTGCCTCCTAAAAATGATGGTGAATCTATTTCAATTGTTTCCTTACCATTCTCATACGCCAATTCTGTTTTGAATTGATATTCTTTTTGGACATCAAAATTCCATTCTCCTTCCAACTTTACTGGTTTCTTCAAAAACTGGCTGTCTTTTTGCCCACTTTCAATGGTTTTTTGTATCTTATCAAGGTCGATATTGTTTATCATATTCGACATGTCTAACATAACATCTTATAGTTATTAAATAATCAAATCTTTGGTGGTAAATCGTTTTAGTGTGTCAACATTGCAACAGATTGCTGACCACTATTCATGGTATAACTATTGTTTATAATATTTGTGTATATACTTCGCTAATGGTAGATAATTCTATCGCTATAACAAATATAGTGATATTTTCAATCACTTGTATAGGTCAGGTTTCATAATATAGTAGAAACATATTATTTGTGCCTCCTTCTTGTCCTTAGCGAATATCCACAACAGGGACATTTTACACCATCATGTTTTAGATACAAGTCACATTCAGCACAGCGTTTGTATCCCAAGAGATATGCAGAATCTTTTCCTCCATGGATATGAAATAATCTATTGCAAATGCCTTTACAACCTATTGGCATAATATATTAATTAATCTCATTCTCCATAGACTAAAGAGTACTGTAAATTATCAATGGTAATAATTATGAATGATAATTGTAAAGGGGTATTAAATAATATTTAATTTATATCTAATCAAATGGTTTTTGAAAAAAAAAATAAAATAACCAAAAGCTATCCATTTGGAAAAATAAGACTATTAGGCGGATTCGCACTAATGTCATTTTTGACATTGTCTATGTTACCATTGCTATATCAGGTAGATTTTGAAGCGGTAGCACAGACTCAAAAGAATGCAAGCTCAAGTGAAAAAGCACCTGTAGAAGGATATACGGGTAGGACGGGTCCTCTTACGGCTATACGACATGTTTATGATGACCCTACATTACGTGTATATCATTACTGTACTCCAAATGACAAGATCTTGATGGTATGTCAATTATATGATAGCAGCTCTCCCAACGCGACATTGATAGGTATTGAATATATGATAACTCCTCAAGACTACAAGGCATTACCTGATAGAGAAAAGCCTTTCTGGCACTACCATCAAATAGAGTTTGCACCAGATAGAGCCGCACCTCACTTCCCTCAACTTAGCCCTGAACAAGAACAGACAACTCTAAAGTCACTAGCAGATACTTACGGTAAAGTAATAATCACATGGAATCCAAATGACAAATTACCAGCATTTCCTCCACAAGAACAAATAGTACAACATCCTGATATGGTGAATACAACAGTACCTGTAGAAAGTGAGACAGGCGCTGGAAGCTTCAACCAAACGTTGAACTATTAACTATCTTTTTTTTTCTTCACTACTATAAAATATTAAAAATTGAGTATTAGTTATGATACAAAAATACAAAGTTTTGAACAATCTAGATTCAGTTAAGTGTATGTTATTTTTTTGTGGAATTATATTAATTCTTACTATGCTGCCAACCGAAGTAAATATGGCTATGGGAATATCGATTGAAAGTAACGTTAGCTCCCAATATGAAAGTATTTTACCAAATGAAAGTATGATTGATACTACCCCAACCACTACCTCTGCTACGCAACAAGTAAAAAATATCTCTATTATTCCAGGATCTTCATTCCCATCAAATATTGACTTTTATGATCCTAATACGTTATCCATTTTTCAAGGATCTGCCGTTAGATGGATAAATGATGATTCTGCAATTCATATGGTAACATCAGGAAAAGGATTAAGCGATCCTAATAACGGAGCAACATTTGATTCAGGAAATCTATTGGCAACTCAAGTTTATGAATATCAATTCAACGAAGCAGGAACGTACGATTACTTTTGCGCCCTGCATCCATTTATGACAGGTAAAATTGTGGTCACCTCCATCCAGTGAGAAGATGGAATTACCAATATGCACTTTTTTTCATATCCAAATTCTCTGTTATATCTATATCTAACGAATCTATACCAAAAATAATTCGTACGGCTTTTATATTGCTTTTATACTGATCATACCTTTTTCCGTCTTCTGATATTACTGATTTTTCTATTTTTAATATTCCTGATTTTTGTAGATAGTGTATTTTCCTATATGCTGTTGCTATTGGAATATTACAGGATACAACAATATCAAACACCGACTTTGATTCCTCCATAGTGGACGCAATAATTAATCTGGAATAGTCAGCAGAAATAGCTGATAGGACTCTTAACTTGTAATCATTTTTATCAAGTCCGTTAATATTCAAACAACTGACAAAGTGTATTGACTCAAAGTATATTTGTATATAGAGAAATCATTCTATAAAATTCCAACCATACAAAGTATTAGAAATCACTAATAGAATTATGATTTGTTCTAATTTCTGATCGCCAAGTACATATACAAAATTCTCACTCATGTCTAGATTTATAAGAGTCAGATAGGAAAAAGAACTAATTCCAGTTCTATTATTATCGCAAAAAAAAGAGAGTTTAGTACTCTAGTGTTTGGTTAAAGCTTCCAACAAATTTTTCAGTGCTGTTATTTACTGTCTGATTCACCATGAATGGATGTTGAACTTGTTGTATTTGTGGTGGAAACACCGGTAATGCATCCATTGGGTTCCAGTTTAGTATGACCTTCCCATAGGATTCTTCTAATTTCTTTAGCCACTCCTTTTGCTGTTGGTCATTTAACAATGGAAAGATGGGATTTGCTCTATCTGGTGAAAATTCTTCTTTATGATAATGCCAGTTTGGCTTTTCTCTATCAGGTAATGCTTGATATGTTTTAGAGTCAATCATGAATTCTACTCCTATCAACGTTGCATTTGGAGAATTGCTGTCATATAATTGACACACCATCATTATCTTGTCATTTGGTTTGCAAAAGTGATATACTCTTAGAGTTGGATCATCAAATACGTGTCTTACTGCAGTTAATGGACCCGTAGGTGGACCACCATAACCATCCACTGGCTTTGTTACATTTGCTGAAGTGGCATTAACTTGGGTGGCATTCATAGGTGCAGGACTAGTACTATTTGGTTGTCCTTGAGCTTGCACACTACCGTACTTCTCTACCGAAAAAGCGACAGCATAGAGTCCAGTAAATAAAATAACCGCCAGAGTAATAGATACTGCTTTTTTACTGCATTGAGAGGTAGAACTCCACAATTTTGTAACTTTCATGTGATTTATCTATATGAAAATAGTTTATATAGAATGAATCAAGCATTATTTATTCACAATCTCGTTTTAATGATTTCGAGCATTAATATGATGAAGTAGAAGTACTACAACCCACTAATCCAAAAGTATTTCAACATAAGCCTTTGAAACTAACAGATGTTTATTTCCATCTAAATCCTTAATCAAGGACATTGACACTTTGGAATTTTCAATATGTAATTCCTTAGCAAATTCTTGTGGAATAACCAAAGCTGTGGAATTACCTTCGTTAATATCTTGAATGGTCTTACCTATAATGGGAGCATTTGTAAAATTTTCGACTTCTCCCATAATAATACTTTAATCTCTTGAGTTAAAAATATTCTGGAATTGCTAGATTGAAAACATGCCATTGTAAAAAAGAGATCATTTGTTACATAAGATATTTCAAAAAGATATTTTTTCAAATCTACAATATTTCCTAGAATGTTATCTTGTTCTTTTATTAATAGATCTTTTTCTTCATTCGTTGATGGATAATTAAAGACTATCTTTTTAATCTTTTTTAAATGGCTAGAATACACATTCGGATCCATCAGTACTTTTCCTTCAAAATTCACCCTTTTACTACTCTCTACATACATTGATTTCTTATTGTTATTATAGATTAAAGAAAGGACATCATAACATCATTTAGCAGATTTCATTAATATGTCAATTTCCTTATCGCCAAATGTACAAACTACTGGTTCATTATCTTCTTTAATCAACACAAAGCCGTTTTTATTTGTGCCAAGGAATTCGGGGATTACAATTCTATATCCATGCTTGTAAGCATTATAGATATCAATATGATTAATGTAATAAGTTCCAATTTCATTTAGTAACGAAGCTATATTTTTACAACCATCACTAATGAACAAGTTTATATCATTTGATTGAAATACTGCAGGAGGAAAACCAAGGAAACTGTATAGATAGGAGTCCCGTCTTTTTCCGATTTCTTTATAAAATTTAACTACATCGCCAACATTATAAGTTGAAAGTGAAACAACAAACCTTTCTTTTTCATCAGTCTTATTGAATCTTTCATATGTTCTTTTTGATTTTGTTGAAATAATGGATAGAGCAATAGCTCCAAGCGTTTCCATATAGTGGATGACTTTATTTATGAGCATAATTAATAATACTTTTCTTTCTCTTTCTTCAACCGCTTCCTTACCGTGTTTATTAGCTGCATTATCAGTAACAAAAAGGTCTCGATAGAATATTAATGATTTATGTATTGATTCAATTTCAAAAAATAAACCATCATAACTTGGAAAGTTATAGAAAATGTCATTCATTTGTGGTTTATTTGAAGAATCAACTTCACTGAAATTCATGATACTTTATTTGTAACTTGCTATATTTACTAACATACATCAAGTTCGATGAAAATTATGGTACCTGAGAGATCTCGAGGGTGCAAATTTAAGAATACTGAATTATCATCTATTTTTGAACCTCATTTAACAATTATTCTTTTGGGTTAAACTGACCGATGTATTTTTTCTTTAATTTCTTGGTTGATGGATCTTTCCAATATGCATAATAATAAGGTCCATGTGGACAATCATTACAACTTTCTTTACCGCACTTTATAGATTCCTGTCTGATGTTAGCATTTTTTGGAACTTTATCATATCTTTGTAAAGGTTCATCGATTTGATTTGCAAATTGTGTAATCATGCTCTTTGTTTTTTCCAGTTCTTCTAACTCTGCTTCTTGGATATGAGGATCATGAAATATATCTTTCCTATCAGGCAATTGTTGCCAAACTAGAAAATCTGCTTTCAAACACATTTTCTGATCTGTTTCCTCTAGATCTAACAAAAGACATCTCATCATATGATTATCATATATGCTGTCTTTTACTTGATGAATTATCTCCTTATCATATAGTTTCTTTTTGTAGTTATAGTATGTTCTTCTTGAGATATCTTTGTCTAGTATTTTGTTTATTGTTTCTAAAGATTCATTTTCACTAAGATCATAGTTTTCACAACTTTTTATTAAGTGTAAGATTAAATTTGGATCCTTTTTATTAGTAATACTTGTTATCATGATATTGATATTAGGATATAACTCTTAAAGTATTTGATCGTTAACATTGATATTCCTTTTTAAATTTGATAAACTAAAACTAGATAGTTCAGGGATCATTGGACATAGCGGACATAAAACAGAAAGAGTTTTGGTAAATCAATATTCTCGATTTTAATACAAGATTGTACTCTTATGTTTATGAGAAGGGTTAGAGCATGCTTCATCCAGGTGTAAACAAAGTAATTCTAATGAACTGTTTAATAAAATTTTAATCGTTATTATAAAATTCATAGCTTTCTAAATTTAAGTTTTAATTGTTCGACCTTGTCACTCCTAATGCATTCAATTTCTCCCAAAATGTTTTCAAATTGCGATTTATTTATTATCTTTTGCGATTCTATGATTCTATCTAATATATCGACAATCTTACATGACCAAGCTGAGTTAAGCAAGAATAAATTCTTGGCAATGAGAGAAAGTAAAAATCCTTCGCTCCTAGGTCCTATTTCGGAATAAAATTTCTCTATGTAGTCGAGGATCATAAATTTAAAGTCTCTGTTATAATTTATTGTTTTAGGGAATTCGGTATTTACTATGGTTTCGATAATTGGCACAATCTCTGGATATAATGATTTATTGAGATTAACCAAGTGGTAGAAAAGAGCGAAGTCAACTACAGCAACAATCTCAGGGGATGCTTTTTCAAGTATGGTGCAATAATATTGAAGAACTCTCTTGGTATATATAGGATTGGCAAGAAACATCTCATTCCTCATCGTAAAAATTATTTTCGAAAGAGTATCCTTATTCTTAGAGTTAATCAAAGTGTCAAAAAGTTTAGTGATCGTTTCCTCGATATCTAGAATCGCAGACTGTGTTATTAATGATATTATGTAATCTACAAGAATACGTTCTTTTTTTGATAAGCCTAATTCTTGATAACGATAAATAATTCTTGAAGAAATATCTACAAATGCCGTCTTATTCTTATAGAGAATGTATTTAATGAATCGTCTGATAAACCACCTTACTAATAAGTTATCGTTAATGAATTCGGACGCCAATTCCAAAGCCATTTTAGGATTGACTTCATAGATCGAATCAAGATTCTTAGCAATAGATGCTTGTACATAAGAATTCTTATCTTTGGATAATGTTATTATTTTTTTAATGTGTACATCCTTCGGCAAGTGGCGAATTAATAATACTAAAGCACTTGTTGCTACTGATCTAATCGGTTCAGTACCTAACATTATCTTTTCTTCATACATTAAATAAGACTCTTTAAAGTCGGACTCATGATCTTCTATATATTCAATATATTTGGCGATCACTATCTCTATCCGTATTAGAATTCTATCGTCTATTTCCTTTTCTTTTAAATACAAACCCATGTTCTCAAATAGTTCTAACAAATCAGCTCTTGCATAGTGGTGTTCAAAATCATCTCTTTTGGGATCGAATCGAGGTTCTAAATCCAAAATCTTATTCAGCGTTGAGGTTTTTTCTTTGAAATCTAAATTTGCAAAATCAACTTTCTTATCGTATGTGATAAAAGGTCTATGGATGTTCGGTCTTAATATTCCGGCATTTATCAATTCATTTTCAGTCAACCGAATTTCTTCTTGTGCACAAGGATTTTCGATATAGAGACCATCATACAATTTGTTTGTATAGAGCCAGACACCAGACACCTGATCAAACTCTTTTAAATACTGTTCTATTTGATTGTGAATCGGTATAAAATCTTCATAGTTTTTTTCATAGTCAAAATGCCAGTCGGGGGCTCTAATTGCTATAATGAATGGTAAGCCGTCCTCATATTGTCCCTCACATACCTTGAATTTGGTGCGATTCTGGATATGATTTACTAACATTTTGTAAAAGATTCCAGAAGGTTTGAAAAATTTTGTAGTTTGTACGTCTGTATAATATTCTACTCCTTCTATCGAATTTAACATTACACAATTGTGATTTTGATTATTGTCTAAGAATATAATTCTATCAAATAAGATATTATCGAGATTGATACCATTAACTTTTTCTAACCATTTTCGGAGTATGTTGATACTTTCATCATCTCCATACAATCTCAATTCATTGTCGTTTGTTACATCAAGTAAATCGCTAAATGAAATCATTTGATTTCCAATAATGATATTCTTTCCTCCCTCATCATTAGTTTCATACAATTCAATGAGTCGATTTCTAAAATTAATTGCACCGTTGAAATCCTTCAGCGAACCTAATTCAATCTTGTCAAAGTTCTTTTCTATGATTTCTACAGACTTGTTTTCATCAATATGACCATTCTCATCCGTAGGTAGATCAAAGGTATCAAACAAAAATATTATTAACTTTCCTATTGAATATTTGGATAAATAAGCCTGTGCAACTCGTTCTATCACTTTTTCAATCGTTTGTTCAGATTTTCTAGAATTAAGCCCCGTTAATTCGATGACAATATTCTTATTCCCTGATTTCGCATATAAATCAGGTTTTTTCCCTAAAGATGTTTTATGAAATAGGCTTACATCATTTAGTTTTTCCTTAAGTTCATGCCCTATTTTTAATTCATGATATGCCTGTAGACTAGTAAAATTCTCTTTAGAGGTCAGTTTATTTAGAAAATCTTTGAAGTCGCGGCTATCATAAGATTTATTCTTGATGAAAAATTCTTCAAATGCTAATTCCATTGTTTGAAGATCTTTTTGAGGACTATTGACTATTATTGAATTTTCATCAAATGATGTTTCTTCATATCGATTACTGCTTAAAAGATTGAAAATTACGTTTTTGGAGAATTTGTTATTCTGAAATTGCTTGTGGTAATCGTCAAAATTCTTAAAAACTTGTCTAAGATTATTGAATTCCGCCAACCTTTCAATCGCTCTCTGTAATTTTTCTTCATAATATTTTGTTTTAACAGACTGTTCATTACAATAAAGGTTGCCGATCATGTTTACACCTATGATAATTTCTTGTTTAAATACATAATTGGTGAGGGGTCCGTTTCACGATTGGTTGGAGTAATCATTAACCTTGTGATTTAGCATTGATAAAAAACTAGAATGTAGAAATATTTAATATTATGAATACCTGGGAGTTTCTAATGTGGGTAAAAACCATTATCATAAGTATAATTCCCATCTTCACTATATTCATAAGTGCTTATTATTATATCACATATTTACCCAAAAATGAATTCATTGAAAAATCATTGATTTCAGCAATTAGTCTAACTGGTGGGTTTCTCTTAGCATATATTTTGTCAAAATACAAGGACGAAAATGAGGCTACAAAATCTCATTTTGAAGATATAAAAAAACTCGTAATTTCTCCGATTATCGAATGTATTCAATCAGATATTCATTTACTACCCCCATCCAAATCCATATTTGAATTTCACAAACCAGATGATAGTATCATTAACTATTTTCTCTGCAGTGATTTTCTAAATAAACACAATCCTGAAATCTTAGGATTGTGGGATAATACTTACAATTCAATCGTCAAACTTGATCTAGATAAAAAAAGGATCAGATCCAC
The DNA here is from genome assembly GCA_041747305.1 of Candidatus Nitrosocosmicus sp. GTDB lineage: Archaea > Thermoproteota > Nitrososphaeria > Nitrososphaerales > Nitrososphaeraceae > Nitrosocosmicus. Next base: position 12,637 of record JBGTFK010000250.1, read on the forward strand.
ATTTGAAATTGACATAGATAAAATAATTAGTAAAATAAAAAATGATCCTAACCCGTTAATAGAATGGGAAATAAGAGCAGAAAATCTTGACAAATTCAAAGGGTCTCTGATAATGGATTTAATTAATGGAAAATATAACGAAGAGTTAGTTGAAGTAACTACACTAGATAGGTTAGTCTATCCAGACCGAGCCGAGATCAATCCGCTTAATATTATGGACAGTGTCTTCGGTCCGCCTCAAGGTGAAATTGTCATAGCAATCCCTAAATTTAAGAAAAATACTTCGTTATTTACCCTGAGAAAAACGATCATAGATGATATCAAACCCTTACAAATTAAATTAAATGAAATTCAGAAAGATCAAGAACAACTAGATAAGAACTCCGCTTTGTTTCTTACCAAATTACACCGTCTGCTTTTTAAACCGACTCTTGATCACAAAAGGTGTGATCTTATTAAATAAATCAATTTAAACCAGAGTTCGAAATACAATTGTTTTAATTTGGATTCCATTGCAAACCTCCGAGAATAATACAATTTCTTTTATAAATCACACAACAATGGAAATAGTATGCAGTTTTACCGGACCATCATACTATACGGAACTTAATCCCTACAGGCCCGTTCTGATCTTGATGTGTATGTTAAACTGACCAAAATGACTTCTTAAAATAAATATTCATTTAATTAACAGATCCCATGTACCATATGGATCGAAGCCACCCGGACCCATTACGGTAAAGGCGCTTTCATGCAGGTTCTACTAAAATATAGTGTTTAAACAAATGCAGAAATTCAAACCCTAATTCAAGTAAATAGCAATAATAATAATGAAGCCATCGGATCAATTTATTTCTTGGATTTTGTATGACAAAAAATATGTAGGTTATTCAACATACTCAGTTATACTTATCGAAAATAATGATTTGTCGCCTAACTCAAACTAATTAGCTGGGATTGTTCATAATAGGTATTTGTGATTCACTGTTGGCCTTCCCATAATAGATGTTAGTCAGACGTGAAGAGATTTTATTTTCATACGATGTTCTAGATACTAGGTTGTGAGGTGGAGATGATGAACAAAAACAAAAAGGGTAAACCATTCAACTTCCCAAACTCATTCATACTGGTCATTGGTTACATTCGTTGTTCCTTTCAATCACCTTACATGCAGACAGATGGAGTAATCAATGCTACAGGAAAAAGGTTACCTGCTGCTAATCCACAAAGCTCTGGTTAAATCTGTAAGAGAGCAAACAAACTGAATATCAAAATTGAAGAGGACAAGACATGTGGTCATGATGAGGATGGTGATCTCAATTTCGATAGACAGTACAGGTATAAAGATAACAAATAGAGGCCAGTGGATGGCTGAAAAGTGGAATGTACAGAACAAAAAAAGGTTATCTGAAAACACATGCAACAGGATATAAAGAGCAAAGAAATCCTTGCTTTAGAAGAAGTAACAGATGAGAAAGTACATGATGGCAAAATGTTAAAGAGGGGTAGATCGTCTCCATTAACTTATCAGATAAGAAGAAGATTGAATCAGTTCTGGCCGATGAAGCTTTTGATACAAACAGGAATTTTAGGTATCTTGAGAAAAAAGGATCAAACCCGGGATAAAGGTAAGAAAGAACTCTATCGTTTCATCCACCAGAAATAACAGGTTAAGGAATCAATAAAGAAGTGATGCTGTTGCAGACAAATGATCTATTGAAGTAGAAATCAAAAAGAAAGTACCGTCACAAGTGGATAGATTGCTCCTAAGACTATTTTCTCAACTATGAAGAGAACGTTTGGTGAACATGTATCTGCAACTAGATTTGAAAACATGATGGAATAGATGGTAATTATTGATCAAGAAATCATCGTATACCTTGTTTAGAAGAATATAGAGAACTACCAAAGGATATGACTATAGTGTAAAGAATTAGGAAACACAGCATCAATTTATAATAATTACTTAAAATATAATAAAAAAAGGAAAAGATATGAAAAGGAAAAGGAAGAGAAAAGGATGGGTTTCTTATCCTCTGTGTTGGTGTTCAAATACTACTGATGGTTCAAAGAATGGACAGTTTACTAGATGTTTTCCTTCCATAGCCGGGTTAACGTTTACCAAACCTTCACTTTGTACCGTGTTGATATCATGCATGGTCTCTAAGAGCATCGCATTTTGTGGATCGTTCCATTCAATGAATGATATTTTCCAAATTGGACTGTAATTTGCATCTGATGGTCCTGCTGCACCAATACCTGCCTGGAATCCCATTGGACCAGAACCGTTAATTCCATTTGAAAACTGGAACAAATCTACTGCTATTGGAGATTGTAACACACTGTCTTTTTCGTAATTAGGAACAAATGTGACTCCCATCATATCTGCCGGCATTTTTGGTGTTGCATCTGTTACTATGTAGTATACTGTACTACCGTCTGGATTCCATCCTCTATGTGCTACCATAGTTACAACCATTTCTTCAGTATTGATTTCGGTTACTTGTCCTCCACCATATGGCGTAGCATCGGTTACGTTTTTATCTTCTCTAACTAGTAATGAACCTCCTTCCCATTGGATAGCAGGGCTATTTACTATAATGGATGTTCTGTTTATGGAAACGGCACCAGAATTTTCTGCTTCTAGTAATTCTGCCTCTGATGTATAACCTACATCTGAAGTGTTTTGATTAGAAGTTATGAAATTTAACTGGTATAGTGGACTATAGCTTTCATCAGAAGGGGTTGAATTAACTATTGGTAACTGTGTTGGATTTGATACACTATCGAAAATATATGCTTGTCCTCTAAAGTCCTCTGGAGTTTGAGCTAATAATGGTGCGACATTAACCGTAAAATTCTGATCACTTTCTATTTTTTCAGCTGCTGCCTTGTCTGAAGCGTCGGTAGCGATTAGATATATTTCATTACCATTTTCATACGCTTTAAACATGGGAATATCAATCAGTACATTGGTGTCTGGCAAAGTTAAAACAGAGGAGTCTTGTGAGCTTTGTGCAAAAGCTCCATTATGAGAAGTGATTGTTCCTGCAGAAAAGAGTACAGTGATAGCCATCGTTATAAAAGCCATATTTATTGGATTGTTTTTCCACATGGGTAAATTTTTTTTAGTCATCTATTAATTTATCAAGTAACTTCTATATATTCAGATATTTTAACCGTTAAATTAACACTTGAACAACAACAGGTATAGTATAGTATTTTATAGAATTACAAAAATCTTACCTATGTCAATGAAATTAAAGGATATTATACCTAAACGAAATTATGAATTAACCAAAGTTTTTTTTGTATATCTTATGCTACCTGCTGCTCTGACAACCACTTCTGAAAGTGCAGGGTGTATGTGAATTGTCTTGGTAATACTATCAATTGTACCATCACCTGTTCTCATAGCCACCAACACCTCATGGATTAAAGTAGAAGCGTCGGTTCCCATTATATGACATCCTAAAATATCCCTGCTTTTTGGGTCTACAAGAAATTTTACAAATCCTTCTTTATCGTCTATAGCTTCACCCATTCCAGTATGAATATATGGATAGGTAGATTTTGCATATTGTATCCCCTTTTTTATCAATTCTTGTTCTGTAAACCCTACACCAGCTATTTGCGGTGAGGTAAAAATTGCATGTGGCATGGCTTTATAATTTACTTTTATTTTCTTTTCAGGATGTAAAATATTATTGTAAGCAAATTGAGCTTCAAGGTTTGCACTATGCTTAAATTGATATCTTCCCACCACATCACCTAATGCAAAAATACCCTTAAAATTAGTCTCAAGATATTCATCTACTATTACAAAACCATTTTCATTGACATTAACTTCTGTCTTATCTAAATTCAAATCTGCCGTATTAGGAATCCTTCCTGTTGAAACAAGTATTTGATTAGAATTAATTTCTAATACCTTTCCTGATGAGTTTTTTGCTACTACCTTAAATGGTTCTTTACCATTTTTGCTTTCTTTATCTTCATTTTTGGAAATGGATTCTGCAGTATATCCTAGATGGATGTTATATTTTTTTGAGAAAATTTCGGTAAACTTTTGAGAAATCTCTTTATCTTCGCTTGGTATTAGCACATTATTACGCTGAATAATATGTATCTCTGTTCCAAGACTACCAAAAAAATGTGCTAATTCACATGCTATATATCCTCCACCAATAAAGGTAAGTATGCGCGGTAGTTTTCTAAGACGTAATGCTTCATCACTGGAAATATAATCCACTTCTGAAAGTCCTTTTATTTCTGGAATTCGTGGCTTACTGCCTACAGCAATCAGTATTTTTTCTGCGGTTATAATTTGTTCTTCTTCCTCCTCTTCTTTATTGCTTGCTCTAATTGCAATTGTTTTATTGCCTATAAATTTACATTCCCCTGCAAACAGCTTTGGGTTTTCTGATTTTTCTAATGAATTTTTTATATTATCTGAATCTTTATCTGTAATTCCATTTACTCTTTTCATTATTTTAGAAAAATCTATAGAGTATCCCTTAATGTCAATACCGAAAACTTCTGCTTTTTTTACCGTCTCAATTACATCTGCACTATGTATGAGAAGCTTTGAAGGAATACAACCTCTATTAAGACAGGTACCACCCATTCTATCCTTTTCTATTATGGCTACTTTTAGACCATATTCTGCAGCAGCACTAGCAACGTCTAAACCAGAACCTGCGCCAATAACTATAAGATCAAAAGTAGTTGTTATATTATTCATCGTCTTTCTGATTATCTGATTATGGTATTAAGAATTATCTTTAATCATTGTAAAAAGAATTTAAGAGTTGTAATAATTCGAGTCATCATACTAACATCAAAATTTTTTTAAATGTTGGTAATTGTTTGCAATATTTGTAACTCAATGTCAGAATTCAGGTCAGAAACTACTATTTTTTAGAAAACGTTCCATCGGCACTAATTGCGCAAGAGATCTATGTTTTAACAGATAAGACTGGTATCCCTTTATCTGCTGTAGAATCATCCGCCAGTACCCATGACATCAACCTGATAACAGAGGTGTTTGATAATATGGTAATAAAAAAAACGACGTCGACGACAACGACCATCATTACATAGATCTAAAATAGGGCTAATAAGAAGAAGGTTGAGTCAACACTTATCTCTTGACAAAGCATACATTTCTAAGCAAGAAGAACAATAATTAATCAAACGAGGATATGTACTATACATACCAATCAAGAAAAAGAAAGGAGGTGGAAAAAGATGATGAACAAAAGCCAAAAACGATACCAAATCGTAAAAAACATTCAGCAAAGAGATGGTGGGTTATAGAGAGAACCAATTCATGACATAATAGATTAATAAAATTGATTACCATGTTTGAAAAGAAGGTAGAGAATATGTAGGATTGGCACAGTTCTCTTGTTGTATAATCATCTTTAAAAAGATAATTTTGGGATAGGCTCTTGGTACTCATATATCCAAATATTTGTAATAGTTTACCCAATTGTATAGTATAATTGTTTTACTGGGAACTCGATATATGGCTGAAAATACAAGTATGGTATCATTACCATATTCAACTACAGAAATGTATATCTCACCTCTTTGTTTTATAGCCAAATCAAGAAATTTAACCACAACAAGATATATACTATGGAAAATAATACACAATAAGAAATACAGAATGTACAAGATGGTTATAATCCTGTAGTTTTGATACAGCTATTGCTATAAAATGTAACTAAAATAATATACTTTAACTAATCCTACTATATACACGTCCCAGCAAATAGTAGATGGTAACAGGAATAGATAATTAGAAAATGATTATACCAAGTGCAGTTAATAAAAAAATGTGAAGTATCTCTTTAGTTAAAAATTCTCTTTGATTGCAATACTTCCGATCTGTTTATTTGCTATGTTCTTTTCTACCATGCTCTTCCATTTCTTGTTGTGAGTTAAAAGAAGTTCCACATGCTTCACATTTAAATTGACCATTGTTTGATGACATTGGTTCCTTATAGATATTCTTGTTTATAAAGATCATCTTTATCAGTTGAATTTTTAATATAACCTTTAAATTTTGCTTTATTATTTAATGTGAACTAAACATAAATATTATATCTTACAAGACTATAAAAATAAAAATTCAAACATTCTGTATCAATAAAGTAAATTTGAGTTATTATTTAAAGAATCAAAAAATATCATAAAAGTAACTTAACTTTGTTAATACAGAGCCCTAATTTTTCATTTCTCTAGCAATTAATAATATGCTCAAGGGATCTGATAGATCAATATGCTACATTATCTATCATTGCTCACTTAATTCCTTACTCATTGTTTAATTCACTGCATACCCGAATAGAGGATCAAATGGGATAGACAGGAACTCTCCATCCACGCTTAAGCCTAATTCCAACATATTTTAAATAAAAGATTAGTGGCGTAAAGACGAGAAAGAAACTGAATAGATCTTATACCCGTTTTGGTCAATAATGACAATACCAAATTTATTTAGTGTGATGGAGCAAATAATAGTAATGAAATATTAGATTCTTAACATATTATAATATCCGAACGGCTATCAAAATAAGAAATAAATATTGAATCTCAAACAAAAGATTTTCCTTAAAAAAGGGAGAATATGTGGATGCACCTAAGGACTATAACAGCATTTTCATCTATTAAGAGAACATGTTATGAAAATCTATCGATAACCAAAATTCAAGACAGGGTAAAAGAGCCAATGATGAAGATATCGTTTTATGACCTACTTAAAAAACTTAAATAATCTAGATAGAATTAATTTCTGGGCTCCAGTCATATATCTAAGTAAAAGTATCTTTCAGAAGTTGTTTATGACTGCTGCTATGGTATTGTTCGTTATGATATCTGGCTGATGTGCATATTTATAATATCATTATAGACTTTTCGGTCCTGTTAACTTAACGAAGTTTTTCGATTGATTTCCAATATTATCTTCACAGTAAGTTAATTCATTTGGGAACAAAAGGTCATAAATCCTGCTCAAATTACAAGAAATTTTATTAAGATTAACTGATTTGGTTCAGGATAGCTTCTAATTTTAATTCAATCAAATGCTTAAGTTAACAGGGCCGACTTTTCCATCAATTCTCTTAAGGTTTCTCTGATACAACTCAGTTATTCATCTCTGCAAGTTTTTTCATTCTCCGTAAGTATTTTAAGAAATGTACTTCGCAACATAATAATAAGTTACAAAGATAAGATAAAGATGTTGTAATATCTTATCAAACACTGTTGTTTACAGAAGAGTTTAGTACATTTTTACACAACTATTAATAACACTAATGTGCTTACCATCAATCAGAACTTCTTTTATAAGTAAAGGTTAAATATCCTCAGTATCAGTAACCTTAACAAAATTTACGCTTTACACTATCGTTTTCATCAAGCCCAAAGTCTTCCTAATTTTCATTTTAATTTATGATTCTATTTGGATTCTACACTTTGAGAAAATACATTTTCCGATGTGGTAATAGTAGTATATTATGTCATTTTGGCATCATTTAGTTCCTGATTTGTCTTTAATTCCCCATCCCTAATTGAAGCCTTTACTGTATCTACTGAAAATTCTGCATTCTCATAAATGGATGGATTTGGTTCATCTCGGGTTAAATAATGTATATGTTTTATTTCTGCGCCATGTTCTTCTGCCACTTTTTTATATTTTAAACGAAGTTGTTCAAATTTATCTCGGTCTTCTTTTTTTTCTGAATTAAAATTATTCTCTAGCATTGTATAAAGATCATCCATGAGCCTAAGATAATATGAAATTACTTTTGACATTTTTACATTATGAAGTGTTTTATCACTGAACATGATGTCTCTGGCTCTGTGCTGGACCTCTAACAGGTTATCTGGTAAAGTATCAGTCTTTTTGGGATAGTTTTCAACTAGAAAAATTTGTTTGTTATTAACCGGAGAGGCATCTATTACCTCCCTTAATGGAGTATTACTTAGTAAACTACCATCCCATGCGTATACCCCTTTTTCTATTTCCACCCATCCTAAATAGTATAATGGATATCCAGTAGTTGCTTGTAGATGTTTTGAAGTTATCTGTTGTTTAGTATTATCAAAAATCAGTGGTTCTGCAGTCAATACATTAGCTGCAGTAATTATTAGACGTGAGTTAAATTTGCCATCTGGTTGCAATTTGTTATAATCAATATACTTCTCGGCAGTCTTTACCAAAGGTGAGTGGTCATATAGATAAGTCCATGTATGAGGGGTAAAATACTGTCGGTCAGTAAATACAAATTCAGGACTCCATCTTGGTACAAAGATGTTCTTATTTCCGTATAATGCTGAACTATAAAATGACATTATTGATTTAAATTGTGAAAAATTGGATATTGTTGAATGATTTGTTTTACTTGTTGTTCGCGGGCTTGATACCGGAGCCATTTTTGGCGTTGAATATTCCGTTAACCATTCTTTAAAGTGAGAATCCAAGTTTGTAGGGCCCTCGGCTAATTCCAACCAAAATTGTTCTAATGCCTTTTCAGAATGATCTTCCTTACTACCTGCGATTATAGCAGCATTCAGTCCACCGATTGATGTACCTGCGATTATATCCATTTTTATATTTTTATTTGCAAGTGCTTTGAATACCCCGCAGCCAAATGCGCCCAAGGATCCTCCGCCTTGAAGTATCAACACATTTTCTATGGTGTCAGACATAGTCAAATATTCTACCCCTTTACTCCTTTACTCCGTTATCCCTCTGGCTCTGTACCACTCTTCACTTCCCATCACTCTACATGATGGTTGTGAATTAATTGATCATAGAATCTGACTGATTTTATATTTACAAATTCAAGCATGCCGTATCGTGACAGTTCCCTACCAAAACCACTCATCTTTATTCCACCAAATGGAACGCGCGGATCTGAAGCTACAACATTATTAACAGATACTATTCCCGACTCTATACTGCTTGAAAGTCTTTCTGCCCTATCTAGATCCTGAGTCCATATACTTGCTCCAAGACCATATTCTGAATCATTGGCAATCTTTATAGCTTCCAGATCATCACCTACTACGATAATTGGAGCAACTGGACCAAATACCTCTTCCTGTGCTATAGACATTTTAGGACTAACATTCTTGAGAACGGTAGGTATATAGAAATAACCCTTATTTCCTATTTGTTCTCCTCCCGTGAGAACTTCGGCACCTTGTTTAATTGACTCTTTAACCTGAGAATCTATTTTCTTTAAGCCACTGGCGTTCACAAGAGGTCCGATGTCTGTATCATCTGATAATGGATCACCCACCTTAAGTTTTTCAGTTTTTTGAACGAATTTTTCAATGAATTCGGTTGCTACACTTTTTATTACGATAAAACGCTTTGACGCGATACAGCTCTGTCCACAATTTATAAAACGTCCCATTATAGCACCATCAGATGCTTTATCAATATTAGCATCTTCACACACTATAAAAGGATCACTACCACCCAACTCAAGTACCGTTTTCTTTACTTGTGATGTGGCTCTCTGTGCAACTTTTCTACCTACAGGAACACTTCCGGTAAATGTCACAGCATCAATATCTGAATCAATAAGTGACTCTGCAATACTTGAATCTCCTATCAATGTTTGAAACACTTCGGGTATACCTACATTGTTGAAAGCTTTCTCTATTTCAATTCCACACTGTATTGTAGCACTAGATGGCTTTAATACAATTGTATTTCCAACCATTAATGAAGGAGCTGCGAATCTTAATGCTTGCCAGTAGGGAAAATTCCAAGGCATTATACTTCCTATTACTCCAATGGGCTGAAATTTTATCACAGTTTTCCTAGCATCTGTATTGACAATTTCATTTGATGAAAGGATCTGTCCGTTATCTGCATAATATTCCATCACCCAGGCACATTTTTCAACTTCAGACCTAGCTTGTTTGATTGGCTTTCCCATTTCAATTGTGGCGGTCCTGGCAAGATTCTCTTTATCTTTTCGTAATTCATTAGCAAAAGCATGAAGAAAGTTAACCCTATTGTTTGTATTTTTTTTCCACTCTTGAAATGCAATTCGGGATTTGTTTACTTTATCATTTATCTGATCTTTGGTCATTATTTGATATTGGCCGATAATCTCTTCCGTTGAAGGATTTATTGTCCTAAATTCCATAGTGGCTGCTGTTGCTTCTGCTTGAGGTTCTTTCATGGATTTATTACACCTCTACCAATAATCTTGCCATTTTTCAACATCGTTAATGCTTCAGTAGCCTGATCAAGTTTAAATCGATTTGAAATTAGCGGTTTTATTACACCTCTTTTAGCCAATGAGACCAATTCCAGTAACTCATTTATCGTTCCAGTGTATGATCCAATTAACCGGTATGCTCTTGTTGGCAGACTTACCAAACTCAATTTGAGTTCGCCTCCAAATAGCCCCACCAGTACTATTCTAGCTCTTCTTCTAAGAAATTGCATATCTGCCTCTACAGTTTTCGAAGCGTTGACAAAGTCTATTATTGCATCTGCACCTAGATTGCCAGTCAATTCCATTATGGCCTTTACTGGATCTTCCTTTTTCGAATTGACTATCTCATCAGCCCCACCATCTTCTTTGGCAGATTTTAATTTATTGTCATCTATATCCATTGCAATTATCCTAGCCCCGGTTAATGCTTTTGCTAACTGTATTGCCATCAAGCCTAATCCTCCTGCACCAACAATCACGACATTGTCATTTGGTTTTAGATCTGCGTTCTTTACTGCTCCATACGCTGTGAGGGCAGAACATGACAATGTCGCAGCTGCATCCATATCTAGATCGTTCCCTATATTTACCAAATATTTGTAACTTGGTACCATTACATATTCTGAATAACCTCCGTCTAGATAGACGCCTAGTGATCTTGGTGCATCGCAAAGATTTTCTTCACCCCTTCGACATGCAGGACATAATCCTTCACCTATCCAGGGATATACGAGAACTTTTTCATTTTTTTTAAATCCTTCGGCTTGGTCTCCCAGATCTTCTATTATACCTGCTATCTCATGACCTGGAGTTAAAGGATATTTTACCCCCCTATCGGTAGTTTTTAATACTTGTCCATCGAGACCTTCATATCCACCCTCCCACAAATGAATATCACTATGACAAACACCTGAAGAATGAACTTTGACTAGAACCTGAACACCGCTAGGTTTTGGAATTTCAAGTTGTTGTAATTTCAAAGGTTCATGTGGTTTAATTATTCTTGCAGATTTCACATCAACATCACATGGTTCTCTAATAAAGGGATGGTATCAAACCTTATTTTAATAGTGATACTGAAGATTGACAACTTGGGGCAATCTCAAGTACTCTTTCTATTTCCTTTCTTAACAGTGTTAACGGCACATACCCAGTAATCTCACTTAATTCTTTGGATTCACAGTAGAATTTGATCACAGGTACTCCTCGAATTCCATATTTTTTTACTATATCATTTTGATTTTCTATGTTAATATCAATAAATTTGATGTCAGGATACTCTTTTGAAACTGATTCGAATATAGGTCGTAATTGTTTGCAATAAATACACCATGGTGCCCAAAACTCCACAGCTGTTAGATTTTTATTTGATATTCCAATATCTAGATCGTTCTTACTTTTTATTTCCAAATTCACATCTTTTTTTGAACAATCTATTATAAAAAATCTATCATAAACGGTTAAAGAACTGGTTTAACCCTAAAAATCGTATCCTAAAGACAAAATAAACCAGCATTTATTTTTCTTAAAATCAAGATCATCATAGAAGGGTGCATGCATCAGATTTAAGCCCGTTGTGAAATACTGGACTTTGTTTTTAGAATCTAAAAAAGGATTATAAAGTTAGTAGGGTGTACCCAAAGCTCTTTGTTTCTTGAAGGCTTCCATATACCATTCAAACTCAATTATGAATTTATCAAATCTTTTATTATAAGATTCATCTAATAAATTAGCATTTTCGTCAAAAACATTATGTACTTTTGGTATGGTAAATGACGAGGGTATCGATATAGCACCTAATTCTGCGAATATTAATCGCAGCTGCTGCGCAGCATTAATTCCTCCGTACATGCCGGGAGAGTAGGATACTATAGCTGATGGTTTCAAGAAATATTCTTCTAAAAAATAATCTAGTGTATTTTTAAGCGCACTAGACGTACTATGATTGTACTCGGGGGTAATCGGTATGTACCCATCCGAATCTTTGATTTTATTCCTCAAGTCTTCAATATCTTCATTTGGATTTTCCATTTCCTTATACATTTTATCTAATAAAGGTAAATTAAGTTCTAGGGGATCGATAAAAAATACAGTATGATTTCTTGTTTTTAATTTCCTTTCAACCCATCTAGAGACCTTAATTCCTTGACGATTCTGTCTTACAGAACCTACAATAACTGCGATATTGGCCATAAAATAAACAGGATAACGTTGGTATTAAAATCAAGCGAATTTCTTGCTTAATAATGATAACATGAACATCTTTACTGAGTTATTTCTTCACTGTCACCTCTTTCATTTGCTATCTTATGGAAGGCTGTCAGAAAAGTCCATTTCATCAGATCCTTTACTGAACTTTCAGTCAAACAGTTTGATGATATCTACAATAGGATCTGTTTATGGATAAACCATCACCGCATTACAGGTCAGGGAGGGTGAAAGAGAATCCAGAACAAAACAAGGATGTCCTCATACCCATATATACTGAACAAGCAAAGTTCGTAGACACAAAAACACCTTTTAGGTTAGAAATTAAACTTGAATATTGAACTTTTTGGGAACATGAAAGTATTCGAATTAATGTAGTTCAGTATACCCATCAACAGCGTTTCCAGAGTTTATGATTCTGGAACAAATTTGGAAAATGGCCAAAAGAGATTTACTCTTACTAAAACACTAATCTTCATTTGAAGATTTTAAGCAAAAGTTATCCCTGACCTTTGAAACTAAGAGATTCGGTTTTAACATGAGAAACTACTTGCTAAGGATGGTTTAAGAATATATATGAAATGGTATAATATGGTGAAACAAATAAGATTGCAATTATTTACTGAATTAGTATTGTTTATAAAAAGTTATAATGTACTGATACAAAGTAGAACGTCGTATCATCGATACGCGATACTAACGAACGTACTATTTGTCTACTGGTAAGGAGCTATTTATAATTAATAATTTTCCAAGAGTTGTAACTACTGCGGATATCTTTCCTCTGTCTTTTCTTTCAACATCTAATAAACCCAGAGAAGCTAATCCTTTGGCGTCCTTTCCTCCTTGTACATGGTAACTTAACAGCGGTTTACCATACCCAGTTATTTGTTCTAATTGTTCCAGACTCTCAACAAAACCCCCAGCAGTTTCAATTGATCTTAAAATTTTCAATTTAGCTTCAGATACAATTTCATTATAACTTAATTTTAAAACAGGCATTAATATAGGTGAATTTTCGAATGGATCCATACCAAAGGCTTTTATTCCATTTATAAAGGCAGAAGACAATGCTGCACAACCTAACAGCTTGTTACCAGAGCTAACGTTTACTATAAGCTGACTGAATTCTCTGTTGGTACTAATTATTTCATTGAATCGTCCCATGACATCTTGTATAACATTCTTAAAACGAACTGTGTAGATAGCGATTTGTATTCCTAATACATTCTTAATTTTTTTTGCAAAATCTTCTGCGCATTGACTATCATAATCAAAACAGATTAATGCTAATTTGTTTATGGGAAAGCTTCTAATACCCATTAAAATATATTCATTGTCATCATTCCCAAATGTGGCAACCTGTAAAGTTGATTGATAAGGCATATTACAACTGTCGACTTGTTAGTTATAAATAATACCTTAAAGGGTTAAATTTTTTATTTATAGGTTAAAACATCATTATGTGAATAAATTTTAAAATTTACTAAACGTGCCACTAAATCTACAATCAGATTCGTGTGACATCTCGTTTAAACAATGCATCAATAGACCAATCCAGTAGAACTCTTATTTTCTTCTCTAGGGTTGGAAGATTTCCCAGATAGTATAATCGCCAAAACATCCAAGCAACTATACCGTGAAGTTTTATTCCAAATAGCACTCCAACTCCATTTCTTTTTCCAATGAGTGCCATTATCCCCTTTGTCTTGTATTTTAACATCTTGGGTGTTCTCTTGGTTTTATTCTTAAGATGTTGGTTTATTCCGTAAATCAGATTTTCTGTTGCTGTTTTTGCTTGCACTATAGCATGTTGGGCTGTGGGAGGATAGGGTTTTCCCGTATCATTATCCATGATAAGTGCACAGTCGCCAATAGCGTATACATTATCCCAATTCTTAATTTGAAGATATTGATCGGTCAATATTTTTCCAGATTTTTGATCGTGTTCGCAATTTTCAATACTCTCAATCACTTTGCTGGGTTTAACTCCTGCTGTCCAGATAATTGTGTTAGTGTTTATGGTAACACCGTCATTTAATATCACACTATTTGCAGTGGCTTTAGATACGCGGCTATTTAAAATTACGGTTACTTTATTTTCTCTTAGTTTTTCTAATGTAAATTTGGATAAATCCTCAGGAACTTCAGGCAATAAGCTGTTACCAGAATTTATAAGAATTATTTTTACATCTTTATCAGCATCTATATAATGATAATAATTATTAACAGACTCTCTTATAAAATCATTTATTTCTCCGATAGTTTCTACACCAGAGAAGCCACCACCTACAACTACGAACGTCATCAAACGACTCTTTAGTTCTTCATTTTCGTGCTCTACGTCAGCACGTTCAAGCATTTCTATAATGTGATTTTTGACCGTCATAGCATCACTGACTGTTTTCATAGTAAAAGAATATTTTGATATTTCTTCATTTCCAAAAAACTTTGTCTCTCCACCTAAGGCCACCAAGAGATAATCATACTCTAAAACCTGTTCATATTTTTTTATGGAATCATCACTTCCTATTTCATAATTTATTTGTACTTTATTTTCTTTCAAATCAACAGATCCCACATTAGCTTCATAGAATCTTGCCCTTTTACAAAAGGTTCGTATAGGAGTCAATATATGACGGATATCAACACTTCCGGAGGCCACTTCTGGCAACATAGGAGTGAAAAGAAAAAAATTATCTTTGCTTACAATAGTGATATCAATTCGGATATCATCCTGAAACACTTTTTGCAGATGCTTCAATGCCTCAATTCCACCAAATCCTCCTCCTAGTATAAGTATACGAGTTAGTTGTATTGGATTTAAGCCGTGGACCTGTTCCTTATGTTTCCGGTACAAGTCTATCCTTCTAAAAGAAATATTACATTCTGAACATCTATACCTAGTTCCAAACCTAATAGATAAAAAAGAGGAAATGAGACCAACAGTGATACCAAAAATTAGGTGTATTATTAACGACCCGATAATTATCGATGGAAAATCTTCTTCAAGGTCCTGTCTTACGTTGTTTATGTTCATATGTGGATTTATCTCCATGATGGTGTTTACCATTTCCCCAGATAGGACAAACTCATAAACAGGAATAAAAAAAGCAATAAAAACTATCGACCCTGCGAAAATTCCATAAATCAGTCCATTAGATATTTTACTAATATTTAAAATACTAGTCTTGTAAAGAAAAATACCAATCACCACCCCAATGGATATAGAAGTAATCAGATGAATTAATACGCCTGCTATTATGGATGCGGAAATTGACGAATCAATACCTATTACGTGTCCAAAAGTAATCCAGATAAAATCATGTGGTAAACCCATTACCATCTGAAGTGCCGTATCTGCTATACCAAATGTTACTGCACCCACTAATGCACCAACCACCACAAAAAATACCTCCCTTTTTAATGAAAAATCAATTTGGATTTTGTTTGATGTTTTGTGATCATCATATTGACTTGCTTTCATGTAAATTTTATTCATAAACCATCAAGAATCTATAGTCATTATTTTCATGCGATTTGGATGAATTCTATTTTTTATCCACGTAGACATAACTAAGGTAGAGTAACAAAAGCTATTTTTTAAAACAACAATATTATAACCGACATATTTCATATAATTCAGATGTACACATAGCTTTTAAGATGTCTCTTGAAGGGTTAAAGTATCGTTTTAGAGTAACACATGCTGGACCACAATGCAGGTCGAGAAGTTGATAACGAAGGAAAAGAAAAACTAATCTTTTTCGGCAACTTTACTGAGACAGTTTAATGATTAATTGAACGATTAAAGATAATTGTTTTATAAGAATAAAATAGTTTTAAACTAGTGATTAGAAAAAAAATTATTTCTTTTAACAATATGCAAGAAAAAAAGGTAAACTGGGATACAAGTCGTTTCGGATTACTAGTACTCTTGTCAGTGTTTTTAATATCAATATTATATTTTGGTCTTTTTGGATCTCAATATTTATCATATTATGTGTATGCTCAAACAACAAATGATGACTTAGATCCTACCACGACCTTCCCTTCTTCCTCTAATACAAATTTGTCCTTAACTAAATTAATAGAAGAAGGTTCGCCATACTTTGGAAGTTCTTCAGCTCCTATAACAATTATAGATTTTAGTGACTTACAGTGTCCATTATGTAAAAGACATGTTGATAACACAGAACCGCAGATAAATTCCACGTATGTTCAGGACGGTAAAGTGGCATACGTATTCAAACATCTTGCAAACCGAGGAATTGATTCATTTCCTGCAGCATTAGCAGCACAATGTACTAATGATCAGGGAAAATTCTGGGAATATCATAACATCTTGTTTATGAATCAAGGTCCCATAGATTCAGGATGGGCAAATTCAGAAAACCTACAAAAATTTGCTACACAAATTCCTGGAATGAATATGACTCAATTTGACACCTGTGTTGAAGGAAAAAAATATGAAGAATTCATAAGAGCTGATATGGATCTGGCTAATTCATTGGAACTTACAGCTACACCATCATTCATTATATCAAATAGCGACGGTTCAGATCCACTAATAATAGAAGGTCCAAAGCCCTTTCCCATTTTTAAGGATGCAGTAGACAAACTGTCAGGCTAATGGTGCGAACATTTGATCTTTCATATTTTTATATAAATGGTGAATAACATATGAAATCAAGTTCTTCTTCTCCCTCTAATCCTTCATCTCCGAATTTAAAAGAATCAGTACCTCTTGCGTTCAGGATGGTTTTTCTTTCAAACCCGCTGTTATATTTTAGTATATCTATTTTCGTGTTTTTGACTTTTTGGATTATCTTTAACATATTAGCCGAGCTATTATTTTTCTCACCTATTGTATATTTTTATATTCCCTCTGATGCACAGATTGGATTTCTCATAACTAACATAAGTGCAGGTCTATTAGCTATAGTCATATCTATGAACGTTTACGCAATCAAAAACACCAAATTCAAGCTTGATAGATCTCTGTTTTCTGGTTCTATGGTAGGCATAGCCTCTAGCGCATGTGCAAGTTGCTCATCGATAGGGTTTTTAATAATTTCAACCTTTGGTGGTGCAGGCATGGTAGCCACGGGATTTTTGACAAACTATGAAATTCCGTTACGACTATTGTCTATAATAATTCTAGGATGGGCTCTTTATGTTGTAATAAATCGAATTACTAAAAGTTGTTTAATAGATTATTCATCAATCAAAAATGACAAAACAAACAAAAGTTAGACTATTTTTATAAAGTAATGAAGAATTAGAAAAACGTGCCAAGGAAGAACACCAGAAATAATAATAGCCTCTAATTTTTTTATCTTCTATTTATTATATTGAATAAACAAACTTCGTAGACACAAAAACACCTTTTAGTTAGAAATTAAACTTGAATATTGAACTTTTTGGGAACATGAAAGTATTCGAATTAATCCAGTTAAGCGTATTTTGATAAAATATGAAGGATGGGCGTAGAATCATGGTTTATGTAATTACTTAATCGGTATAGTATGGGTATTACAATAAATAAGAACTAACACGATAAAAGTATAAAGAAATAATGAAAATTTTATTATTGCATTTTTGTTTACTATCCACTAAAAACTTTGGTTTCTGGATGGAATGCAACCCACTCAAACCAGAAGCCCTCATCGAAAGCAAGCCTCATCAAATTACTCCCTTTGAGTGGCCCATCAATACTCTCTCCATTGAAATTCCATTCACTTCCTGTTTGGTCGTCAAAGAAAGTTTTACTCAAAGAATCATAACTAAATGTTAATACCTGTCCATTTACTGATGGATCATACATTTTTACCAAAAATGGAAAGACGGACCAAATTGTAATATCTTTTCCATCAACCTGGTCATTAATAACTTTTAAAGACTCTATATCTTTTATTGGATATGCTTTATACTCACCATTATTATTTACACCCACGACTATATCCTTTAACCCTAGCCTATCGTCCTGGTTGGATACGGGAAACAATACATCCGGATTAGTATAATAATCACCATATGGATCAACACCATACGGTCTGACATGACCAGTATCTTGAGAAAGCACAAGGCTGTCAGGGTAGAGTTGTTTCCAGTCACTCCAATATGCCAGATCAAATGGTATTCTCTCCAGTTTTGTTCCGGAATATTCCCCAGCAATACTTTGGGCCATAGCTTGACTCCATAATGAACTTGTATTTCTATCGTACATAACTAAATTGCTGTTGTATAGTTTTCCACTGGTACCAAACTCCAAAATTTCACCTTCAGTAGTTGTTCGATTAAATACCTGGTTTGTAAAACAGAGTGGACAGTATGTTACTGCTACCGGAGTTCCTCCCACAATATCGTTTACTATTTCATGCCATACCAGAATTTGTAATGGGTACGCTCGGGTTTCTCCGTTTAAACTTATACCCAATGCCAGATCGTTATCAGATAGATAAGAGTCGGCCTGTTCTATTGTAACAAACTTTGGATCATCAATTGAAGGAATTCCATCCGGCGGTGGACCTCCGCTAACGATCTGGTCTAGTGGTACTATACTATTAGAACTATTTTGCGCTCTCAATTCTCTATCCGAATCGTTTGTATAAAAATCTAAACTGAAATTGTTAAAAAAGTAAACTCCCCCTAAAATAAATACGATGGGAGCAACCACAAAAATTATTAATTTTTTATCTGAATTCATATCTTATACACATCTTTTGTTATTCAATTGTACCTGTTGATGCTTTTATCAGATACACTTTTTCTTTCTTTGAGTCGTTTATTTAATTTATATGCAGACAGAAATGCCATTCCAAATACAAGCACCAGGCTCATATATGCCAAGGGTTGCGAGTATTCTATCAATGCGATAGAAACAGATGTTCCAAATATAGAAGGTAATAAAGATAACATCAAAAGCCAACTTCCACAGCAGCCTAAGGGTACGAGAGCGAAGAATGAAAAAAAGGAACCTAAAACAGTACCCCCTGTTCCACTACCAAGAATACTTTTTTTCTTTTTTAGTTCGCATCCTAATGATTTACTATAACTAGATACAAACATCTGTATACCAACTCCTATTCCTAGTCCGATTACTATTATCGAATTGGCTTTTAAAGTTGCAAAAACAGCAGACGCTGGCGGAAGATTGGGAGTAGTAACTATAACGATAATAAGATATATGGTTATTGTAATCGCTCCAAAAAGTACGCCCTTTAGCATTGATTTTTTAACATTATAACTAAGTGCTAACATAAGTATACTATTTACAAGTTAATTATTTATCCATATATTACAACAGTTGAACATTTATTTGAACTGTTATATCAATTCTTTTTTGTAAAAATTCTAGTTAATAAAAAATTTTCTTATATACGGTATCAATAAGTAGTAAGTAGAGAATAGGATCTTGAGAATAAAACAATTTTTAGATTGTCATTATTAATTAAAAAAGCCATAATAAATAACAAGATTATATATTACCAAATCGATTTCTATAGTTGATTGCTTTATGTATCAAAATTTACCGCTCTTATTTCATTTTGTTTTTTAATTCTCATAGCATGTACACACTTTTCTGTATTTGGTTTAAACAATAATAATGATAGCCATGTTGATTTTAGCCTCAATAAAAAAATAAAATATCCATATCCTATTACTTGGATTCAAAATTATGAAAATAACAATACAAATTTTCTGTTTATACAAACTGAGAATGGAGATATACATCAAATTGAAAGCAGCAGTAATATAGAATCTAAAAATGCTTCTAGTTTATCTCAGTTAAGCGATCAAGTCTACAAAGTATTTGCCTCTCAAGACAGCGGTCCTCTATTTGTTGATTGGTATGGTAATCAAACAGTAAGTAATTTGATTTCAATATCAAAAGATGGAAACATGGCGATAATAAATATTAGTGATAATAGCATACGATGGATAAATAACTCGGAATTATCACCTTTAACAAAACCTGTTTCTTTGAGTTTTGAGGACAGGCAAATTATACTCGCTGTTTCTATGGATGGAATCCTTACATATGTTGACCCCCAGAGAGATCTGGTATTAAAAGATCGAGATTTCAATAATCTACTTAAAGATTCTAGAATAGTGGTAAGCGATCTGAATAACGATAGTGTGGATGAAGTGTTGATCTTATCCACCCCTTCTGATAGATATCCTCATGGCTCATTGGGTGACAAATCTGAAGCAGAGCAATTAATGATTCTTAAAACTTGTGAAAAAGTAATCGATAATAGCGATTTTAAACTGTGTTTGAAAGACACCTTAAATCCTCCGGATAATAAAATATTTGAATCCATATCTCCAGTTGTAATAGAGTTAGTTATTTCTGGTAATGAGACTAGACAAATTGGATTGGTAGCAAGTGATGATATCTCTGGCAGTAATGTTGTGGTCTACAATCTTGATTCCAAACCCATATTAACAACTCAGCCTATAGGGAAACCTTTTCGATGGATACTTATTTTGGGAGATGGAAATTTT
>JBGTFK010000251.1:0-2579 GCA_041747305.1 Candidatus Nitrosocosmicus sp.
GTACCATTGATATACTTGAACAGGACAAGCCTCGATACATGCTCCGTCAGAAATACATGAATCCCAGTCTACCGCTACAAATGTTCCATGGACGCCCAAGGGGACATATTCTTCTCCTCTTGTTTTGTATGCATCTTGAACTTCCTTATTGGTAGAAGATTCTGCATCTGCTCTTCCTGGTCCCCAAACCAAATGAGTATAATCTCCATCTGAAGTTGAATGTTTTCCTACTACTTTGTGATTTTTTGGAAACTCTGGATCTATTGTCATATCTTTATGTTGTTAACAAAGTTGATATAAGTTAACCCGTAATTTTTCGATTTATATCCGTTAAGAATGTAGACGCCTAATATAAAAACAAAAAAATAAACTTAATTTTTTTTCCTCTAGCGCTAACAGCAAATTTGAGATAAACAAAATAGTACAAAAGAAAATGAGATAAGGTGGATGAAAAAACAGGTAGATTTCAATGGGCCAGGTCTAATTCATCCCACTAACGATAAAATTTTGGGGTTTAATTTTATTAGTATATAATGAAAAGTTTTTTTGCTATTTTACATATGCACCTAACAAACTTCCAACTAAAAAAGCTACTACCGCAGCAATTCCCCCCATCATTAACGTATTTAAGCCAGATCTTATAGGCGATTTGTTAACAACTTTTCCCTTTACTAGTCCAATTGAAAAAAAAGAAATGGCAGTAAATATTATCGAATAGAGAAAAACATTGTCAATAGTATATATCGGATGCGATAAATCAAAATATATAAAATAGACAAAAATAAACGGAATTAATGGAACTAATCCAACTAAATAAAAAGCAAAAAAAGTTGTAATTGCTTTGTATATCGGATTTTCTTTATTATTGTCTATCGGGCCTATTTTCTCCTCCATCATAGTATCAACCCAAACCTTTCTTTTTGAAACAATGACTTTAGCTATATTTTCAAGCAGTTCATCTTTAAATCCCTTATCCGAATAGATATCTTTAATTTCTTGTATTTTTTGAGTAGGATTATTTTCAATTTCCCATTCTTCTCTTTTTCTTTCTCTTTCAATAGATTCAATTCTTGATTTTGTCGATAGATAATTGCCTATGGCCATCGCAAAACCATCTGCAAATAGATTTGCAAATCCTAATATCAAAACAATAGAAGGAGAAAGCGAGGCTCCCACAACTCCAGCTACAATTGCAAAAGTTGTAACAGCACCATCAGTTGCACCATATACAAAATCCTCAATTGACCATTTCAATAACAGAAACATGTCATTATACTATATTATATAGTATGGTTCGGAAATACCGAGACACAAATAAGAAATCAACAGAGTAATAAGTTTCCTGAAAACATTACCTGCTATAATTCCAACTGGATAAAATAGAACTATACCAATTAACATAATTACTTAAACCATGATTATAGGTCATTCTTAGTTTTCCCCAAATGCTTTCAGCTATGGTGTTTCCACTATCATCCTGTATAGTGTTTGACTATTACCAACAAGATATCATTTGAAAAGGATGCAAAGACAAGGGAAAGGATACTGCTTGTTCTTAACGTTGTATATTACGGTAAGATTGCAGCCCATATGGCCAGAGAGATTCAAAACAAAAGTAAGGGTTGGGCGTCCCAGTGGTTAAAAAGATACAGAGAAGAAGGGCTAGATGGGTTGAAAGACAGGCCAAAAATCGGTACGAGATCAGAGTTACCATTAGAAGTAGAATACGAGATAAGAAGGATCCTAAAAGACTGCAACACTGGTTGGACCACAAAACAGGTGGAAGAGATAATAATAAAAGAAAGTGGGATAAGGTATCACCATAATTACATTTATTACATTGTTAGAAAATGGGGTTTTAAACAGAAGGTACCGAGGAGGGTACATGTAAACAACGCTTCAAAGGAAGAAAAAGAAGAGTTTAAAAAAAGACCAGCCAGATTCTTGTGGATATCCAACACCACGAAAAGAGGAAAGAGTTTGAAATAGTGTCACTGGATGAATCATTCTTCTTTTACGACTCTCTGGTAAGAAGAGTCTGGATTGATGCCAAGAAAAGACCTATAGTAAGGATCATAGGTTCGCACGAGATCTCCTGTTTGTTTGGAGCTGTAAGTATGGACAGTAAACAACTATTCCGACAGTATGCTAAATTCAACACCGAAACCTTCCTTGACTTTCTAAAAACCATCCATTGCAAGTTTCCAAAATGCTATCTATTCATGGACAAGGCTTCACCTCACTACAAATCCAGGCGGGTGAAAGATTACCTTGAAGAGAATAAGGATACACTTATCCCTGTGTATCTTCCTACAGCATCGCCTGAGTTTATGATGGTAGAAGAGATTTGGAATATAGCCAAAAGAGAGTTGCTTGTCCTAAAATACTACTCATCCTTTGAGGATTTTAAGGAGAAGGTTTCTAGATATTTCAGAACCAGAAGGTGTGGTCTAAATATGAGGAACTATTTACTGAGGACAGTTTAAGAACATATGTGAAATGGTATATACCAAGACCATGATAATCCTGTTCTTAACAACAAGCTTAAAGTGTCTACCAGCTCCAACACCCCTTTCTCT
>JBGTFK010000252.1:0-7896 GCA_041747305.1 Candidatus Nitrosocosmicus sp.
TACAGACGTAGTTAAACAAGGTGGAAAAAGGCGTGGTGCAAATATGGGTATTTTGGAATCTTGGCATCCTGATATTGAAAAATTCATTACAATGAAAACGAAACCAGGGATGTATGAAAATTTTAACGTAAGTGTAGGAATCTGGTCAGATTTTTGGAAATCATTAGTAAATAAAGAGGATCATAAATATTCTCTGAAAAATCCCAGAACGAAGGCTAATGTGAAAAATATCGATTCTCATCAATTAATGGAACTGATAGCTTTGAGTGCATGGAAGAGCGCTGAACCTGGTGTCATATTTTTTGATAATATAAATAAATACAATCCCTGTATGGATGCCAAAGGGGGACCACTTAGAGCAACTAATCCATGCGGTGAACAGTCTTTGTATCCATGCGAGTCCTGTAATCTTGGATCCATTAATTTATCCAAATTTGTAAAGCGAAAAGCAGATGGAATGTATGAATTTGATTGGCCCAAATATGAACAATCCATTAGAACTGCTACGCGATTTTTGGATAATATTATTGACGTTAATAAATATCCTGTAGAGGAAATTGATATCAATACAAAACTAACCAGGCGAATAGGATTAGGGATCATGGGTATAGCAGACTTGTTATTTTTGTTACAGATCCCCTACGATTCAAAGGAAGGATATGAATTTATGAGTAAATTGGCTGAAACTCTGTCGTATTTTAGTATGGATGAAAGTGTCGTCATTTCAAAATCTCGAGGTGCTTTCCCGTTATTTGATCAGACTGACTATAAAAATGGAGATATTCCGCTGTCGGGTTATCATGAGATCCCTAAGGATTCACATTATTATGATTGGGACTCTTTAATAGAAAAAATTAAAAATTATGGAATCAGGAATTCATGGACTACTACTATCGCGCCTACTGGTACTTTATCAATGATTTCGGATGTATCTAATGGTGTTGAACCTGTTTTTGCTTTGGTGTTTGAAAAACGTGTTACTGTTGGTAGGTTCTTTTATACAAACAAGATTTTTGAGAATGTTTTGAAAGAACATGGATTATACACTGATGAAATTTTGATAAAAATTGCAAATAATTATGGATCCGTACGTGGCATAAATGAAATACCTGAGTGGATACAAAAACTATTTGTTACAGCCATAGATATTCATTGGACCGATCATATAATGGCTCAAGCTGTGTGGCAAAAATGGATTAGTAACGCGATTGCAAAAACAATCAATATGCCTGGAGATGTTACGGTTGAGGATGTAAAGTGTGCATATCTACTTGCCCATGAATTTGGATTAAAAGGAGTGACTATCTATAGAGATGGCTCTAGGAATGAACAAGTTTTACACATTACTGGCAATGATCGTGAAAAAAGATTCCAAGTTAAACCAAGTATATATTTACATGATTATATTTTAGCAAACATACATGAACCTTATGTTCTTGATCAGGTAAATCCAATTTTTAAGGACTATGGATCAAGTGATCAATATGTAGTAGCAACTAATACAATCGATAACAAACTGGAATCTAATAGTTTTGAATCCGATACTGTGTCAATTAATACCAAACCTGATCCATACGTTCTTACTAGAACAGAGAACGATAAAGAAGCGTGCCCAGTTTGTAAAAATTACTTAATTATTACGGAAGGTTGTAACATGTGCATTGAATGTGGATTTAGTAGCTGTGGCTCAGGATAATTTTTTATCCCTGTTGTCTACTGAAAGATAGTATGTATTAGCAAGTATACTTACATGGTTATTCATGATTAAAAATAGATTTTTTGATCGAAATATAGTGTCCATTCGTGATTTCAACATAGATGATTTTACTTTTCTCTTTGATATTACTGATAAAATAAGAACTTTGAAATCTAGAGAGCGTGGGGAAATCGCAAAAGGCTTAATTCTTGGATATATTTTTTATGAGTATAGTACTCGAACCCGGTTAAGTTTCGAATCTGCTATGTCCTCCATTGGGGGCAGATCTTTGGGAATATCTGATGTAGAATCTTCATCTATCATGAAAGGAGAAAGTTATGCTGATACCATTAAGACCATCTCATTATACTCAGATATTATTTTAATACGTCATCCTTCCGATGGTTCGAGTAGATATGCTTGTGAAATATCCAAAAAACCTGTGATAAATGGGGGTAGTGGTAGCGAAGAACATCCTACTCAAGCTATGTTGGACATTTACACCATATTCAAAGAGAAAAAAAGAATTGATGGTCTATCTATTGGAATAATAGGAGATCTAAAGTATGGCCGTACAGTGTATTCTCTAATCTATGCCTTATCTAATTATAATGTCGAAATTCATCTTGTTTCTCCATCTATACTAAAAGTTCGAAACGAATCGATATACGATATCTCAACTAAGGTAAAAATGTATCATCATATTGAATTATCTGATGACTTGTTAGAAAAATTAGATGTGATATATGTAACACGTATTCAAAGAGAGCGATTTCCGGATCTTCAAGAATATAAGAAAATTCAAGGATTATATACTATTGATGAAAATATTTTGAAGAAGTCAAAACCTGATGTTTCTATTTTACATCCATTACCTAGAGTTGATGAAATCTCTCCATCAATTGATAATACTGTAAATGCTCTTTATTTTAAGCAAGCAGCTTATGGAAAGGAATTAAGGGCAGCTTTATTGTCCGCAATACTGCATGAAGAACCTTTCTGATCTAAAAAGTTATTTCCAACTATTAATTTAGTATAATAATACTTTTTTTATTAAAGGATCAATCTCAAACAATAAATCCGTGACCTCTTCCATATATCACGACTTAGGTTTCGTTTATAGAGTTTAGTGGCACACGACTTCAGATGTTCCTTTTACAGTAACTATTAGTGTGTTTTATACATGCGAGGAGCTCTAACTTTCTCACATTTAATGAAATCAAACTTCCATTTATCTTTAATAATTAGTCTAAAAAATTTACCAGCCGATCATATGTTTGAGAACATTTATCTGATCATGGGAAATATTGTAAATAGTTTGCTACTGAGTGATCTCTTTTAAAAACACTCTTGAATCTAGCTTAGAAAATTCTTGTAAATTAATATTTGCACCATCTTTCATCATATTTCTTAAATATTTTCCAGCTTCTTCTGATTCCCACCAATTTTCCCCGTATAATTCTCCAATTTTTTTTTCTAACTCTGCAGCTCTTACAGCAGCTAATAAGTAACTTGGTACGTACATTATTGATTCTGGCATTATATGGTGAAGCATCCAATACTGCCCCGGCATTTCTATATTTGTATATTTTTTAATCATCGACGAGTAGATTTTATTCGTATTTTCAATGGACCGGTTATTCGCCCAAAAATCCATTTTTGTTAAAGAGTTTGCAGAATAGAAAGTCACGAAAAATAATTCCATAAAATTATTTAGTTCAATTATTTTATCCAGCTTTCCTCTATTTGATATCTTTAATTGTTTTTCTAAATATTTCTTGTTTCTAGTTAGTCTTTCCAAAAAGATTGAGAATATTTCGTTAATTCCCATTGGAATATGGTATTTTTTTTCATATTCTAAACTGGGAATAATTGAGGTGGCATGCATCGCGTGTCCTGACTCGTGAAAACATCCTTGAAAATCAAAATATGGACTTTCTTCTCTATAAAGAATTCTTATATCTGAAGGAATATGTATAAAAAAGCAGATGGGGGATGGATATTTATTTTTTCTATCCTCTGAATCAAAAGATATTTTTTTTACATTCATTTTTAAATCCCTTAGCGTCTTGATAACAGTTGAAATAGGATTTACTTTGGCAAATTCATCTGAGATATCTTTAAAAACTCTGTTCCTGAAATAGTAAAAATCATCATAATACTCTGGATTTCTATCAAAAATTTTATTAGATAGAGCGACTAGCCTTTCGTTAAATAGTTTGCTTGTTGCATTGGCTAAATCCTCTACAAATTCTTTTAACTTATCATATGATACTCCTTCACTTTCTAAATACCCCTGCAGAGGATTCATTCCTCCCTCATATTCGTATATACGCCTAATTTTGTTGAACCTCTTTTCTATAACTGGTTTTATCAATTCTGTTTTCTCAATAAAACAATCAAAAACGTTCTTTCTATAATTATGATTTGTTTCTATCGCGTTAAATTGTCTCCAGTTGCTCCAGTTTACATAATTATCTTCAATTCTATATCTCTTGTCTACTAGTTTCTTATTTCTGACCTCATGTAATTCACGTTCTAAACTTTTTGTTTTATCTTCTGCAAGACTTTCTAAGGATGACAAAAACAATTCTCTAGGTGTATCAAACGATTTCAAAAATAACTGACAACCTTGAATCTTCAATTTTGATATTTCTTGAATTATGGTGGGATTATACTTTAGACCCGCAAATTGGTAATATGTTTCCTCATTTTGAATTATATGAGCGTTTTCTAATATGTTCCTTATATTATCTATTTTCATGAATTGATTGTAAAAATTAGATTAGAGTGACCCTATTTATATTTGCATTTTTAGTCTTTTCATAAATTTCAAAATAAGTTTCCAGGATGACCTTTTGCTGTTCAATGAATGGTGTCTGACCCGGTCAACTAATTCCATATGAATGGCACTATTGCATATCAATAAATACAATTTAACTCATATCAAATAAATGAATGCGGATGCAAAAGATCAACAGTCTAGTTGTAATGGTGTGATTCTGATATCTACCTTCTCCGATGAACAATCTTTAATCAATCTATCTAAAACAGTTGTAGTGGAAAAGAAATTATGTGCATGCGTAAATTATACAAGAATAAATTCTTTGTATGTTTGGGAATCTAAATTAAAACAAGAAGAAGAAATAATTGCTTTTTTTAAGACCACCTCCAATTGTATCCAAACATTGAAGGCTGAAATTCTATCTCATCATCCATATAAAGTGCCTGAAATTGTCATTATTAAGATGGATGATGTTTCATCGGAATATCTTTCATGGATTATTAATCATACACACAAGGGTAATCCTAATTTCTAATTTGGATTGATATTATACTATTGAATTTTTCTACGTCTCAACATTCAAAATCTGATGAATAACTTATTATTTTGTGAATTATACACATACATGTTGAAAGTCTTTTTTGAATTGGTTCATAATACATCATTGTGTTATATAAATTCCAAATCAAACTTCAATTTATTCGATACCGCAATAATGCAATTATTCCACCTAGTGACGACACCCTTAACCCAATATCGGTAGTTGAATCAGTTGCATAAATTTTTACGTTATTATATTCCATATCGTTTAATAGTTTTATGAACTCGTCTTCTTTTATGTTTAAAAAAACCTTATCAGAATAAACCAGCGAATCAATGGCATTCAATGAATGCGCGTACTTTGTCTCTTTTATTCCCATTGCATATTTTTTTTCTCCGGTGTTTATTTGTTGCATCACTCTATCCAGAATCGTAGAAACCATGGCAATTTTGCTACTGGACATAAGATCCTTCAGGGCTTCTGATCTTAAAAATACGTAAATCCCGTCTTCACCAGCCGTTTCAATACCGTCCGCTATTACAAAATCTTTGTTTTGATAGGATTCATTTTTTCCCCTTAGGTAGTTAAGGAGTCTTCTCTTTGTCTCTCCGGGACCAAATATTACTATTTTGATTCCTTGTTCTTCTAAATAAATATCTAAGGCAGTTCTTATATTCTCAAAATAGATCTTATTGCTTGATTCATTTCTTTGATCAGTAACGTATCTTTTGCCACTCTTTCCGGAATGTATGTTGGGAGTTATTTTCAAATTTGTTCCAGTTAATTTTGCGATAGCGGTCTCTTGTGAGTCTATTGAGATAAATAAATATTTAAATTCAAGAGCCGACTTTGATAGTATTTTTATATAGTTTTCATTCCAATTTGATTTTTCTAAGATGATCGTATCATTGATTTTTACGTTAATAGAATGGTGCAAACCTTTAGGTATGTTTTCATTGTTTGAAGTAATTATTACTCCTGATATCTTCAATCTGTCGATTGCATCATCGAAACTAATTTTTTCTATTCTTAAAATTATCCTGATTTTAATTCTTTCTCCTCTATCTGGTCTGGCGTATTCATTATCCTGTTTGATTACTCTAGTAGTATCGGCAATAATGTTGTCTCCGATATCTATTATTCTTCTAAGACTAAAAAGATCATCTGGTTCTTCTAAGGTTAAGACTATTTTGTTTTCTGATTCCCTTACTTTAGTGAATTTCATTTTTTACTTGTATCCTATTTAACCAATTCTTCATCTTGTTTTTGAGACTTTAAATAGTGTTCAAACCAGTGTTTGGTTAAAACTCCTGATTCCACCAAATTGGATAATGTGCTAGGCGATGCTTCGCCTATAACTTTTCCATTCTTATTCTTTAATTGTCTCCATTTTAAAATGGTATTTCCAGTTTTCGACGAATAGATTATTCCAAATATTTCTTTGCCATTTACAAATTTAATTTCTCTTAATTTTTTTACCATGAGTTTATCTACTGCTTCAATATAAATATCGCCTTGTCCGGTATCTCTTTCGGGAAACATGTCTGAATCTCTATTATAATTACTAGGAATGAATGATTTACAAGTGCTGAAAATTGTAAATTTTCTAAAACTTTCCAACGATGATGTAGTTTCTATGTGGACCACTACTTTTCTACACTATGTGTTATTAATACAATGAATATATGTATTTGAAACCTTGATCTAAATTCAAATTTTTACAAACAAACACAAATTAAATAGGACAAACTCTTTACTCAAGATCTACTTCATCTAATCAGTAGGGCTTTTCACATCATTGTTTGTCCTACTATTTTTAAACTATTCTGTTATAAGGCTTTAGCTATCCAACCTATTTTTTGCATCTTGCCACAAATAATGGAAATAATCTTTGGCAAAACTAGCTAATCCGGTATGCTCTGCCCATATGGCTATAGTGTCATAGCTGGAGGTTGTTGTTGTGTCGTTTTTTCCTTCTCCAAGTAGAATTAATACATGTCTGGAATCTCCTATGACTCCACCACCAAACATATCATTCTTGAGCCTTACTTCAGCTACTCTAGACATTGCTTTTACGGTATTACTATTAGTTTCATCTGATGCTAAAATAATAATTTTAACTCCTTTTTCGGCGAGTTCTCGGAGTACTGGCTGAATCGATCTTACTACATTCTCTGGAATTTTGGGGATGGCTATTAAGAGCTCTTCTTTTGTTGATTGAATTATTTCAGTAACTTTTATTGCTATATTGTATAATCCACTTACCACCCAGATATCTGGTTTTTCTTTTAATCCGGTTTTTTCATATATCGGCATTAATTCATTAATAATGACATTTTTATTACTCCTCAAATTATTCTCCATTTCTATCATCATGGCTTCCACAGCATTTGATGGCGATTTAGGAAAAAAATTCTGTGGTCTTTGATTATCCGAATATATCCATCCTCTTACATATAGGCTATTTAAAACATCATAGATTTTTGAGTACGGTACTCCTGATTTCTTACTAATTTCTGATGCCGTATTTGAACTGGCAAACAACAACGAAGTATATACCCGAATTTCGTAATTTGTTAATCCAAGGCTTTCCATAGATTTCTTGGCCTTGTCGCTAATTTCCATAGTTTTATGTGACTAGTTGAAACTTGGATATTAAATCTTTCATCTGTATTGTATCTTACTAACTAAACACCGTAGTATTTGTCAGATCATCTTTATAAAGTTAATCAAATGCAGTATTAAAGGTCAACATTATGGATCTAATACAAATTTCCAATTTAACTAGTAAAACTATTGGTTCTAAACGCACCATTAGGTATACTCAAAGTATATGCCCAGATTGCAATATGATTCTAGACGCTGAGGTCTTTG
>JBGTFK010000253.1:0-6872 GCA_041747305.1 Candidatus Nitrosocosmicus sp.
AGCATCCAGTTCTATAAATGATGGATACACCGAGGTATCCTGCCAAGGCTGTAGATTCCTCAAACTATAACATCATATTCATTCTCCAATTTGAGAAAAGCCCTAGATAGAGATCCAAACAATATACATCAAGGATAGGACAGAATGTTTTAACGACTCTCGACTATAGTTTGAAGAATACCGACTAGACCATATATAACAATGACTCGATTTATTTGCACACAATCATAATAGAAAATTCTATCTTAATTTTAGAATCCATTGCAGTAATAAAACGCTAAAGTAAACAAAGCCAGAATTAGCCGTATCATCTTTATATTACTTTTGTCAGTAAACAAAATACTTTAGTCCAATAAATTACTGTGGATGCGACCAACTTTAATACATTGATCGAATCAATCTTTTTGGCCGGCCATAAGGAAAGTTAAATTTGTGTTTATTTTGTTCTTTATGGATTTAGCAGGAACGCCGGCTACAATATCTTTATCCTCTACGTCTTTAATCACCATAGCACCCGCTCCTACTATTACATTATGGCCTATCCTAATATTATCTTTAAGAGTAGAATTTAGTCCAGTCCATGTTGAATTACCTGTAGTTGTGCTTCCTCCTATTATAGTACCTGCAGTGAGTTCGCAATTTTTTCCTATTTTCACATTGTGAGCTAAATGTACCAATGCATCTAGTTTGGTGCCGCTCTCTATTACTGTATTTGATAATGAGCCTCTTGCAATGGAACAATTAGCACAAATTTCCACATTATCATATATTATAACTTTTCCGATATGAGGAAAGCGTATCAGTTCATCAGAATCATACCTTTCATAAGCAAATCCATCTTCGCCGATAACGGTTCCTGCTTGTATAATACAATTGTCTCCTATAGCGCAATTCTTTAAACTAACTCGATTACCAATAATACAATTGTCTCCAATAGTACAATCCTCATCAACGACGGAATATGATCCAATAGAACAATTTTTGCCAATTTTGGCCGAGTCATGCAATGTTGCGTATTGTGACACCTCTCTTGTTTTATTGGTAATATTATATTTATGAAACAATTGAACAAACGCCAGGCGGGGATTTTCTAAAAAGTAAAATTGTTGTCCATTCTTAGGATTAATTTTACCGATCATTGATCTCTTACATAAAATAATTCCGGCATTTGATTTGGATATATAATTTATCGCTTTATCTCCCTCGTAATAACAAAAACTAATATCTGCTGATCCAGCCTCGGTAATTGAAGAAAATTTTGTCACATGTGCTTCTCTACCTTCTGATTCAAATGAATATCCTAAATGATTTAATTCCTGTTTAATTTCAATAGACATATCTAATGATATATCTTTTAATCTATAAAAACAATAAAATAAAAAAAAGCATTTTATGATTATAGGACTACTTTTTATTTACATTCATTTACCTAATTGAAACAAATTAGGATCCAATGATTCTATTACGACCAAATTAAGACAGACAGTTATTGAATTGGAGCCTTCCTCAAAATTATCTTCATATATATTATCATACAATAGTTTCCTGGACCCGGTATGTCAAGATTGGTTCTTTCTACTACCTAGCTTCTTGTAGGTATTAGATTCTGTTGCTGGAGGTTTGTTTTGGTTATGATTTCCCCATCGTATTTTTCACATCTTTTTCCTTAATGAAAGATTTGTAGTGCATAATCTCGATTTAATAATACTTGTTCTTCAGGTTTGGATTTATATTTAATAGTTTAATACTACTTCAAGATACAAAAGAAGAATGATTATCCAAAAAATATCAAATACTTGATAATGCTATTGATTTACTGGAGCAATTGATTGTTCAAGATTTTTAAAACAGATCATGACTCTTATTCACACCCATAACAATCCATAGCAAATACAATAAATCAGGTATCAATTATTTGTAAGTTTTTCTTATACATTTAGAAACAAAAGTATACATATATATGAAATAATTTACAAGTGTCTATTAAATTGAAAACATTAATTATATGTAGTGTACTTATGTTTGTCATTTTATTTTATATTAAACCAATAGAAGTGGTAGCTATCCCTGCAGATCAAAATACTGTTTTGATTAAAAGTTGGGGTCTTCCAATGGCTAGTAATCAAAATCAAAATAGTGACTTTGCCGTTACTAGTTCATTTAGTGGTAATGAGATATATTTTGTAGACAGTAATTCAAATACAATCGGAAGACTTGTTCCGGAAACTAATACAATTACAGAATGGAATATTCCTACTCCTAATAGCTTTCCAACTTCTGTAATATATCACCCTTCTGGTAATGTATATTTCATAGAAAGTAATTCAAGTAAGATTGGAAGACTTGTTCCGGAAACTAATACAATTACAGAATGGAGTATCCAACCCAATTCTTCTGATTTCACTGTAGGCAATAATTCTGGTGTACAGGACAACAATAGGCAATTTGGCTCATTGAATGTAGATTCTTCAACTGGGGATGTATATTTCATAGAAAGTAATTCAAATACAATCGGAAGACTTGTTCCGGAAACTAATACAATTACAGAATGGAGTATCCAATCTAATACAAGCAGTCTAAGGTCTCTGGCTTTGGGCTACTCCGGTAGTAGTGAGATATATTTCCTAGACAGTAATTCAAATACAGTCGGAAGACTTGCGCCTACTACCAATCTTGTAACAGAATGGAATATTCCTACTCCTAATAGCCTTCCAACTTCAATAAAGTTTGATCGTACTACAGGTAGTGTATATTTCATAGAAAGTAATTCAAATACAATCGGAAGACTTGCGCCATTTTCCGATGAATTTACTGAGTGGAATGTGCAGGAAAAACCATCTGCAATAGAGATTGACTCCGCTGGAAGTATACATTACATTGATGAGAATGGTTCTAAAATTGTTAGAATGGATTAAACCGAGATGACTAGCTCCAGATATAAAATAGATGGTATTGGATTTGTATTTTTAGTATCTATAATCTTATTTTCTTTGATATATGTCAAATCTACTATTGATATTGCTTTTTCTCAAACTATATCGTTGTCCACATCGTTCCAGGTAAAAGACTCTACATATGTTGCAATACCTTCTTTAGGGGATAGACAAGGCAAAGTATACGAGTCCACACTTGAAGACCATATCCTAAAAAATACTTCTGTAATATCCAATCCATTATCAAATAACCCCACATATAGTATCACTAATTCTACAACATCTGTTAAAACAGGAATTCTAGATGGTTTAAATAGTAACAAAGTGGTTCTTGATAATCAGACTATAGTATTACCTCAAGAAAATGTAATTGTAGGCAATAGTTAATTCAAAATAATGAATTGAGATAATAAGTTTAGGGCTTTAATTGCCGTCAAGTTCATTAAGAGACCTAGTTGTTATGAAATTCAATAATATGGCGGCCCCGCTAACATAGGAGAATATATAGTTTGAAGATATTCTATTTCTTTTATATAACATATTAGAGATAGAGCATCTTTAGTTATGGATTCAACGTTAAGTTAATAGGGCCTTTGTATTGGTTTGAGGCTTTAAGGCGATAGTCGTAGAAAGTATGATCTCACTAATCCTGCCATGTAAGTCTAGCTCACACGATGTAAATAAAAATAATGTAAATTTTCAGTAAATTATAGTTGGTACTAGGTCTATTTCCATGGAGGATTTTCCTTTATCATTTATGGTCTACAGATTCAAAATGAACGATAATGTTATGCATTTTCATTTCCGATTTCATAGAATTACTAGTCTTAGCAATCGATAAAAAACACTCTTATAATGATGTGACCTAATAATATATAACAAAAGATCTGAAAAATTATTTAATGAATATTTTCATCTAGCGTGAGGGGTAAACCAGAAGATTTCTACTAAAAGCTACTGGGACTACATAGAGTCTTAGGTGTAAGGGTATATAATTACCCAAATGTCTAGTATGTATACCAGATGACTTGGA
Source organism: Candidatus Nitrosocosmicus sp. (assembly GCA_041747305.1). Lineage (GTDB taxonomy): Archaea > Thermoproteota > Nitrososphaeria > Nitrososphaerales > Nitrososphaeraceae > Nitrosocosmicus. Next base: position 3,967 of record JBGTFK010000253.1, read on the forward strand.
GATTAATATCAAGCATATCGCTAATTTTCATTATATCTATATCAATTTTTACATCAGAATGCTATCGATTTCAATCAATTACTCCTACTAATCATTATGCCTATAGCACTACTTTTAGCCAGGGGTCTGAAGACATTTCTGGTTTTGATGTAAAAATTGCCCCTCCTGCTAGTGGGGTTTATCATGGAGCTAATCCTGATTTCGATGGTTCCGAGGACGAAGTAACAGCAGAAAGAATGATCGATTATGAAGAACTGGTTGGTAAGGAAATAACTTGGGCATACTTTTCTAATAATTGGATAGAAGATATCGAATTTCCAGAAGAATCTGTAAGGCTCATAGATAGCTTGGACATAGTTCCATTTATTCGCATGATGCCTCGTTCTACCATGGATCAGGGTGAAGCAGATCCAGTTTATACTCTTCAAGGAATTATTGATGGCGATTTTGATGACAGCTTAATCGAATGGGCACAAGATGCCAAAAATACCAATATTCCTCTGATGGTTGAATTTGGAACTGAGGTTAATGGTGATTGGTTTCCATGGAGTGGTCTATTTAATGGAGGGGGTGAGACTGAAGAATATGGCGATACTAATACTGCTGATGGTCCAGAAAGATTTCGCGATGCGTACAGACATATCATAGACCTGTTTAGAAACGAGGATGTAAATAACATAACATGGGTATTTCACGTTATACCTTCTCATGAGGTTGGCGATGAAATCCTAACTGACGCGCCGTGGAATAGTATAGAAAACTATTATCCGGGAGATGAATACATTGATTGGATAGGCACAAGTGTTTATGGTTCTATCACGCCGGATAACGAATGGAGAACATTTAGTGATATTATGGGTACTGCTTATACAGAATTAGAGTCCGTATCAACTACTAAACCTTTTGCGATATTGGAGTTGGGAATAATAGAAGATCCAGAAATGGGAAACAAAAGTGAATGGATGCAAGACGCGCTTCAATTAATTGAGAGTGGAGAATATCCTCGAATCAAGGCAATTAGTTATTGGAATGAGAAATATTACGATGGTGACGATATAATTGATTTAACAGTGAATTCATCATCTGAAGGGGTGGATATTTACAAAGAGTTAATTTCATCGCCGTTTTTCATATCTGCTGCACAATACGAATTTAATTAAAAGAATTGATAATAAACAATGGATTATACCTTTTAGATCGGACTAAAATATTATCCAAAGAATACAAGCCTGAAAATGATATGCGTGTAAAGGAAACAACGCAGAATGTAATGAACATCATCTGATAAATAACAAATTGGATCTATGCCTCAGGCACTGTGCAGAGTACCATTAGGGTTTGAAAATAGTACAATAGAGAAGTGAAAAAGCATATAGGCTTAAAGTATCATAAAGAAAATATCTGCAGAGTACTTTACAAGCGGTTTTTCACAAGATATTTGAAAAGCTTGTACCACCCATCTATTTGATTAATTCACTTTTCATTATCTCGATTATCTTTTCGGCAACATTCTCGCCATAAGGATTCCTATGCATTTTTGCTCCAATCATCATGTTTATAACTTCATCCAGATTATCTTGCCTGTCTGGTGGGAACAAAATGTTTGATCTTAGCAATATAGTCTCCCATCTTGCTGACGTATGTCTGAGTGTTATGCAAGGTTTCTTTATTGTAATTGATTCCTCTTGAATACCCCCTGAATCTGTCAATATCAATTTTGATTTCAACATTATCGAAAGGAATTTCATGTATCCCAGTGGATCTATCATTGTTATATTTGAAGGGACACTGATGTTAAAGTTGGCCAAGTTTTTTTTAGTCCTAGGATGAACAGGGAATACAACAGGATAATCAGTAGAGGCAATATGGTTCATCAGTAATTTAAGATTTTGAGGGTTATCGACATTTTCTGGCCTGTGCAAAGTTAGTAAGAGAAAATCTTGCGGGATAGACTCGGGAAGTTTCGTCGATATTGCAATTTTTGACAAATCTTTGCAAACATCTACTATCAAATTCCCGGTAGTGAAAACTTTTCCACTTATATTTTCATATGATAGAACAGTCGTACAAAAGCTTGAAGGTGAAAAAAGATAGTCAGACATTTCATCTATTTGGATCCTAAGTGGTTCCTCTGGTACATGCATGTCAAAGTCTCTAACCCCAGCTTCAACATGTATGATTTTACTCTTAATATCATTAGCTGCTAATGCCGCTGCCATACTAGAGTTAGTGTCCCCATATATAACGACATAATCAGGATTAATATTTTTTAATACAGGTACCAATTTAGTTCTCATTGTGGGAATGTCAGATGAATTTGATTGAAGATCATAGTCAGGTTTGACTTTTAATTCATCAATGAAAATGTCGCTCATATTTGGTGAAAAATGTTGCCCTGTGTATACAAATTTGTGGTCAAAGTTAGTATTTAACAATGGAATCAGGTATGCTAGCTTTATTATTTCAGGTCTAGTCCCTGCAATAGTAACTAATTTCATTCTAATTGTTTGTAAAAAGTTTTATAAAAGTTTATCTCTAATAGAATCCATAATCATGTATATTTTTGGGTAAATCCAATATCGGATTTAGTGTCCCCAATTTCAGTCCACACTCTTTAATGAAAATAGCAAGTACATCCAATGGTCATTAACTTAAGCGTTAATCCTCTCCTTTTAATGCATATTTACAAAAAAATTGAGCCAGTTTTTTAGTGATAAAAATTTCTTTTTTCCGTTTGACAAGGAAAGTAGTCAACAAATCCTTCAGTCCTATCCTTGATGTATATTGTTTGGATCTCTATCTAGGGCTTTTCTCAAATTGGAGAATGAATATGATGTTATAGTTTGAGGAATCTACAGCCTTGGCAGGATACCTCGGTGTATCCATCATTTATAGAACTGGATGCT
>JBGTFK010000254.1:0-5219 GCA_041747305.1 Candidatus Nitrosocosmicus sp.
GTATAAGAAACAGCCTTTATAAGACCTGGTCTAAATGTAAACTACTTCATATATGCATCTTAATGCAGGTTTTAATTAAATACCATATATACTATCAATCAAACTATCTATAAATTATCAGAAATGCCATATACAACTGACAAGTCTATAGTCCTCTTGCATATTAGTTAATAGTGGTTGAAACCGTGAGTAATAAAGTAATAATAACTTAATTAGACTAGAGTCTCGATTTCATGTATAATTTTTTTTCTCTGGTGGTCTGATTATGCAAGAGGTCTAATATACTCGAATTATACCAAAATGATGGTCATAAAGATATACATGGAATGAAAACATCATAGCACTACGAGATGGCGATCAAACATGGCTAGGTAATTTGACTAGTCCTAGAAATATTTGAGATCGATAGTTGCAACAACTAATTTGATAGAATAAGAATAAAGCCTGCTACGCATGCTAATGACCCAAACAATGCTAAAGTGGTCTTCCACATTCCAAGATTTTCCTTTTCTCCTATATCCCACATTCCTCCAGGAGATTTGTTAGGGACATGCCAATTCTTTATAACATCATAACTGTAAAATTTTGACAAATCAGCTGATGGAGTCCATCTTGGAGTAAAATTGGAAGATTGGTTTGAGGATGAATTAATCAAATCGTATTTCCTTCTTGAATTTTCGTCAGATAATACTTCGTAGGCTTCTACTATTTGCAAGAACTTTTGATGAGATTCATTGCTTTTGTTCTTGTCAGGATGGTGTTTGAGGGCAAGTAGTCTAAATGATTTTTTGATATCAGCAATAGTTGCATGTTGGTCTATCTCTAGTATGTCATAGTAAGACGGCGACAACAACATTAAAAGAAGAGTTCTAAAAATTAAGTATTTGCATTAGCCTAGAGGAAATTACAACTCTAAAATAAGACAATTTCGAATATCTAAACGTGAGGATTCCATTTAAGAGAAAATCAACTCGTTCCAATGAGAAGGAAGATGCAGATACTAACAAAGAAATTTTTCAATCCAATCAAACAGGGGATTCAAATAATAGCAAATCAGTAGAAAATTCACATCCCAGCGAATCCAGTACAGACTCCCAGGTTTGCTTTGCATGTAAGAATATGATTTCTGGCGACATCAAGAAACCTGAATGGAAGTGGAATCTGAATTCAAGTCAATCTCTTTGCATTGATTGCTATGAAAAAAAATCCAAAGAATACGAAAAAATTAATAATTATTGCAATGAATGTAATAAGAAATTGGGTTTTATTAGGTATAATCCCAAACCGCTGTGGGGTATGAAGGGCCAATTATGTAGAACATGTTGGGATTTAAAGAATTCTACATTTAAATAATACATTGAAGGGATAAGACTAAAAAAATTACACATAAACCAATTCTCAACAACTCTGGTTATGTGTTCGCCAAGATTACATTTCTCCATGTTTTCTGCACCTTTCTCACTCGATTGAAATTATGAATATTAGTTAGACTAAGATTTGAGGAGGTTTTCATTTGTATAGTAGCTAAAGGAAGAGATATCTGTACTCGTTCCTTTAATATCTACTCAGATAGTTATGTTGCTTATGAAATCGAATTATTCCTAATGCATTTTTGTATGCCATAATACATTTGCAAAACACATAGGTATGACTCATCAACTAGATCTATTTCCACAACATAGATACAATACCCAAACCAGTTATACACAAGCCTGCATATGCGACTTGTGGTACGCTGATACTCATGGCCCCTATTGCCAGGCCAATCCCACCTACGGCCATTAGAAATTCCCCCTTCCTTCTATTTGTTAAGTGCAATACCATTAATATTATTTTACAATGGGTTTATAAAATATTTCTTTCCTAAAAAAAACTTTTATCCGGCGGTTCTAAATGACTACAGTATAAAAGAATAGTAATGCGGTTATAATTTATGAATAGGTAGAATTTTCTAAAAATTTCTCAATATAATCTATGAGCAATTTAACATGATTAAAAATTAAAGGTGGCTGAGTCCACCTGCACCAGATGTATAGGGTGATTGTCCTGGAAAGTTTCTCCTAAAATGTCCCGATGGTCTTTTTGATAGCAGTTCTATGAACCAAGCTTCGTGCTCAATTTCCTCCTGCATTATCCTCTGGGCAATATCGAAGGTTCTAGGATCTTTTCCGCCAGTCATGTCACAGACTTCTCCCCAAGATCGAATCGCACATTGTTCTGCTTCCAAAAGTACTTTCATGATAGAAGTCAAATCTTTCCAATTCTCTGGCAAATAAGCGTCTGGACATCCAGCTTGGGTTGCAAAATCTCTGATATCTCGTGGCAAACTTCCACCCAATTCATAAAGCCGTGGAACCATAGCCTCAAAGTGGTTTCTATCCTCAATTCTTGCATCTTCAACAATCTCCTTGATTCCTTCTCCATCAAGACCTGTACAATGCATCCTCAAAATTGTATAATAATAATAGGTGGTAAATTCCGCACCCACGCCTTTGGTTATCAATTCTTTTAGTCTTTCAATATTAACACCATTTTTTTCTAATACCTCTAAAGCAACTACATTTGGAACATATTCATTATTCTCAGTCATTATGAAACCTTAGATTAATGAATATAAAAATTTTATTATAAATTCATCTTGTAGTTTTGCGACAATTCTAATCTCAATTATAGTGATTATCTATTTCAAGACCTCATCCACGGATTCAAACCCCTCTCGCTCAATTAATTGCAGTAAGCATATAGTAAAACCAACATGCGAACAATCATCGGTTATACATGTCTTACACGATGGTACACAATCTACTATATCGACAAAAATGTCCTGCCCCAAAAATCTATCAAATAATCTTACCAAACCAACCTTAGGAAAATCAACATATTTCAATATTAAAGGAGGGTTCTGTTCATAGCCTGCACTATCAAATGACTTGCAATTCATCCAATTTAAGAATGCGAATGTGCCTTCATCCAAACTCTCACATTTCATGGCTTTTTTCAACTGGAGGTTATTAGTATTGATTTTGTCTTTACTAGACATTATCTATCTTATTAACCTACTATACGAAAAGCCTAAATATAAGGCTTTAAGTTGATTTTAGCCATGGATCACTGCAGTGAAGGAATTGTTTCAGTCGACATCGCTAGCGTGGGTATTTTCTGGAGGAAATCCATACGAAGACCACTTTTTATCGACCAACAATTTCGTTTCATCGTCAACGTGAACTTCCTCCTGAATCTCCCTAAAAAAGCCTTCCTCTCTCCATTTAGTTGTGGCGTCGACCCCCATTTTTGATCCAAAATTTACCAAAGGAGATGAAGGATCCAGAGTATCAGTAGGGACATTCTCTATTATCAATATATCCCGTTTTGGATCTGCTTTGGTCGTTATGGCCCAAATAATTTTATCAATATCATGAACATCTATATCTTGATCAACTACGACAAAAATCTTGGTTAGGGAGAGTTGGCCCAACCCCCATAATCCCATCATCACCTTTTTTGCTTGGCCCGGATACCTTTTCTTAATAGAGATTATTCCCAATCCTTGAAACCATCCAGCTGCTGGCATCGAGAAATCTATCACTTCGGGTTGAAACATCTGTATCAGAGGTAGGAAAGATCTTTCTATTACTTTTCCAAAATACGCATCCTCTAGGATGGGCTTTCCGACGACAGTTGTTAAATAAACAGGCTTTTTTCTATGCATGACGCCGGTTAATGTAAAGACAGGGAATTTATCGGGAGGAGTAAAATAACCAGTATGATCTCCAAATGGCCCTTCGGTTTCAAGGTTTTCTGGGTCGATGATGCCCTCAAATACGACTTCTGCATTAGCTGGTACCTCCAAATCTACTGTTTCACATTTCACCATTTTGACCCCTTTCTTTCGAGAAATTCCCGCAAACAGAAATTTATCCATGCCTTCTGGAACTGGAGCTATGCTGCTGAAAATAGTACCAGGGTCGGCCCCTATTACTATTGCTGCTTCGATTGGCTTTTTAGATTCTTTTGAGATATTAGAATGCTGGGCACCACGTTTGTGAATCTGCCAGTGCATTATCCCTTGCTTGTCATTCAGAATTTGAATACGATAAACTCCTATATTTCGAATGCCGGTTTCTGGATGTTTGGTAACGGTCATTCCAAAGGTAATAAATCTTCCTGCATCTTGTTTAAATGATTTGAGAATGGGAAATTGTTTGAATGAAGGGTTATCTGTTTCAATGACTTCTTGAACCTGGCCTTTATCCACGATTTTAGGGCCGTACTCAGAGATCTCTGATAACTTCGGAAGCATTTTTAGTTTATTTAAAACCCCAGATGGCATTTTCATCCTGGTCATTTCAACGATTCGATTTCCTATTTCTGAAAAATCTTCCAAGTCTAAAGCTATCTGTAATCTCTTAATTGATCCGAATGCGTTGCCGAGGATAGGTATTTCAAAATCCTTTATGTTTTCAAACAAAATAGCAGGACTTTTTTTTGTATACATCAATCGTCTCATAATCTCAGCTACTTCTAATTCAGAGCTTACTTCCGTCTGGACTTTTTTTAATTCGCCCGCTGATTCTAGGGCATTCAAGTATTCAGATAGACTGTCAAAAGTCATTATAAATAATTATATTTAGCCATATTTAATCATCAATTACAAATCACCGATTTCAAACAAAAATAGATTAAAAAAACTTTAAAATAAATCTAGAAAAAATATTATAGGTTAATATCTTGTCCTAGTTTACAGTAGAATTATCCATCGTCATGGTCATATTACCCATATCATCCATTGGCATTGACATGTTGTCCATTGGCATTGACGTTTCATCCATTGTCATTGACATGTTGTCTTGTGCGAGAGCTGGTGTTACCGCTGCTCCAAACAAAGATGCTGCTGCTACGACACTTAAAACTACAAATACATTTAACTTATTCATGCATCATTAAGTAGATTTTTCGGGTATATAACATCTTCGTTTAGTATAAGTACATTTTACTTGAATAATTTTATAATAATAAGGACTTTTTTTAGAATAAGTATGGACCTTATCAATTCGTTGTTCCTATTTATTGTGTAATTTCGTCAAGTTGCCCTTGTCCTCGTTTATGAACGGGATTATCTTTTCTGTAATAATTTGGTGAACATTTGTAACTTCGGGATCAAAAGACAATAGCAATACGTACGATAAAGTACTATTTTCGTCGGTAATTGGTATAGTAGC